>VGTG01000015.1 GCA_016874795.1 Deltaproteobacteria bacterium | reverse complement strand
TCTTCGAGGAGAGCAACCCGGCCCCGGCTCCACCCCGGACGTTCCGCGAGCGCCGCCGCGAAAGCTTCGTCGATCCCGTCGCTCGCGAGGTGCTCGCTCGGCACGAGATCGAGCCGTGGATCGACGAAGTAGAACTCGCCCAGCATGGTCGGGCTCCCGACGGGGGATGTTATAGGAAGAGCGTGCGAGGTGAACCGCCGAGGTGAGGGTGCGCCGCCACGCCGAAGCAGAAGTCCGCGCCCTCGAGCCGGGCGACGTCGCTCGTGTCGCGACGATCTTCCGCAGCGCGTTCAACGAGATGTATCGCCGGCGCGGCTTCGGGCCGGTCGTCGCGGATACCGCGGTCGGCGCGGTGATCGCGGAGGCCTATCGAGCACTCGATCCCGAGCACTGCCTCGTGGTCACCGCGGCGGGACGCGTGGTCGGCAGCGGCTTCCTGCACGTCCGGGGCGCGACCGCGGGCGTCGGGCCGATCACGATCGATCCGGGCTACCAGGGCGCGGGCTTCGGCCGGGCCCTGATGGAGGAGATCTGCGCACGCTCCGATCGCGCCGGCGTCCGCTCGCTGCGGCTCATCCAGGACGCCTTCAACGAGGCTTCGTTCTGCCTCTACGGACGGGTCGGGTTCGTCGGGCGCGAGACGCTGGTGCGTGGCAGCTTCCGCTCGCGGCCGCAGCTGGGGACGGCTGCTCCTGCGCGGCGCGCGCGGCCCTCCGATCTCGACCAGGTCGTCGGGCTCGAGCGCGAGCTTCTCGGCATCGAGCGGCGAAAGGACCACGAGCTCCTGCTGCGAATGGGCGACGTGCTGCTTTCGGGCGACGGGACGCTGCACGGCAGCCTCGGGCGTCTCGTACGCGGCGGCGTCGCCGTTCTCGGACCCGCGGTGAGCCGCGACCTCGAGGCGATGCTCGACCTGATCGACCGCGCGACGCGCGACCTGCCTGCGCGCACGGACATCCGATTGCTCGTGCCCGCACGTCAGGGCGATCTCCTCGCGGCGCTGTACGAGACCGGCTTCGAGGTACATTCGCTCTGCACCTACATGGTGCGCGGCGACTACACGCCGTTCGCCGGCTACTACGTTCCGACCCTGTTTCCCGAGTCGGGGTGAGCCATCTGCGGACTGCCGCTCCCATCGCCGGGCAGATCGTCTTCGCCGCCGTCTCCGTCGTCTCGAGGAGCGCGGCCCGGAACGCGCGAGCCGATCCGTGCGAGCATCGCACGGAAATCCATCGCCGAGACGAAGCCGACGGCGCGGTCCACCTCACGGCCCGTCTCGTCGTAGAAGATGATCGTCGGCACTCCGAGAACGCCGAACTGCTCGAGCAGCATGTCGTTCGCGGGGCTCGACTCGGTGACGTCCGCCTGCAGCATCGAGAAGCGCTCCGCTTCCTGCAGCACGCCCGGATCGGTGAACGTCGAGTGCTCCATCTCGACGCAGGGGAGACACCACTCGGCCGAGAACTCGACGACCGCCGGACGCTGCGCCGCGATCGCGCGGTCGAGTGAGCTCGCCGAGAGCGGCTCCCAGCGGATCCCGGATCCCGCCTGCGCCGGCAGGAGGCCGATCCAGGCGGCGAAGGCGATCGCGCACGCGCCCGCGGCGCGGCGCCCGAACGTGAAGGCACGGAGACGTTGCCCGGAGGGCTCGAGAAAGCCCAGGTAGAGACCGGCCGCTCCGATGAAGAGCGGCACGAGGATGCGGGTCACGGACTCGGAGAGAAGCGGCGAAACGAAGTAGATCGCCATCCCGAGGAGCAGGACGCCGAAGAGACGATTCATCCAGCGGAGCCACTCGCCGGCGCGCGGCAATCGCACGAGCGAGCCCGCCGCGGTCGCGAGGAAGACGTAGGGAAACCCCATGCCGAAGCCCATCGCGAGGAAGAGCGCGAGGCCCTTCCACACGTCGCGCTCCGAGGCGACGTAGACCAAGAGCCCGAGCACGACCGGGCCGATGCACGGCGCCGCGACGACGCCCATCGTGAGCCCCATGAGGAGTGCTCCGCCGACTCCCGTGGCGGAGCCGCCGAAGCGCGCGAGCAGCGCCGAAGGAGCGCGGATCTCGAACGATCCGAAGCTCGACGCCGCGAGCGTCAGCATCAAAATTGCCATGAGGACGAGCACGACCGGATGCTGCAGCGGTGCGCCGAAGAGACCGCCGGCGAGCGAGGCGGTGACGCCGAGGATCGCGAAGCTCAGCGTGATCCCGATCACGTACGCGATCGCGAGCGGCCACGGGCGGCGTGCCTGGGTGTCCGTCTGCCGACCGAAGAACCCGATCGTGACCGAGATCAGCGGATACACGCACGGCGTGAGGTTCAGCGTCAGCCCGAGGAGCAGGGTCATCCCGATCGCCGCGGGGAGGCTCGCTCCCGTGAGCCACCGGCTGAGCCACGACGTCTCGCCGCCGCCGGCCGGCGGGAGTACGGCGGCCTCGGCGGGACGGGGCCCGGTCAGGAACGCCTCGACCGTCGCCGGAGGCAGGCACTTCTCCTCGGTGCAGGCCTGGTAGCGTACCTTCGCGTGCACTGCGCTCTCAGGGCGCCCGTCCGCGCGGGCGACGATTGCGATCTCACCGTCGTAGACGAGAAGCTTCTTCCCGGGCGCGAATCCGAACTCCTGCGATTCCGGCGGCGGATACTCCGGCTCCGACAGATCGGCGCCGTCCGCGGTGAGCGTGAGGACGGTCGGGATCAGATACGGGTCGTCGGGCTCGTGCGCATTGATGTGGTAGCCGGCGGCGATCTTCAGGATCGCTCGCACCACGATCCCGCCCGCGGGGGTGTCCTCGACCGAGCCACCGAGCTTCACGACCGGGTCGGCCCCGGGGGCCGCCTTCGCGAAGAGCGCGATCGCGGCGCTCAGGGCCGCGCAGGCGATCGCGCAGCGGAGTCGACGAGCGCCATGGCGGTTGCGGGGTGGGAGGTCTCGGGGTAGGTCCGGAGCGCTCATTTTTCCCCCGAGGATAGCATGCCGCGTTTTTCCGGTCTCATTGCTTCGATCTCGAGCCTCGCCCTCGCCCTGTGCCTCATCGGCGTGCCCGCGCATGCCGGAGACCGGACCGGTGTCCAGGAGATCGGCTTCCTCGCTGGATGGGGACCGTCTTCGCGCGACAACATTCAACTCGTTCCGCTCTATGGCCGCGCCGCCTGGCTTTTTCCCGAGATCATCGACGAGCCCCTGCACGAGCACGACATCGAGCTTCGCTGGGTCGTCGAGGGCTGGATCGCGGCGGTGACCGACGGACAGGACGCGATCGAGGTCGGCGTCAGCCCGATCGTCCTCAAGCTCGACTACGACGCAGGACAGCGCTTCGTGCCGTACGGGATCGGCGGCGTCGGCGCGATGTACACGGGGCTCCAGGGTCAGGATCTCGGCGGTCCCTTCGAATTCGCTTCGTTCGTCGGCGTCGGGCTGCACACGTTCATCACGGACACGGTCGCGCTCACGTTCCAGTGGGACATCCGGCACATCTCCAACGCCGGCTTGAAGGAGCCGAACCGGGGTCTCAACACGAACTTCTTCCTGATCGGCCTCGAGTTCTTCCCGAAGCGCGGGAGCTGAGCTCAGAGTCTGTGAATCAATCCCCTCCCGTCGCCGGAAGGCCGATGTATCCCCGCCTGCTGCGTTGCTCCTCCTCGGCAGAGCCTACGGCTATGACTCGTCGTCGCGCCTTGCAGGCGGGGCGCCTCGACCTTCCGGCTCGGTCCGGGGATTGATTCACAAGCTCTCAGCCGCGCGCCTTCGCCGCGGGCGCTTCGCTTCGGTCGGCGCTTGCCTCCTCGGGCGCCGCGACGTTCAGCGGAACCGTCTCGACGATCTCGAGGCCGTACCCCGGCAGGCTGACCAGCCGCCGCCGGTAGTTGCTGAGGAGACGGATCTTGCCGACGCCGAGATCGCGCAGGATCTGCGCACCGATTCCGTACTCTCGGAACTCCTTCAAGCGAGCCGACGACATCGTACTCGGGCGGGCCTCGTCGCTCTCCTCGTCGCGCGTCGAGGCGTCGCCGCGCGCCGCGAACATCTCGGAGCCGGGCTCTCGCTTCAGGTAGAGCACGACGCCCTTGCCCTCGCTCGCAATCCTCTGCATCGCGCGGTGAAGGAGCTCGCCCGTGTTTCGCTTGACAGCCGAGAAGACGTCGCCCGGGAGATACTCGGCGTGCGCGCGCACGAGCGTCGGCTCGTCGGCGCGGATGTCGCCCTTCACGAGCGCCAGGTGCTCGCCGCCGTCGATGTCGTTCCGGTACACGCACGCGCGGAATTCGCCGCCGTAGCGGCTCGAGAGGCGCGCTTCGGCGACGCGGTGCACGAGCGAGTCGTGCCGGAGGCGGTACTGGATCAGATCCGCGATCGTCACGAGCTTCAGGGCGTGCCTCGCCGCGAACTTCTTGAGGTCGGCGAGGCGCGCCATCGACCCGTCCGTCTTCATGATCTCGCAGATCACGCCGGCCGGCTTGAGCCCCGCGAGCCGCGCGAGATCGACCGATGCCTCGGTCTGCCCGGTGCGGACGAGCACGCCGCCGTCGCGTGCACGGAGCGGGAAGATGTGGCCGGGCGTGCGGATGTCGCTCGGCTGCGCGTCGTCGCGGATCGCGGTCAGGATCGTTCGCGCCCGGTCCGCCGCCGAGACGCCCGAGCCGATGCCCGCGCGCGCGTCGATCGAGACCGTGAACGCGGTACCGAGCGGGGCCGTGTTCTCGGCGACCATCATCGGCAGGCCGAGCTCGGCGAGCTTCTGGCCCGTCACCGGAAGGCAGATCAGCCCGCGGCCTTCCCGGGCCATGAAGTTGATCGCTTCGGGAGAGACCTTCTCCGCGGCCATGCAGAGATCGCCCTCGTTCTCGCGATCCTCGTCGTCCATGACGATGACCATCCGGCCGGCGCGGTACTCGGCGATCGCCTCCTCGATCGTGGCGACCGAGCCCTCCTGCTCTTCGGCTCCGGCGGCGTCCTCGGGGAGCGGCCCTGGCATGGACGAAAAGCGTAGCCCCGGCTCGTCCGGCGACGCAAGCAGCGTTGCCTTCCCGCAGGGATTCGCCGAGGATCGCGCCCATGGCGGGGCCACTCGAGGGGATCAAGGTCGTCGAGATCGGCTTCTTCGTCGCCGGGCCGGCTGCGAGCGGGATCCTCGCGGACTGGGGCGCGGACGTCGTCAAGCTCGAGCCGCCGGACGGCGGCGATCCGATGCGCGGGATCTTCCTCTCCGCCGTCGGGATCGACGTGCCCTACAACCCGCCGTTCGAGCTCGACAACCGCGGCAAGCGCTCGGTCGTGCTCGACCTGAAGCGCGAGGAGGCGCGCGAGATCGCGCGCGCTCTCATCGATCGCGCAGACGTCTTCGTCTCGAACCTGCGGCCCGGTGCGCTCGAGCGGATGGGCCTCGACTGGGAGACGCTCTCGGCGCGGAACCCGCGACTCGTCTACGGCTCCGTCACCGGCTACGGCGTGACGGGTCCCGATCGCGATCGGCCCGCGTATGACATCGGCGCGTTCTGGGCGCGCGCCGGCGTCGCGGCGATGATCACGCCGGAGGGAGGCGTCCCGCCGGTGCAGCGCGGCGGCATGGGCGATCACACGACCGCGATCGCCGCGGCCTCGGCAATCTGCGCGGCGCTCGTCGCGCGCGGGCGCACGGGCCGCGGGCAGCACGTCGTCACGTCGCTCCTCCGCACGGGCATGTACGTCGTCGGCTGGGACGTCGCGACGAAGCTCCGCTTCGGATACGTCGCTCCGCCGGGCACGCGCGAAGGCGCGCCGAACCCGATCGCGAACGCGTATCGCTGCGGCTGCGGAAAGTGGATCTGGCTGATCGGCCTCCAGGCCGATCGCCACTGGCCCGACGTCTGTCGTGCGATCGAGCGGCCCGACTTGCTCGACGATCCACGCAGCGCGAACATCGTTGCGCGTCGCGAGAACGGACCGTGGCTCGTGGGCGTCCTCGACGAGGCGCTCGCACGCCGCTCGCGCGACGAGTGGGCCGCGATCTTCGCGCGCGAGAACGTCTGGTGGGCCCCGGTCCAGGACGCGAACGAGGTCGCCGACGACGTACAAGCACGCGCCTCGGGCGGCGTCGTTCCCTTCGACGCGGTGGGCGGGCGCCCCGAGCAGCTCGCGACGCCGGTCGACTTCCTCGGGACGCCGGGCGAGCCGGGCCGGAGTGCCCCGGAGCTCGGTCAGCACACCGAGGAGGTCCTCCTCGAGCTCGGCTACGACTGGGAGAAGATCGGCTCGCTGAAGGAGTCGGGCGTCATTCCCTGACCCCTGCTCGGCCGGCGGTCGCGCAAGCAGTCGCCTGGTCCGCTTGCGGACTTGCCGGACGTTGCGTCCCTGCACTGTACCTGCGACGAGTTCCCGAGCCGACCTGGGGCGCTGGTGGCATCGGCATTGCTCGATTTCCCCCGGCGCGATTCCGCGCGAGGGGAGAGCGATCACGACGTACGGGACGCGGTAGGCGCTGCGGCGGGCCATCCGTCCGGCGCGGGCAGCTCTCGGTCTCTTGGCCGCGGGGCTCGTCTTGGGCGTGGCCGTCCTGGTCGCGACGCCGCCGCAGGCGGAGTCCGTCTCTATCCGCTCGGTCTCGGTCCGCCCTGCTCGGAAGACGGTCCCCCCGAACCAGACGATCCAGTTCAAGGCGATCGTCCAGCTCAGCGACGGCACGACCCGGAACGTCACGAACCAGGCGCTCTGGTCGGTCAGCGACACCGCCCTCGCCCAGCTCGTCCGCGGCCAGATCGCCCAGGTCCGCACGCGAGCGCCCGGCCGCGTCGAGGTGCAGGCGCGGATCTCCGGACGCGTCGCGAGCACGCCGCTCTTCATCGATCCCGGCGCCGTCGTGCGTCTCGTCACGCGGCCGACCGCGAAGAAGCTCGAGATCGACCGGCCGACTCTCGTCGAAGCGCGCCTCGTGCACGAGAGCGGCTACCAGAAGAACGTCACCTCCGAGGTCGTCTGGTCGTCGAGCAATCGCGACGTCGCCCGGCTGCAGCGTCGCACCGACGGGACCTGGATGGTCGTCCCGCGCGCTCTCGGCACGACGCTGATCACGGCGCACCACCAAGCGACCGGCCTCTCCAACACCGACGGGTTGACGTTCGTGCTGAAGCCGATCACGCGCATCGGCTTCGAGTCGAAGGGCGAGGTCCTCGGCCGCAACATGGAGATCGATCTCCGCGTGCTCGGCTTCCACGGCGGCGTGAACGGCGAGACGTCGCGGATTCGCGACGGCTTGACGTTCACCGCGACACCTTCGGGCATCATCGAGCTCGAGGCCGACGGCGACGAAGCCGGCCACGTGAAGGCGCTGCGCGACGGCGTCGTCACGGTGCACGCCCGCCACGAGGAGCGCGAGCTCGACACGAAGGGCCGAGGTCTCCGCATCACGGTCGCGGGCACCCTGAAGGGCCTCGAGGTCACGCCCGATCCGCCGAACGTCAACGCGGGCGATTCGCGCAACGCGACGGTGCTCGGCGTTCTATCGAGCGGCAAGAAGACCGGCGATCTCCGCAAGAAGGTCGTGTGGTCGGTCGGCGACTCGGACGTGGCGCGCGTCGGCAACGACGAGGACGACATCGGGCTCGTCGAAGGCCTCGAGCCCGGCACGACGACCCTGCGCGCGCGCGATCCGGTGACCGGCGTTCGCTCCACGGCGACCGACAACCTCGTGGTTCGCGGGCGCGTCGTCGACCTGACCGTCGAGCCGGAGAACGCGGTCCTCGGGCTCGACATGGAGCTTCCTCTCCGCGCCTACGTGCACCGCGACGACGACACGCGCAGCAACGTCTCGAACAACGTCGAGTGGACCGTCGAGCCCGAGGGCATCGTCGAGGTCGACGAGTCGGGCCGCCTGACCGGGCTCGTCAACGGAACGGCGACCGTCACCGCGATCGAGCCGAAGACCGACTTCGAGGCGAGCACGCGCGTGACCGTCGCGGGAACGATGGTCTCGCTCCGCATCACGCCTAAGCCCTTCCGCGTCGACGTCGGGGACGACCGCTCCGCGAGCGCGATCGGCAAGCTCTCGAGCGGCCTCGAGACGAGCAACCTCGCGGAGGTCGTCGACTGGTCCGTGAAGGACACGACGATCGCCCGCATCGGAAACGGCCAGCCTCCACCCGAAGGTGAGACGCGTCTCGAGCGCGGCGAGGTGCTCGGGGTGAAGCTCGGGTCGACGACGTTCCGGGCCGTCGAGCCGATCACGAAGATCGCGACGCCCGACACGGATCTCCTCGTCCAGGTCGTCGACGACGATCCGGATCCCGACCCGGATCCCGATCCGGACCCCGATCCCGATCCGGGCTCGGAACCCATCTTCGTCGTCGTCGAGCAGGGGAACGACGGCGTTGTCGAGGTCGGCGGGACCGTCGCCTACAAGGCGCGCGCCACGCTTGCGAACGGCAATCAGCGCAACATCAGCGACAATTGCGAGTGGTCGACGGACGATCCGGCCGTCGCCTCCGTCGACAACGAGCTGCCCAAGAAGGGCGGCGTCACCGGGCACCAGAACGGCGGCTCGACGGTGGTCCGCGCCGATTGCGACGGCCTCACGGGGTTCGCTTCGGTGTCGGTGATCGGGGCAGTCATCGGCCTCAAGGTCGTGCCTTCCGAGGTCGACGAGCGGGTTCCGAAGGGCCTCCCCGCGGGCAACGGCAAGCAGCTCCGAGCGTTCGCGATCCACGAAGGCGGCGTCGAGACCGAGGTGACCGAGGAAGCGCACTGGTACTCGACGAATCCGGAGATCGCGGACGTCGATGCGGACTTCAATCCAGGTCGCTTGACGCTGGTCTCGGCGGGCGAGGCGTTCATCGTCGCAACGGCCCAATCCGGCCACTTCGGGACGTGCGCGGTGACGGTCCAGCCGTCGCTCCCATGATCCGCGGGAGCTGCCTCTGCGGCGGCGTCGCGTACGAGATCGCGTCGCCGCTCGAGGAGATGCACCACTGCCACTGCTCGATGTGCCGGAAGCAGCACGGCGCCGCCTTCTCGACCTACGGGCAGGTGCCGCGCGTGGCGTTTCGCTTCACGCGCGGCGAGGACAAGGTGCGGAGCTTCCGCTCGTCGGAGCCGGTGACGCGGACGTTCTGCGGCGAGTGCGGCTCGAGCCTGCAGTTCTTCTTCGCGGCGGTACCGGACGCGGTGTGGGTCGCGGTCGGTACGTTCGACGACGAACCGGGTCGGCGTCCCGACGGTCACATCTTCGTCGGCTCGAGGGCGGAGTGGTTCGAGATCACCGACACCCTCCCCCGTCACGACGAGTATCCGTCGTAGGCGCGGGTCGTCGGGCTCACTCGCCCGCGCGCGCGGAGCGGAGCATCACGATCGCCGCGTAGGCGGCGACGACGACCACGAGCCACCGCACCGCGGCGAGCGGCAGCGACTCGACGACGAGCCCGGCGAGGAGCACTCCCGGGATGCCGCCGAGCGCGAGTCCGACCGCCGTGCGCACGTCGTACGCACCGGCGCGGACGAACCGCGCGCCCGCGACCGGCATCAGGAACGCGCACGAGCCCATCATGATCGGGAACGCCGCGCGCGGGCTCATGCCGAGCAGGCTCACGAGGATCATGCACGGCGCGTAGAGCCCGATCCCGAGCGTCATCAAGGCACCGAGCACGAAGTTCGCCGCGACCGCTACGAGGAGCCACCCGCCGCCGAGGCCGAGACCGTCGCCGCCGAGCGGAAGCAGATCGAGGTTCGTCGCGAGCATCACCGCGACCGCGACGGCGAGCGCGCAGCCCATTCCCGCCTGGATCCGGCGACGCGGCCAGCGGGACACCGTCGCGGCGCCGAGCCACGCGCCGAGGACCGCCGCGGCGATCATCGCGACGAGCGTCACCGGCTCGACTTCGACCACGACGATGAAGATCAGCGCCTGCGCGATCGACGGCAGCGTGTGGCCGACGTTCAGCGTTCCCGGGATCCGCTCGTCGGCGACGCCGCCGCGGAGCTTCAGATACGAGGTCGTCGGCGCGAACGACCCGATCCCGAGCGTGTCGAAGAAGTTCGTGACGAATCCGAGGAGGAGCCCCTCGCCGGACGGCGTTCCGGGCTCGTTCCTCGAGCGCGAGCGGCGGGAGTCGCTCGCGAGAAGGACGGCGAAGCCGACGGCGGCGACGACGAGCGCAGCGAGCAGGATCGGCTTCGCCGCGAGCATGCGGACGCCTCGCACGCCGGCGAGCCTCGGGCAAACCGCCGCGGCGAGGCTCCGGACCGACGGTGCCTACTCGACCGTGACGCTCTTCGCGAGGTTTCGCGGCTGGTCGACGTCCGTGCCGCGGTAGCACGCGACGTAGTACGCGAGCATCTGCAGCGGGATCGAGAGCAGGATCGGCGCGAGCATGTGGTTCGCCCGGGGGATCGTGACCACCTCCCAGGCGATCTCCTCGAGATCCGGCGTCGGCGCGTCCGTGATCGCGATGATCCGTCCGCCGCGCGCCTCGACCTCCTTCAGGTTCGAGAGCGTCTTCGCGTACATCGGGTCGCGCGGCAGGAGCACGACGACCGGCAGCTCCTCGTCGATCAGCGCGATCG
Organism: Deltaproteobacteria bacterium; assembly: GCA_016874795.1. GTDB lineage: Bacteria > Desulfobacterota > Binatia > UBA12015 > UBA12015 > VGTG01. The sequence goes on along the minus strand of VGTG01000015.1, from coordinate 45,250 downwards.
GGCCGTGCTTCATCTCGCCCGCCGGGTAGCCTTCGGCGTGGATGTACGAGATCTCCTTCAGCTTGAGCGCGCCCTCGAGCGCGATCGGGTAGTTGATGCCGCGTCCGAGGTAGAGGAAGTCCGAGGCGTGTCCGTACTTCTTCGCGATCTTCTCGAGCTGCTTCCCGCGCGTCAGCGTCTCCTGGATCAGGCTCGGGATGTTGACGAGGTCGTGCACGAGAGCGCGTCCGCGGGCCTCGTCGAGGCGGCCGAGCTGGCGGCCGACGTGCAGCGACAGCAGGTAGAGCGCCGTGAGCTGCGTCGTGAACGCCTTCGTGCTCGCGACCGAGATCTCGGGTCCGGCGTGCGTGTACAAGACCGCGCGCGAACGGCGCGGAATCGAAGCGTCGAGCACGTTGCAGATCGAGAGGACCTTCGAGCCGGCCGCGGCAGCTTCTTCGACGGCAGCGAGGGTGTCGGCGGTCTCGCCCGACTGCGACACGGCGACCAGCATCGTGTCCGGGCCGAAGATCGGCTTCCGGTAGCGGAGCTCGCTCGCATAGTCGACGTCGACGGGAATGCGCGCCATCTCCTCGAGGATGAACTTCCCGACGAGGCACGCGTGCCACGCCGTGCCGCATGCGGTGAGATAGATGCGGCGGATGTTCGACCACTCCGTGCCGAGCTGATCGAGCTCCGGCAGCCACACGTCGCCCTCTTCCTGACGGATGCGGCCGAGCATCGTGTCGATCAGCGCCTGCGGCTGCTCGTGGATCTCCTTCAGGAGGAAGTGCTTGAAGCCGCCCTTCTGCGCCGTGATCGGATCCCACGTGATCCGGCGCGGCTCGCGCTCCACCGGTTCGCCGTCGAACGTCGACACGTTCACGCCCTGGCGCGTGACCTCGGCCATCTCGCCGTCCTCGAGGAAGAGGACCTGGCGCGTGTGGTCGAGGATCGCCGGGATGTCCGAGGCGACGAAGTTCTCGCCCTCGCCGAGCCCGATGACGATCGGCGTCGCCGTCTTCGCCGTCAGGAGCCGTGACTTGTCGCCGTCGCAGAAGACGACGATCGCGAACGAGCCCTCGAGCTGCTTCACCGCGGCGCGCGCCGCGGCCAGGAAGTCGAGGCCCTGGCTCATGTGCTCGTCGATGAGCTGCGAGATGACCTCGGTGTCCGTCTCGGAATGGAAGGTGCGGCCCTTCGCGACCAGCGCCTCCTTCAGCTCGAGGTAGTTCTCGATGATGCCGTTGTGGATGACGACGACCTGCCCGGCGCGGTGCGGATGGGCGTTCTGCTCGGAGGGCGGACCGTGCGTCGCCCAGCGCGTGTGGCCGATGCCGATCGTGCCGTCGAGCGGGCTCGTCGCGAGGAGCTTCTCGAGGTTGTCGAGCTTACCGACCGTCCGCCGGACCTCGATGTGCCCGTTGACGAGGGTCGCGACCCCGGCCGAATCGTAGCCCCGGTACTCGAGGCGACGCAGGCCGTCGACCAGGATGCGGCTCGCCTCGCGGTCGCCGATGTAGCCCATGATTCCGCACATGATTTTGCTCCCGGCGCCCTACCCCCGGGCGCGGCTCGCAAGCCTACTCTCGGAAAATCGACCCGAGCAAGGAGGATCTTAAGGCGGGCGGCGTGCGCCCGGCTTCAGGCCTTCTTCTTCGCTCTGCGCTGGCGAAAGCCCTCGACCCAGCCGGGCCGGCGCTGGTCCGGCTTCGGGTTGAACGCCAGGGCGCCCGGCTCGACGTCGTGGCGGACGGTCGTGCCGGTGGCGACGTAGGCGTCGTCTCCGATCTCGACCGGGGCGACGAGCTGGCTGTCGCTGCCGATCTGCACGCGGTCGCCGATCGTCGTGCGGTGCTTCGCGAAGCCGTCGTAGTTGCAGGTGATCGTGCCGGCGCCGATGTTCGTGTCGCGGCCGATCGTCGCGTCGCCGATGTACGCCAGGTGGTTCGCCTTGGTGTTGGCGCCGATCGTCGACTTCTTCACCTCGACGAAGTTCCCGACGTGCACGTCCGGCCCGAGATCGGCGCCGGGACGGAGATGCGAGAACGGTCCGATGATCGAGCCTTCCGCGACCGAGCATTCGCTCAAGACGACGTTCGAGCGCAGGTGGACGCGGTCGGCGACCTCCGCGTCGACGAGGAACGCGTTGCCGTCGATCTGGCAGTCGCTGCCGATGCGGGTCTTGCCGCGGATCTGGACCATCGGGCCGACGGTCGTGTCCGCGCCGATCGTGACGTCCGCCTCGATCCACGCCGTGCCCGGGTCGAGGAAGGTGACGCCCGCGTCCATGTGGCGGCGGACGAGCACTCTCCGGAGCGTCTCCTCGAGCGCGGCGAGATCCGCACGCGAGTTGATGCCGGCGACCTCGTGCGGATCGACCGGCTCCGTCGCGACGGGGAGCCCCTCGCAGACCGCGAGCCCGACGACGTCGGTGAGGTAGAGCTCGCCCTGGTCGTTCGTCGGACGTAGCCGGTCGAGCGTCGGAAAGAGGAACTCCGACTTCACGCAGTAGATGCCCGGATTCACCTCGGTGATCGCGCGCTCCGCCTCGGAGGCGTCCCTTTGCTCGACGATGCGCTCGAGCCGGCCGGCGCCGTCGCGGACGATGCGGCCGTAACCGAACGGCTCGTCGACGACCGTCGTGAGCAGGCTCACGGTCGAGCCGGTGTCGCGATGGCGCCCGAGGAGCCGCCGCAGCGTCGGCTCCGTGAGGAGCGGGACGTCGCCGTACAGGATGACGACGTCGCCGCGGAATCCGGCGAGCGCCGCGTCGCGCGCCGCCATCGCGGCGTGGCCCGTGCCGCGCTGCTCGCGCTGCAGCGCGAACTCGGCCCCGTAGCCCTTGCACGCGGCTTCCACCGCGTCGGCCTGGTGTCCGACGACGACGACGGTCCGCTTCGCCGCGAGCCCGCGGCAGCTCTCGAGGACGTGGCAGACGAGCGGCCGTCCGCCGAGCCGGTGCAGGACCTTGGCGTGACGGGACTTCATGCGCGTCCCCTGGCCGGCGGCCAGGATCACGATCGCGAGGGCGGTGTTCGCGCTCATTTCGTCTTCACCTGCAGCTCACCGCGGCGGATCTTCTCTTCGGCTTCGGTCACTTTCGCCTTTACCTCGGGCGGGACGCGCGAGGCCAGGCGGGGATTCATGACGAGCGAGATCGTTCCGTTCGCGAGCCCTTCCTCGATCACGCGGCCCTGGAAGCGCTTCTCCTTCACCTCGCGCGCGACCTGCAGGAACGCCTCGGGGATCGAGATCACGGCGCTCGCGAGGACGGTGTCCGGAGCGGCCTCGCTCTGGTCGCGGTTCGAGCCGAAGGCGAGAATCCCGTGCGCGGTCGCCGCCTGGAACACGCCGAGGCCGGCCGCGTCCGCGTTGTGCAGCACGAGGTCGGCGCCCTGCGCGATCATCGCGTCGGTCGCCGCGCGCGCCGCCGCGACGTCCTCGAAGCTGCCGGTGTAGGCGGTCGCGACGACGAAGTCCGGCTTGACGCTCGCAGCACCCGCGACGAACCCGTCGAAGGTCGCCTGGATCACGGGGAGCTCGATGCCGCCGACGCAGCCGGCGCGTCCGGTCTTCGAGAGGGACGCGGCGAGGATGCCGGCGAGGTACGTCGCCTGATCGAGGTGGAAGCGGAGCGAGGCCACGTTCTTCGCGGACACGCTTCCCGAGCTGACGACGAAAGCCGTCTCGGGGAATTCGGAACCGACGCGCAGCGCCGGATCCTGGAACTCGAACCCGTGCCCGAAGACGAGCGCGTAGCCCTGCTGCGCGTAGTCGCGGAAGCCCTGCTCGAACTCGGCAGGCGTCGAGACCTGGACGTTGCTGATCTCCGCGCCGAGCTCGCTCGCGATCTTCTGCAGGCCCTCGTATGCGCTCGCGTTCCAGCCGCCGTCGCTGATCGGTCCGGGCGTGAGCAAGCCGACCCGGAACGCACCGTTCCCCGAGTCCGTGCTCGAGGTGCAAGCGGCGACGCCGAGGAGAAGGGCGAGCGCCGCGGACGCGCGGAGCCACGTCCTCATGCGCGGATGTTCCGGTAGCCTCCGCGGAAGAAAAGCAAGGGGTCGGTCTGGTCGCGCATCGCGATCTCGAGCGGCTCGCCGAGGTAGATCGTGTGGTCTCCCGCGTCGAACGCGTGGCGCACCTCGCATTCGGCGTGCGCGAGCACGTCGTTCAGGATCGGCGCGCCGTTCCGGCCGAGTCGATAGCCGACGCCGTCGAACTTCGCGCCTCCCGACTTGGCGAAGCGCCGCGAGAGAGTCTCCTGCTCGCTGCTCAGGATGTTGACGGTGAAGACGCCGGAAGCGGCGAAGCTCGGATAGCTCTCCGCACCCTTGTCGATGCAGCAGAGGAGGAGAGGCGGAACGAGCGAGACCGAGCAGATCGCGTTCGCGGTCAGCCCGTGGAGGGTACCCTCTCCGTCGTGCGTCGTGAGGATCGTGACGCCGGTCGCGAAGTGTCCCATGAGGCTTCGGAACTCCTGTTGATCGACTGGCATCGGCGCTCCCTCCGCAACGCCGCGTTCGAGCGGCGCGGCAACACCTTTAGCTGCGGGTCGAGAGTTTTCCAGGGGACGGGAAGCGCGCGGGCGTTGCAACTCGGGCCTTCACGTCCGACAATCGGCGGTCGTGGGGCGGGTGGATCCGGGACGGCTCTTGGCTCTGGCTTCGGCGCTTGCGCTCGTCGGTTGCAGCGTCGCGACGACGAAGCCCGTGGTGGAAGCGCCGCCGGTGGTCGCGCGCGAGAGCGCACCGCTTTCCTGGGCGAGCTCGGAAGACTGGTTCGTCCTCGTGAAGCAGAGCTGCCGAACGGTCTCCGTCTACCGCAAGGGTGAGTGGAAGAGGACGTACCACGGCATCTCCTTCGGGCGGGTCAATGGAGACAAGGAGGAGGAGGGCGATCGGAAGACGCCTCTCGGCCTCTACCAGATCGTCGGAAAGCGCGTTCATCCGCGCTGGGAGCGCTTCCTCCTGCTGAGCTACCCGAACGTCCGCGACCGCGAGATGCACGCGCTCGCCCTGCAGGAGGGCCGCGTCTCGAACGGTCCCGGCGGCGAGATCGGCATCCACGGAACCGACGAGCCGGTCCTGAACGAGAGCCGCGTCGACTGGACGTTCGGCTGCATCTCGCTCCGGAACGCCGACGTCCGCGAGTTCTACGCCATGGTTCCGAGCGGCACCCTGGTCCTCATCGAGAACTGATTCCGGCGGTCCATGGCTCTTGTCTCGGCCTGGGTGGCCCTTTAAGGCTAGCCCTTCCGATGAGCGACTACATCGCCGATCCGACCGGTCCCGATGCCGCGCCGATCGAGCGCGTCGACCAGCTCATCGACCACTTCGCCCGCGGCGCGAAGCCGCGCGAGGAATGGCGGATCGGCACCGAGTACGAGAAGGTCGCCGTCGATCGCGCGACGGGTGCGGCGATCCCGTTCAGCGGACCGCGCGGCGTCGAGCGGATCCTGCGCGGCATGGCCGACCGCTTCGGCTGGGAGCCCATCGAAGAGAACGGCCGGGTCATCGCCCTCTCGCGACCGAGCGGAGAGATCACGCTCGAGCCCGGCGGGCAGATCGAGCTTTCCGGACGTGCGTGCGAAACGCTGCACGAGGCGCAGGAGGAGCTCGACGAGCACGTCTTCGAGATGACGGAGATCACGGCTTCGCTCGACGTCGAGATCCTCGGCCTCGGGATCCAGCCACTGTCGACGCTCGACGAGATCGAGTGGGTCCCGAAGAAGCGCTACGGGATCATGGCGCCGTACATGACGAAGGTCGGCCGCTACGGTCAGCGCATGATGAAGCAGACCGCGACCGTGCAGGTGAACCTCGACTACTCGAGCGAAGCCGACGCGATGAAGAAGATGCGCGTGTCGACCGGACTCGCTCCGATCCTGAACGCGATCTTCGCGAACTCGCCGATCTGTGACGGGCGTCCGACGGGCTACCTCTCGTACCGAGGTCACATCTGGACCGACACCGATCCCGCGCGGTGCGGCATGCTGCCGTTCCTCTTCTCCCGCGACGCCGGCTTCGAGGACTACATGGATTGGGCCCTCGACGCGCCGATGTACTTCGTGAAGCGCGGCTCCGACTATCAGGACCTGACCGGCGTGCCTTTCCGCCGGTTCTGGAAGGAAGGCGTGGGCGGTCTACGTGCGACCGTCGGCGACTTCGCGCTGCACCTCTCGACGCTGTTTCCCGAGGTGCGGCTCAAGACCTACATCGAGCTCCGCTCGGTCGACAGCCAACCGCCGGAGACGATGCTCGGCCTCTCCGCGATCGCCAAGGGCTTTCTCTACGACGACGATTGCCTCGAGGGCGCGTCCGATCTGATCAGGGGCTGGTCGTTCGAAGAGCGCGTCGAGACGCTCCATCGCGTGCATCGAGAGGGCCTCGCGACGCGCTTCCGGCGTCACACCATCGGAGACCTCGCGCGCGACCTCGTCGAGATCGCGATCGAGGGCCTCCGCCGTCAGGATCGCCGCAACGGCCGCGGAGAGAACGAGTCGATCGTCCTCGAGCCGGTGCGTGCGCGCGTCCAGAGCGGCGTCACACGCGCGGAAGAGCTGCTCGACGGCTGGGAGCGCGCGGACCGCGAGGTCCGCTGGTTGGTCGAGAACACCGCGTACTGAGCGAGGGGGCGCCGCCCCCTCGCCGAAGGCGTCGCAAAGCCACGCCTTCTCCACTCGTGCGCTCGCTCTCCGCTCGGCCGCGCGCTACGCGCGCGGAGGGTCCGCGCCTTCGGTCGGGCGGACTAGCCGACGGGCTTCATGAACGCTTCGGCGTCGGCTCCCTTTGCCGTCACGGAGCCGTCCTTGAGATTGACCTCCCAGGTTGCCTTCTTCGTGACGCTGTCTTCCTTCCAGATCAGCTCGACCTTGTAGAGCGGACCTTCCTCCTGCGTCGCGGCCCAGGAGAACTGGCCGATGAAGCGGCCCTTCGCGCGCGCGTCGTTGCCGACCGCGATCGCCTGGTCGGAGAGGTTGTAGCTCATCCCCGGACCCTTCCACTTCTTGACCAGCCTCAGGGCTTCGTCACCGCGTTCTTCCCATCCGACCGCGAGCTGCGTCATGATGAACCAGATGAACACGATGGTGGCGATCGCCATCGATCCCCAGCCGACGATGGCTCCGATGTGGCTTCCGCCTCCGGCGGAGTGATTGCTTGACGCGGACTGTTCGGCCATGGCTGCCTCTTCTTGTTCTTCTTCGTTGCTGCGGACGGACGAGTTCGGGACGAATTCGCGTCGCGTATAGCTCAGTCGGACCGGCTTCGCGAAGCAGGCAAGCGTGCCTGCGATGGAAGATAAGTCATTCTCATGGTAGGAAACAGGGGAATTCATTTCACGGGGCCGTGCGGGCCGCGTTAGCGTCCGCCGCCTCGGGGGATGCCGCGGACGAGGGGTACGCGGCCGTGGAAGGGGTGGAGGTACGCGTTGGACGACAGGAGGGATGATGCGAACTCGGGGGGCCGCAATGCAGGATAGGACGGGGGGACTCTTCGAGCCGGACGTCCTCTTACCCGGCCAGTTCTTCTCCTTCTTCCGGAAGGAAGCCGGGTTCGATCGCGAGCGCCGGCTGATGCTTGCGGTTCTCGAGGACGCGATCGACTGCTTCCAGAAGTACGCCCACACGAACGACATGCGCGGGAAGCAGCTCTTCGCGGAGTCGTACGAGTGGATCATGTCGACCGACAAGCGCTGGCTGTTCTCGTTCGAGAACATCTGCCAGATCGTCGACATGAACCCGGACTACATCCGCCAGGGCTTGCACCGCTGGCGGGCACAGCGGGCGAACGTCGTCCCGCTGCCGCCGAGCCCGCTCGAAGAGGCAGCAGCCGCGCACTGATCGCAGGAGAGGGGCGCCGCCCCTCTCCTCCACGCGGCAAAGCCTAAGCTGCGCCTCCTCACCCGGCTCGCTGCCGCTCGGCCGAGCGCGCAGCGCGCGGAGGTCTCTGTGCGTTCAGCCGCCGGTCGCGGGGCGGTTGCGCGAGGGGTACGAGTCGTCGGCGTCGAGCTGCGTCGCGGGCAGCGGGTGGATGCCGGGGCCTCCCGCCTCGTTCGTGCTCGGGGGAAGCGTCTCCCGGGTCACGTCGACGGGGATGCCTCGCGATTCGTACACGGCCTGGTGCAGCTTCTCCTCGTCGACGCGGTCGAGCAATCCGCGCTTTTGCAGCTCGTTGATCGTCGTGCGCCAGCGGCCCGGCTGCATGCTGTAGATGTCCTCGTGCACCTCGACGAAGATGCGGTCGTTCCTCGTTCCGACCTTGACGGTCTGGTAGATGAACTCGCCCGGCGTTCCCGTCGGCACCGTCGGGAAGAGCCGCTCGATGTCTTCGGGGTAGAACCGGATGCAGCCGTGGCTCACGAACATGCCGACGCCCCACGGGATGTTGGTTCCGTGGAACGAGTAGATGTCGAGCGACACGCGCATGCGGTAGCGCCCCATCGGGTTGTCCGGGCTGCCACCGGGAATCGACTTCTCGCTGAAGCCCTTGTCGGCGATGCGCTCCTGGCGGATCGACTCGGGGATGACCCAGGTCGGGTCCTTCGTCTTCTCGGTGATCTTGAACTTGCCCGTCGGCGTCTTCCAGTCGGTTCGCCCGAGACCGACGGGATAGGTGATCACGGTGCGCGGCGCGCCCTTCGCTCGCTTCGGGTAGTAGTACACCCGCATCTCGGGGATGTTGACGATCAACCCGTCGAAGTTGCAGCAGGGCAGGACCCATTCACGCGGGATCTGGATGTCCTTGCCGTCCTGCGCCGGGATCCAGACGTCGCTGTCGGGATTCGCCGCGACGATCTCGTTGTACCCGAGGTCGAAGTAGCGGCCGATGTCGTAGAACGTGTCGCCCGTCGTGGGCGTGTACGTCTCCATCTGCCCGATGACGGTCCGCACCTGGTCGGGGGGCGCGTCGCCCGGGGCGACGAAGGTGTACGTCTCGCCTCCATAGCGGCCCCAGTCCGCGTCGGTCCACTCCCGGCCGCGGCCGACCTCGACTCCGGCGATCAGAAGGCCGACCACCAGGGCGGCGCCGCCGGCGCCGATCCGTCCCCACCACCTGCTCGGCACACCCCACACCACCCGGACTTTGTATCGGCGCCCCGGCAAACAGACAAGGATGGCAGCCCTGCGACTTTTCAAGGGAAGTCAGGTCGGATAAGAGTTGGGGTCCCGGAGCGCCGGGAGCCGGAGCGCCGGGAGGTGGAGAGGGGAAGGGTGGCGGTGAGTAGCGGACGGCGGATGGGCTGGGCGCTGATCGGTGTCCTGGCGATGGTCGACGCGGCGGCAGCCGCTGCGCCGAACGTCACGGCGCAGGCGGCCGTCCTGATGGACGCCGCGACGGGCGAGCTGATCTGGTCGAAGAATCCCGACGTGCGCCGTGCGCCCGCGAGCACGACCAAGATCCTGACGACGATGATCGCTCTCGAGAGCGGACGTCTCGACGACGAGATGCAGGTCAGCCCGTATGCCGCGTCGCAGGCGCCGTCGAAGCTCTACCTGCGCGCCGGCCAGCGCGTCGCGCTGCGCGATCTCCTCTATGCTCTGATGCTCAAGTCGGCGAACGACGGCGCCGTCGTCGTCGCCGAGGGTCTCGGTGGGACCGTCGATCAGTTTGCCGCTCGCATGAACGCGCGCGCCGCGCGCGCGGGCGCTCGCAACTCGACGTTCCGGAATCCTTCCGGCCTTCCGAACTCGCAGCACCTTTCGACGGCACGCGACCTCGGCATGATCCTGCGCGACGCGCTCGACGTGCCCGGCTTCCGCCGCGTCGTCGAGACCAAGTCGCGCTCGATCGTGATCCAGGGCAGCAAGCCGAAGCCCGTTTCTCTTCACACGAAGAACCGGCTGCTCAGCGGCTACTTCGTCCCCGTGATCGGCAAGACCGGCTTCACCCGCGCCGCAGGACGTTGCTTCGCCGGTGCGGCTTCGCTCGGTGATCGCGAGGTGATCGTCGTCGTCCTCGGGGCGAACGACATGTGGGGCGACACGCGGAAGCTTCTCGAGTGGGCGCTTCGCGGCGAAGGAGGCGACACCTGGCCGAACGTGCAGATGGCCCGCGTGCGCACGCCTCCTCCGGCTGCACCGAAGGCTCCGGCCGCGGTCGAGACCGTGCGCGTCGCCGAGGATCTGACCCCGCCGAGGGCCGTTTCGAAGGCGAGCTATGCCCGCACCGTCGCCGCGACTGCGCCAGCGCGTCCCGTTCCAGCGAGCGCTCCGGCGCGAACCGTCACGGCGCGCGCGCCCGCGCGTTCGCTTGCGGCGAGTGCCACGGCTCGGTCGCGCTCCGCGGCTCCGGCGAGACCGGCGGTGCACTCGCTCCCCGCGTCGTCGACCGCTCCGCGCGCGATCTCGACCGACCCGCCCGCGGCTCCACCGCTGTCCGTTGCGGCGCAGGCCTGGGATTCGAGCGGCGTCCGTCGCGGGTGCTCGGGCGCCGGCTGCGGCAGCGGCTCGTCGCGCTACGGCTCGCGGTAGCTTCCGGCGAGAGCGGGTTCGGGACGACCGATCCGGGCGAGCCGCGCGCGCGCGCGGCGCGGCACGATCGCCAGGACGAGACCGATCGCCGCCAGCACCGACAGGGAGATCGCGCTTCCGACGGCGAGCCCGGGCGCGAGATAGCGCATCTCGACGCGATGGCGGCCGGCGGGAACCCAGACGCCGCGCACGAGCCCGTTCACCCGCTCGATCGCGGCCGGATTCCCGTCGATCGTCGCTCGCCAGCCGGGGAGGTAGGTGTCGTTCACGATGACGAGCCCGGCTGCGTCGATCACGACCTCGAGGGCGAGATGGTCCGGTCCGCTCTCGACGAAGCGGACGTCTCGCTGCCGCGGTGCGCGGTACTCCGCCGCGCCTTCGACTCCCTCGAGAACCGCGAGGCGTGACCCGGTCGCGTCCGCGGAGGCGACGAATCGCTCGAGCGCGGCGCGGTCGCTCGCCGCGCCCGTGACCTGCTCCGCGACGAAAGCGTGCGCGGAAGCGCGGGTCAGCTCGTAGAGACGGGCACCGAAGCGCGTCCTCGGCAACGGGACCTCGCGGATCCCGTCGCCTTCGGCGATCGGAGAGAAGGAGGTGACCCAACGCGTGCCGAGCGCCGCGAGAACGGCGAGCGCTCGGTCCCGCGGAGCGCGCTCGAGCGCCATCTGCAGCCGCTCGTGCGACGCCAGATTGAGCGAAGCCGGCGTGTTGACGTTCCCGAGGCCGTAGAGCTCGCCGGTGGAAGCGAAGAGGATCGCGCGGTCGAGACCGGCGACCTCCGCCGGAGACGAAGCGCGCGGACCGTGCACGGCGTTCGCGTAGTACCGCGGCGGCGGCTCGACGGCCGAAGAGCCCGCGGCGTGCGCGTCCTCCTCCATCGCTCGTGCGATCGGAGGCGCTTGGAAGACGCTCGCCGGCGGCAGCGTGAACAGGACGCCGCGGTTCGCATGGATGAGATCCGCGCACGCGATCGCGACGAGCAGCGCCGCCGCGACGACGCCGGCCGTCCCCGGCAGGCGCCGCCCGACCTCAGCGAGCCCGTAGGCGGCGCCGAACGCAATCAGCGCGTGCACGCCGACGAGAAGCTTCTCCGGGTAGCGCAAGAGCTCGACGCCGGGGAGCCACTCGTACAGGAGCGGCAGCAGCCCGCCGTTCGCTCCGAGCGCGAGGCCGACCAAGACGATCGCGACGAGCAGCGCCGCGAGACGCCGCGACGTCGGCGCGAGCCACAGTCCCGCGAGCGCGAGCGCGACCGGCACCACGCCGACGTAGAGCGTCGGCAGGAACGCGGTGGAGTCCGCCGCGCTCGGATCGACGAAGCCGGCGATACGTCCGAGCGACGTCGAGTACGCCATCACGCTCGCCGCGGACATGCCGTGCAGACCGCGCTCCGTCTGGCCGAGGTAGACCCACACCGGAACGAGCTGCGCCGCGGCGAGACCGGCGGCGAGCGGCGGCACCAGGAGCGAGCGAGGATCGCGGCTCGTGACGACGAGCAGCCCCGCGATCAGGAGCGTCATCTCGGGACTTCCCGTGAAGAGAGCGAAAGACAGCATCGCCGCCGCTACGACGATGCGATGCCGGACGCGGTGCGGTCGCGCCCACGCCCAGAGCACCCAGGGAAGCCACGCGACGGCCATCAGGTGGTTCAGGAGATGACCGAGCGAGACGAGCGCGCCGCCGCAGCTCCACACGACCGCGCCGAGGAGCGCCCCGAGCCGTGTGACGCCGACGACACGGAGCCAGAGGAACGCGCCGAGCGCGCTCCACGCGTAGTGGAACGTGAAGAGAAGATTGAAGCCGCGCGAGAACGGCGGAACGAGTAGAAGCGCGGTCGGCGGATAGAAGAGCCCGGTCTGCCATTCGGCGAGAAACGGCTTTCCGAGAACCGGTGCGGGATTCCACATCGGCCACTCGCCCGCGGCGAGCGCGCGTGCGAGGAAGGCGCGCATCGGGAGGATCGAGGAGAGCGCGTCGCGCTCGACGACGATCGCTCGGTCGAGCAGGAACGGGAGCTCGACCCAGCCGACGATGAGGGCCAGGACCGCGAGTGCAAGAGCGGTCCGGAGTCGTCCGGTCGCCCGCGCGGTCGAAGGCCTGGGCATGGTGGTTCATCGGTCGATTCCGGCCGGATCTGCACTGCCCGGGCGCGAGGAATTGCTCCGCGGAGCACCGCGTTCGTCCGTCCCCTCGGTCGCGGTCTCCTGCGGAACGAGCAGGAACCGGCCGAGGAGAAGCCCTGCGACCAGACCGCCCAGGAGCCCCGCGGCGTGGGCGAGGTTGTCCCGGCCCGGCCCGGCTCCGACGAGGATGGCGTAGACGGCGCCGAGCGCACCGAGGACCTGCCAGCGGCGGAACCGCGTGGGCCGGTCGCGGCGGAGCGCCAGGCCGCCCAGCGCTCCGAGCACGCCCGCGACTGCTCCGGAAGCGCCGGCCTTCAGGCCGACGCTCGGGTTCAGGACGTGGCTCACGAGGTTCCCGACGAAGCCCGACGTCAAGAACACGACCAGGAACCGAACCGATCCGAGAAGGTGCGCGAGCGGCGGCCCGACGAGCGCGAGCGTCAGCAGGTTCGCGAGGAGGTGCGCGCCGTCGAAGTGGACGAAGATCGCGGCGAGAAGGCGCCACGTTTCACCGCTTTCGACGCGGCTCCACGAGATCGCTCCATGCTCGACGAGACGCTCGCGGCTCGGGAGGCCGCGGAGATGCGTGCTCCAGAACACGGCGACGCACGCGGCCGCGATCGCGACGAGCGCTCCGAGACCGCGCCGCGACCACACGAGCGCGGGCTCGCGCGGCCGCACGTCGCGCTCCCTCTCCTCCCGCTCGGGAGCCGCTTCGGCGAGGACGCGGCGCGCTCCCGCTTCGTCGAGCGGTCGCACGACGATCGCCCCGCCCTGCTCGGGGCGATACTCCGCCTCGATCCCCATCGAGCCGAGAAGCGCGAGGAGCTCGTTCGCGCGGTTCGCGGGTACGGAAGCGAGGACGGGTACGAACGGTTCGGTCACCGGCTCCGAGGCGAGAGCCTAGCCGGCGAGCGGAACGCACGCACCGCCGACGCACTGGCCGGCGTCGTCGCGGACCACGCACGGCGTCCCGTCCGCGATGATCTGGAAGCGGCAGCCGCTCTGCGTCGCGATGTCGTCCGTGCACTGGTTCTGGTCGTCGCAGATCACCTCGTCGAGGAGACAGATGCCTTGGCGGCACTCGCCGGGAAGCACGCCGACGGCGCACTCGGTGCCGTCCTCGAGCGCCTCGTTGACGCAGGCGCCTCCCATGTCGCGTACGTCCGTCGTGCACTGGTTGCCGTCGTTGCACGTGCCCTGCTCCGGGCAGCCCTCGCTGCCAGAAACGCAGAACGCCGAGATCGGACTGGGGATCAGGGAGGTCTGGAACGCGATCGCGGCCGGCGAGCCGCCGCGCGCACCGGTCCCGGAGCCGAAGAAGACGCGGTTTCCGACCACGACCGCAGGGGACGACATCGGTCCGACGCCCGAAAGGCGGTTCAAGAGCTTGCCCGTGTCGCTGTCGTAGACGAAGACCGCTCCGCCGATCGAGCCCATGAAGACGACGCCGGGGATCGCGCTCGTCGGCGCGTAGCTCGGGAGAGCTTCGGCGTTCGTCCAGACGACCCCGCCCGTGCGCGCGTCGAGCGCCCACGCGGACGGCTTCTGCGGGTTCGTGATGTCGGTCCCGATCGCGGTGCTGAAGAAGACCTTGTCCTCGCCGACCGAAGCACTCGCGATGATGCCGCCGAAGTCGCCGCCCGGGACGGTGTTCGTCTGCCAGTACGGCTCGATCGCGCCCGTAAGCTCGTTCACGCCGTCGCGATCGAGGAGGTAGTAGGTACCGTCCTTGACGCCGATGCCGACGACCTCGCGCGCCTCGCCCGCGATCTCGGTCTCGAAGAGGTTCGGCACCGCGCCGATCGCGAGATCGTCGTTGTCGACCTCACGCGGGCGCCAGCGCCACGCGGGCGCGCCCGTGTCGAGGTGCAGCGCGAAGAGCGCCTCCTCGTAGGGCGGCATCAGCGGCGGCTCGCGCGTCGCCGGGTCGTCATCGGTGTCGCAGTTGCTCGAAGCGGTGTAGAGGAGCCGGCGCTCCGGATCGATCGCGACCGACGACCAGACGTTGCCGCAAGCGATTCCGGTGCGATCGAAATCGCATCCCTCGCGCGTCGAGAAGAAGTCCGACGGAAGCCCGAGCTCGTCGGTCGTGTGGTAGCCGTCGAAGCGGCGCACGGCGTCGGACGGATCGGGATGGCACGTCGCTCCCGTGACGAGGTCGAAGTACCACTCGAGCGTGCCGTCCTTCGCGTCGACGGCGTAGACCCCGCCCTTGCCGTCGCCGAAGTCGTTGACGTCCATGCCGAAGTAGACGACGTCCTCGAACACCGCTGCCGAGGAGAGGATCTCGTTCCGCTCGGCGAGGAAGTCGCAGTTCGTGCAGCCGGTGCCGGCGTCGAACTCCCAGAGGAGCTCACCCGTCGCGGCGTCGAACGAATGCATCGTCATCCCGCTTCCGACGAACACGACGCGCCTGCCGTCGATCACCTCGACCGAAGCGGAGGCAGCCTGCGGGTACGAGGCCCCCGGATGCGGCTTGAAGCGGTGCGACCAGACGAGCGTCCCGTCCGCGCCCCGGAGCGCGTAGAAGTGACCGTCCCACGACGGCGTGTAGACGACCTGGGTCCTGCCCTCGCCGGGAAGGTCGACATCGGCGACGATCGGCGAGGCCGTCACGACGGCACCGGTCGTGAAGCGCCAGAGCGGCACGAGCTTCGCCGCATTCTCGCGCGTCACCTCCGTCGCGGCCGAGTTGTAGAACGTGCGCGACAGGCTCCCGCCGTACGTCGTCCACTCCGTCGCCGACGGGCCCGGGTCGACGGGGTCGCCGTCGCTCGCTCCATCCGAGCACGCGGCGAGGGAAACGACGAGAAGCAGGAGCGCGACGATGGAACCGAGGGGCGGTCGCTGCATTTTCCCAGAGGTGCTCGATTCGCCCGGAGCTGTCCAGCGGCTTCCTCCTGACCGTGGGATCAGCCGCGACGCCTGCTAGCCTGCATTTCTCACCAGATCACGTCGCGAGGCGGTCGAGAGTGCCGAAGATTCGCGAGCCTCGGACCGGAGGGCGACGCAGGCGTACTTGAACAGTACGTCGAGGAGCCCGGAGGGAGAAGCTCGCGAAGATTCGGTGCTATCGGCCGCCGCAGTAGGGATCTGGTGAGAAATGCAGGCTAGAAGCCCCACGTGCCCCTCCGCACTCCGGACGTGTCGATCGCCGGTCTCGGCGTCACCGAGCAGGGCAAAGTCTTTGGCAAGAACGCGGTCGGTTTCGCGGTCGAAGCCGTCGCGCGTGCTCTCGAGGATGCCGGTCTCGAAGGGAAGGACCTCGACGGCCTGCTCGTGAACCCGGGTCTCACGTGGGGCCCCGCTTCGGCGATGGCCTCGTTCGCCGTGCAGCAGGCGATGGGGGTTCGCGATCTGCGCTTGACGGCGGCGATGAACCTCGGCGGCGCCACGGCCGGCGCGATGATCATGCAGGCGGCGCTCGCGATCGAGGCCGGCCTCGCGACGACCGTCGCTTGCGTGTTCTCCGACGCGCCGCTCGCGCCGCCGAAGCGCGACGGCAGCGGCGGCTCGGCTTCTTCGAGCGCGTACTCGCAAGCAGGCGATCTCCCGGCTGCGTACGGCCAGTACGGCGTCAACGCGCTCTACGCGCTCGTCACGCAGCGGCACATGCACCGCTTCGGCACGACGCAGGATCACCTCGGTGCGATCGCGGTCGCGCAGCGCGCTTTCGCGCGCGGGAACCCGCTCGCTCAGCTTCGCGACACGCCGCTCTCGCTCGAGGACTACCACGCTTCGCGCTGGGTCGTGGAGCCGTTCCATCTCCTCGATTGCTGCCTCGTCTCGAACGGCGGTGTCGCCGTCATCGTGACGAGCGCCGAGCGTGCGCGTGATCTGCGACGTCCGCCGGTCCGCCTCCTCGGGATGGGGCAGGGACATCCCGGCGGCGATCCGCTCGAGACGCTCTCTTCCGGCGCGGGGCTCGCCTCGCGCACCGCCTTCGCGATGGCGGGCTTGACGCTCGAGGACATCGCGTTCTGCGAGCTCTACGATTGCTACACCTTCACGGTGCTCGTCACGCTCGAGGACTACGGCTTCTGCGAGAAGGGCGAGGGTGGACCGTTCGTCGCGGACGGGCGCACCGGTCCCGGCGGCTCGCTTCCCGTCAACACCGGCGGCGGGCAGCTCTCTTCCTACTACATGTGGGGCATGACGCCGGTCAGCGAGGCGATCCTCCAGCTCCGCGGCGAGGGCGGCGCGCGCCAGCTCGAGCGGCTCGGGCCGTGCCTCGTCAGCGGCAACGGCGGCATCCTCTCGACGCACTCGTGCTTGATCCTGGACCAGGAGCCCTAGCCCGATGAGCGAGCGAGTCGCCGTCGCGAAGCCCCTCCCGCGGATCACGCCCGAGCTCGAGCCGTTCTTCGCGGCGGCGCGCAACCACGAGCTCGTCGTGCAGCGCTGTCGCTCCTGCGGCCAGCTCCGCTTCCCCGCGCGCGAGGTCTGCCCCAAGTGCTGGTCGACGGAGCGCGAGTGGACGCCCGTCTCCGGCCGTGGCGAGGTATTCAGCTTCTACTGGATGCACCAGAAGTATCACCCGGCGTTCGCCGATGAGCTTCCCTATGCGGTCGTCGTGGTGCAGCTCGAGGAGGGGCCGCGCATGGCGACCAACGTGCTCGGCTGCTCGCACGACGAGCTGCGGATCGGCATGCCGGTCGAGGTGACCTTCGAGGAGCGGAGCCCGGAGATCACGCTCCCGCAGTTCCGTCCCGCCGCGCGTTGAACGCGTCTTCCCCCGTAGGATCTCGCGAGCGTCGGTGATAGGCTCCCGCCGAAGCTCGGGTGTGAGTTCAACGTTCCGCCTACATCGATGGGAAGGGGAGCTACCTCTGGTCGTTAGAGGACAGGCCCGCGCTAGCGCGGGAAGCCCGACGCGATCACGCGGCGCCCACCTCAATAAAGTAGGGCCCGGAGCAGCGAATCTCACATCCGAGCTTCATTTCGTCTCGCTCGCGAGAGCGGGGAGGAGCGCTTCCGCGGCGAGACGGTGGCCGGTCGGATTCCAGTGCTCGTCGACCGGGAAGCGCACCTCGGTCCCGGCGCGCGCCGCTTCGCGCAGAGGCGCAGCGAGATCGACGAAGCCCGCACTCGTGAGGCGCGCGACCTGCTGCACGAGCTCGCGCAGCCCCGCGTCGAGGCAGCTCTCCTCGGTGTCGAGCGCCGTCGTCGCGAACGCGAGGACGACGTGCGCACCGTGCGCTGCGCCGACCGAGACGATCTCGCGCAGCAGGCGACCGGTCACGGCGTAGCCGGGGAGCGTGCGCGCTTCGGGATCCTCCTCGGGGAAGGCCTCGCGCACCCAGTTCGGCCCGCGCCAGAAGCTCTTCCACGCCGCGAGCTGCCAGCTCAGGAAGTGGACGGCGCGGCTGTGGTCGTCGATGAAGCGCTCGACGGGATTCTTCATCGTGGACGGCGCCGGCTGGTTTCGCGGGACGAGCGCCTCGCCTTCGAGGTCGAAGCCGGGCCGATGCTCCTTCCGATCGGCGTTGTCGCCGAGGTCGGTCCGGCTGACGACGACCACGATGGTTTCGTAGCGTCGCCGCTGGACCTCCTCCTGCAGCAGCAGGAGCTCCTGCCCGGTCGAGAACGCGTTGACGCCGCGGTTGAACACGGCGACGTCCGGGGCGAGCTCGCGCTGCAGGCGGTCCGTGACGACCTCGCCCTGCTCGACGCCCCAGCCCCAGACGATCGAGTCGCCGAGGACGAGGAGGTTGCGCTGCGCTTCGGCGGGTCGCGGCGGATCGGGAAGCCGGAAGCCGTCCTCGTCGTGCACGACGAGCACGTCGAACTCGTCGCGATGAAACCGGCGCTGGATGCTCGGGAGACCACGCCAGCCGAGAAGGGCGTCGCCGTCGTGGAAGCCGTTCAGCGGATTGAAGATCTCGATCGGTCCGCCGAAAAGGCGCAGGTTCGCCTCGAGCCCGACGAACGCGACGATCACGCCGAGGCCGACGAGGGCCGCGACACGGCGCCAGAACGCGAGCCGGGACGATCTCTTCACGCGCGCGCGGACGCGAGCGTCGAGAGCCAGAAGACGACGCCGACGACGAGGAGCGAAGCACCCGGCACCCAGAACGTCGCTCCGAGCCCCACATGGACGGAGAGCCAGCTTCCGAGGATCGGACCGACGACGTTGCCGAGCATCATCGCCGTCGAGCCGATCCCCGCCATGCGCCCGCGCGCGTTCGCGGGCGCGAACCCGTTCAACCACTGGAACGAGAGCGGGATGAAACCCGCCATCGCGAGGCCGGAGAGCACGCGCAGGGCGAGCACCGCGTCCATCCGGTCCGCGAGACCGACCGCGGCGCTCGTGATGCCCGTCGCCATCAGCGACACCGCGAGGAGCCGCGCGATCCCGAAGCGGCCGACCGCACGGGCCCAGAGCGTCGCCGCGAGCATCGAGGGAAGACCTGCTGCGAAGACGACGAGCCCGGTCATCGTCGCGACGGACGCGCGCTCGACATGGAGCTGCTCGACGAAGAGCGCGAGCGTCGGCCACGAGGCCATCGCGACGATCTGGAAGAGAAACACGAGGGCGAGCATCGCGAGGAGGTCGCGATGCCGGAAAAGCTCGCGCCAGCGGATCTCCGGCTGCTGCGTCGCATCCGCTTGACGCGCGGGCTCGACGATCACGAGGCTGCAGATCAGGCTCATCAAAGCCGCGCTGCCGCCGACGCCGAGGAAGAGCGCGCGGATCCCGATGACGTCCGCGAGAAGCCCGCCGAGGAGCGGACCGCTCAGCGCGCCGCCCGAGCGAGCCGCCTGCAGGATCGCGAGAGCACGGCCGACCCGCGGCTCCGGCGTCAGGGCCGCGAGGAGCGCCACGGCCGCAGGAAAGACGCCGCTCACCCCGCCTTGCACGCCGCGCCAGCCGAGCAACGCCGCGGGCGAAGACGAGAAGCCCATGCCGACGGTCGCGACCGCGATTCCCGCGACCGAGCGCACGACCATCGGCTTGTAACCGACGCGGTCCGCGAGCGATCCCCAGATCGGCGTCGCGAACACCGCGACCACGAACGGAGCGGAGCCGAGAGCGCCCGTCCAGTACCGCAGCGTGTCGCGATCGTCGACGCCGATGTGCTGGAGATAGAGCGGCAGGAGGGGTAGCACCGCGGTCATGCCCGCGAGCGTGAGGAACTGTGCCGCGCAGATGACCCAGAGATTGACGCGCTCGTGCGGTGGCGTTTGCGACACCCGCATTCTTTAGCAGGGACATCTTCACCATTGTCCCCGAGCCGGGCGCGAGATACCCTGACGCGGGCAGGAGGTGAACCGATGCCGAACGAGGAAGGGATCGCACCGACCTTGCTGCTGGCGATGCCGCAGCTCGACGATCCGAATTTTCATCGTTCGGTCGTCCTTCTGTGCCGCCATGGCGACGAGGGAGCCCTCGGGTTCATCGTCAATCGTCCGCTCGACGTTCCGGTGAAGGAGCTGCTCGTCCTCGAAGGCAAGGAGGACCTGCAAGTTCCGCTCACCGTTTGGGAGGGGGGGCCCGTCTCGCAGGAGCGCGGCTGGCTCCTCTGCCGCGATCAGCCGGCCGAGGGCGATACGCTGACCGTGTGCGACGGCATCTTCATGTCGAGCTCGCAGACGCACCTGAAGAGCGTCCTCGGCGGCGATCCGCGCTCGTGCGCTCCGGACCGCGCGCGCCTCCTTCTCGGCTACGCGGGCTGGGGCCCGGGACAGCTCAACGCGGAGCTGACCGCGTCCGCTTGGCTGATGGTGCCGGTCGACGAGGAGCTCATCTTCCACACGCCGCACGACAAGGTCTGGGAGGCCGCGATCCGGAGCCTCGGCGTCGAGCCGAGCGCGATCGCGCCCGCGCCGGGCGTCCACTGAGCGGGCGACGCTCGGCACGCTCTCGCGATGACGGTCGCCGCAGGGGCGGAGAACGCGCCCTACTACCTCCCGATCCACGACGAGATCGAGATCTTCACCGCGGCGTACGAGAGCCGTCTCCCGGTCCTGCTGAAGGGTCCGACGGGATGCGGGAAGACGCGCTTCGTCGAGTTCATGGCGCACCGCCTGCTCGGCTCGGTGCCACGACGCGAGCGCGTACCGCCTCTCATCACGGTCGCCTGCCACGAGGACCTGACGGGCTCCGACCTCGTCGGTCGCTATTTGATCCAGGGCGACGACACCGTGTGGATCGACGGCCCGCTCACGCAGGCCGTTCGCAGCGGATCGATCTGCTACCTCGACGAGGTCGTCGAAGCGCGCAAGGACACGATCGTCCTGATCCACCCGCTGACCGACCACCGTCGCATCCTACCGATCGACAAGCGGGGCGAGATCGTGGAGGCGCACCCGGACTTCCTCCTCGTGATCTCGTACAACCCGGGCTACCAGAGCGTTCTGAAGGACCTGAAGCACTCGACGCGGCAGCGCTTCGTCAGCATCGACTTCGACTATCCGCCCCGCGACCGCGAAGCGGAGATCGTGCGGCACGAGAGCGGTGTCGACGCGGACACGGCTCTCACGCTCGCGACGCTCGGCGAGAAGGTGCGCCATCTCCGCGGCGCCGGCCTCGGCGAGGGCGTGAGTACGCGCCTTCTCGTCTACGCGGGACAGCTCATCGCGCGCGGGCTCGCACCGCGCCGCGCTTGCTCGGTCGCGGTGACGAACTCGCTCACCGACGACCCGGAGATGCTCCGCTCCGTCGGCGAGCTGGTGTCCGCGCTATTCGCTTGAGAGGGGCGCCGCCCCTTTCCCCCCATCGGGCAAAGCCCGACGGGGCCGCCTCGCCCCGCTCGCTTCGCTTCGGCCGCGCGCCTTGCGCGCGGATGGCATCGCGTGCGGTCATGGGCACTCGTGCCGCGGTTACGGTGTCGGGAACTTGCGGCGCCAGCCGTTGTCGCGCTGCTCCCAGTCGCCGACGTCGAAGAACGGCGAGGCGCCGATCACGACCGATGTGACCATGTTGCTGAGCGTCGCGGCGGAAAGGTCGCCGTAGGCGCGCATCTCGATCGAGAAGCCGCCGATCGCGTCGCTCCGCTCCTGGATCACGACGCTCGCGATGCCGCCGGCCGTCTTTGCCGCGGGGTTCTTGTACGTGAACTTCTTTCCCGAGGTCGCTTCGACGAACTGGAACGGCGGAATCGTCTCGGTGAAGATCACGCCGTTCGCGTTCTCGAGAGTGAACGTCATCCCGTTGGTGAACGGATCGATGATCGCACCCACGTTCGGAACGAAGCGCGCACCGACCGACAGAAGATCCGGCGCGGCCGGATCGGGCACGAACTTGATCTGCGCGGCGCAGCTGCAGCAGAAGCCGAGGAGCGGTTGCGGGATCTCTTGTGCCCGCACCGTTCCGAGCGAGCCGAGCAGAAAGACGGCGGACGACACCACGAGCACAGCGGTAGACCGAAATCGCATGTTTCCCTCCCTCGCCGGTTTGCCGGCGCCTCCCACCACATCGGCAAAGGCTCCGGCCGACTTGAGGCGGATCGCGCGCGAACGCTTGCCTGGCCCTTTCCGGCGGCGAATGCGAATTTTCCGCGGACCGGAGAGCGTTCCGCACGTGAGCGAAGGGCAGAAGACCGCGGCCGTCGGTGAGCTTCACCGCCTGGCCGGCGACATCGAGGCGACGAGCCCGGGCTTCGCCGGCCGGATCCGATCTCTCGCAAGCGCCCTGGAGGATGCTCTCCCGTCCGCTGCCCTCGCCGCCTTCGTGGAAGCACTCTCCCGCATGGTGCGCTTCGAGGGCGCGGGTCGCGACGCCGGGCTGGCACTCGTCGCTCTTCCGCCCGCGGCGATCGCGGCCCTAGGACCGGAAGGATTCGCGGCGTGGTGCGACGCCGTCCTGCGCATCGGCGCACATTCGACGCGCGGTGCGCAGGCGTTCGCCGTAGGGTCGCTCGCGTCCTTGACGCGTGCTCCCGCGGCGATCGTGCATCTCGCGGAGACCGC
Organism: Deltaproteobacteria bacterium; assembly: GCA_016874795.1. GTDB lineage: Bacteria > Desulfobacterota > Binatia > UBA12015 > UBA12015 > VGTG01. The sequence goes on along the minus strand of VGTG01000015.1, from coordinate 22,759 downwards.
CTCCGCCGTCGCACTTCTGGCCGAGCGTCATCCGACCGATCCTCTCGTGCAGCGTTTCGCGAGCGCCGCGGGGCAGGCGATCGAGACGCGCAGCGGAGCGGTCGTCGGCGCGTGGGCGGAGTACTGCGAAGCGGCGCTCTTCGGCGCGCGCCGGAGCGGCAGCCCGCTCGAGCCACTGCCGGAGATCACCGAGCTGTCGGACGAGGTGCTCGCCGCGGCCGTCGATCTCGCTGCGAGCGCCGCACGCGTCGATCGCAGCAAGGGAAGACGCGTCTTCGCCGCGGCTCCGGGTGCGCTCGCCGGCGTACCCCCCGCGAGCCGCGATTCCGTGACCGCGCTCGCGCGGCTCTTGACGCAAGACGCGGAGGCGCTTCTCGACGTGCTCGAGTTCGCCGGTCCGGTGCTGCGGCGGCTCGATCGCCCGGCGCGCTGGATGGTCGTCGATCTCGCGACCGAGATCGCGGGTCGCGCCCGCTCCGCGGTGCCGCGGTTCCTCCGCAGCGTGCTGCGCGTCGGCGAAGCGGTCGGATTCGGACGCGATCTCGAAGCGTTCGTCCGCGAGGGACTGGCGCTCGCCGAGATCCACCCCGTCGCCGCGGAAGCGTACTTCGCCCTCGAGACGCGTGGCGCGCGTGCGTTCCTCGAGCGGCACGACGCCGCGGTCGTCCTCGAGGACGTCGAGTCGACGCTCCGCGGCTACGTGCACCTGATCGAGGGTGCGCGGCTTCCGGTGCTGGGCGTCGAGGCGCGGGGCCTCTTCACGCCGCTCGCGAGCGACCGCGAATCGATCTCCGTCGGCAAGCGCATGAGCGTCTTCCCGATCTGGGAGGAGAACTTCACGCTCGTGAAGCTGCAGGCGACGCTCGCTGCGCTCTGGCGCCGGGAAGGCGCGTTCGACTTCTCCCTCGCGCGCTGGCTCGGACGCGAGCCCGACGAGAAGGACGGCGGCATCGAGGATTTCTTCCGCCGCTTCGCCTCCCCGGAGGCCGCTTCGGGATTGTTCGTCCACTTCGAAGCGCTGCGCGTGATGCCGAAGCTCGCGGAGAGCTATCCCGGGCTCGCCTCCGATCTGCGCGAGATCCGCGAGCGCATCTTCCCTTCGGACCGGGTGTCGGCCGAAGCGGGGCCGCTCGCTGCGATCCTTTTTCTGGCACTGGGTGGGGCGCTCGAGAACGTGACCTTCGCCGGCGTGGGCGCGGAGGACGTCCGCGCGCTCGCGCACATGGCGCGCGGCGGCATCGCGACGGTCTACGACAGCGCGCGCTGCACGACGGTCTTCAGCGACCTCCTCGCGGAGGGCTCGCTCTCGGCGGTGCTCGATCTCGATGCCTTCATGGCCGAGGACCCGATGATGCAGTACCTCCTCGACCTCGAGGACGCGGAGAGCGCCGCCGCACCGGGAGAGCCGAAGGACGCGCCGAAGCGGCCCGACGAGTCCTATGAGGGACACGGCGAGCGCTCCGACGAGACCGCTCCCGGGATCGCGGCCGACGAAGACGTCCTGCGCGCCTACCTCGAGCAGAACCCCGATCTCACCGTGCGCCGCTCGGAAGGGCCGATCGATCCGAACGGGCTCTTCGTCGCAGGGCTGACCGGCGGCGGCCTCGACGGCGAGACGCCCGAGCGCTCCGGAGCGTCGCCCGATGCGGTGTTCGCACTCGCGCGGATGGGACGCCAGTCGCGCGGCGTGCATCTCCACGACGAGTGGGACCATCGCATCGGCGACTACCGCGTCGGCTGGTGCCAGGTGCACGACGTCCTCCTCGAGGGCGACAGCGGCGAGTTCTTCACGTCCGCGCTCGCGCGTCGCCGCGAGCTCCTTCCCGAGGTGCGGCGGCAGTTCCAGCGCGTCAAGCCGGAGGGATACCGCGTGCTGCGCGGGCTCCTCGACGGCGAGGACTTCGACCTGAACGCGGTCGTCGACGCGCGCGCCGATCTGCGCGCGCATCACAACCCCGACACGAAGCTCTACACGGAGCGACGCCGCGAGGAGCGTGACGTCGCGACACTCTTCCTCCTCGACATGTCGGCCTCCACGGACGAGGAGATCGAGGCGAAGCCGTCGCCCGCGGCCGACGACGACGCTCCGCCCGAGGTCGCGAGCCTCGTAGCGCGCGCTCCAAAGGAGAAGCGGCGGCGGATCATCGACATCCAGAAGGAAGCGCTCGTCATCATGTCGCAGGCGCTCGAGGAGCTCGGCGACGTCTACGCGATCTACGGCTTCTCCGGGCACGGCCGGAACCAGGTCGAGCTGTTCACCGTCAAGTCGTTCGACGAGCCGCTGAACGTCGCGGTGCGCGGCCGGATCGGGGGCATCGAGCCGCAGCGCTCGACCCGCATGGGAGCGGCGCTCCGGCAGGCGGTCGCGTGCTTCCGCAACGTCGCTTCACGCTCGAAGCACCTGATTCTCCTGTCCGACGGATTCCCGCAGGACTTCGACTACGGCGACGATCGCCGCTCGAACGTCTACGGCCTGAAGGACACCGCGATGGCGCTCCGCGAGGCGGAGCGCGGCGGCATCTCGACCTACTGCATCACCGTCGATCGCGCCGGCAACGACTACCTGCGCGAGATGTGTCCGGAGAAGCGTTATCTCGTGATCGACGAGATCGACGAGCTGCCGCTCGAGCTGCCGAAGATCTACTCCGAGACGACTCGCCGGGGCTGAAGACGAGGGGCGTCTACAGCAGGCCCCACTTCCGCTTGTTCGCCTCGATCTGGTCCGCGGTCGGGTGCTCCGTCTTCTCGTGCTTCTGCACTTCGAAGTCGCTGCTGGACTCCATCATCTTGTAGTTGAGCGCGGTGTCGTCCTTGAACACCTCGGGAACCGCGACCTCTTCGAAGATCGCCTGCCACGGACACTCCGGCTCGCACGCTCCGCAGTCGATGCACTCGTCGGGATGGATGTAGAGCTGTTTCGGGAAGGTCTCGGAGTCGGAGCCCCGGTACCCGTAGATGCAATCGACCGGGCAAACCGCCACGCAGCCGGTGTCGACACAGTCGCGGCAGAGCCGGGTGATGATGTAGGGCATGAGTCCTCCTGAACATCGCGCCGCCGCAGCAGCGGCCGACGCGGCCCCGGACATATAGCGGCCGGTCCTTGCAAAGCAAAGGCGCTGCCGGCGCGCTTCGCGGGCGAAAGCGCCCGAAAGGGCGCGCGGAATCGCTATTCCCAGCGCGTGTGCCGCAGGGCGATGTCGACGAGCAGCAGCGCGAACGCACCGAGCGTGAGCCAGTGCGCGAGCGGGAACGTCGTCTGCCGCTCGGCCGGCGCGCGCGTGAGGATCTTCGCATAGGCGGCGTTCACGGATCCGCCCGTGATCTCCGCGATCTGCTCGAGGAGCGCCCAGTTCGGCTCGCTCTCGGGATCCTCGCTGCTCGCGCGCGTCGCCGTCGCCGGTTGCGGGAGCCACTCGTCGCGCGTGAACGCGACCTCGCCGTCGCGCAGCACCTCGACCTGGATGCGCGGCTCGATCGTGTCGAGCGGCGGCAGAGCGACCTCGTAGTGTCGCGGCGAGAGCGGCGACGGCCGAAGCTCGTGCGCCGTTCCGTCCCGATCCGTCACGCGCACGACGAGCGTTCCACCTTCCACGCGATCGAAGGTGTCGAGCTGCAGGAGCGGCCGTCCACCGTCGGAGCGCACCGCGAGGCGGATCTCGTCCGTGCTCTCCGGGCGCGCGACCCAGCGGATGAGCTGCGACCAGAAGCGCCGCACCTGTCCCCAGCTCTGCCACTCGTGGCTCGGGTTCGCGGTGAAGATCGCGACGCGGCCGAGGCCGTTCTGCCAGGCGGCGAGGATCGGTGCCGGCTTGCCGGCGACCTCTGCCCCGATCCACTCCTCGGCGCCGCGCTTGAGCGGAACGGCCGCGAAGTTGCGTAGGACCGGGAGCTCCGCGGTCTGCAGTCCGCCGAGTGCCTGCGCCTCGCGCTTCACGTTCGGGCGAACCGCGACCTCGGCTGGCGTCGGCTGCTCCTCGTCTTCCTGCCGTCCCGCTCGTCGCCGCGTGTCGTGGATCATCAGATCGGGAAGCGAGGTCGAGTCCTTGACGTGATAGAAGGTCCCGCCGGTCCGCTCCGAGATCTTCTTGATCAGCTCGACGTTGTCCTTGTCGTCGCCGATGCGGATCGAGGTGACGCTGACCTTCGCGCGCGCGAGCGCTTCCGTGACGGCGTCGTGCTCCGCCGCGGGCCGGATGCTCGCGCCGTCCGTGAGGAGGATGATGTGACGCGTCGGCGTCTCGGTCGTCATGAGCTGGCGCGCCGCGATCTCGAGCGCCTCCTTGAAGTCGGTGCCGCCGCTCGGCACGAGGCGCGAGATCATCCCCGTCAAATCCTCGCGGTTCGTCTGCAGCGACTTGAGCGACGAGAGGAGCGAGGTCTCGGTGTCGAACGCAGCCGCTCCGACCAGATCGCGATCGTCGAGCTGATCGATCAGCTCGCGCGCGGCGTCGCGCGCGTACGCCATGCGCGTCGGCTGCATCTCGTTGAGCTGGAGGCCGTAGGTCATGCTCGAGGAGCGGTCGATCACGAGGAAAAGCGCGAGCGGCTGGCGGATCTTCTTCTTCGGCGCCTGGCGCTTGATCTCGACCGGGAGGAGCCGCTCGAAGGGGCTTCCGTCGAGAGTCGGATCGGCGACGAGGCCGCGTCCCGCGGCGACGAGGAGCCCGCCGCCGGAGTCGCGGACGTAGCGCTCGAGCGCCTGCTGCGCCGCGTGCGGGATGTCGTGGCTCGACACCTCTCCGAGCACGACGGCGTGGAAGCCGTCGAGATCCGCGGGATCGAGGTCGCGGAGGTTGCGGCGCCGCTCGACCTGGAATCCGGCCTCCTCGAGCAAGCCGACGAGCGAAGCGGTCGGCGACACGAGAAGGAGGCGAGGAGGTCCGAGGACCGTCAGCGAGGCATGGCGCACGCCGCGGGTCGAGGCGACGTCCGGAGAGCTCTCGAGCGAGACCGTGACGCCGTAGTGACCGGGCGGGCCGGCACGCACGACCGCGTCCACGGCGGAGCGTCCCGGTGCGACCCGCAGCGGCACGCGACCGAGCTCCTTGTCGAAGTGCCGCACGACGAGGTCCGTTTCGTGCGCTTCGCCGGAGCGATTCGCGATCGCGACGGAGAGCTCGATCTCCTGTCCGGTGCGGACGACCTCCGGAGCGGTGACGTGCTCGATCGAGAGCGGTGCCCGCGAGCGCGGCGGAACGATCGCGTGCACCTGCACGCCGTGGCGCCGCGCGCTCTCCGCCGCGGCGGAAGCGTCGCCCGTCGTCTCGTTGCCGTCCGTCAGGAGCACGACGACGCCGGCCTTGCCCGCGTTGGCCGCGAGGCTCGCGCCGGACTCGATCGCGGCCATCAGGTTCGTCGCTTCACCTTCGACGGAAGCGGAAGCGGTCTCGTCGAGGACGGGACGGCCCGGGCCGGATTCGACGACGGCCGAGCGTCCGAAGCGGACGACCGTCAGCTCGTCGTCGCGTCGCATGCCGCCGACGAGGTCGCCGAGCCAGGAGTGCATCCACTCCTGCTCCTCGGGCTTGATGCTCGCGGAGCCGTCGACGAGGGCCACGACCTCGAGCCGGTCTTCGCGCTCCGTCTCGACGAGCGTCGCGCCGGCGAGCCCTGCGACGATCGCGAGCGTCGCGACCGCGCGCAGCAAGCCGGCGGACCAGAGGCGGAGCGCGTCCGTGCTCGCGAGGGCCCCCTCGCGGTACGCGGCCCGACGTCGTAGCCAGGTCGCGAGCGTCAAGCCGAGGATCACGACGGAGACGAGAGCCAGCGGCACGAGCGAAGGCCGCGTGAACGCGAGCCCGGTGTCGCCGAACTGGAGCCACGGCGTCAGCATCAGCGCTCCGTGCCCCCGGCGCTCGCGCCTGCTGCCGCACGCCGTCCGCCCTGACGATCGCTCGCGACGACGATCCATTCGAGCAGCATCGCGGCGAGCACGACGAACAGCACCGCGGGGAGAAGAGAGACGTGCGCCGCTTCGACGCCGGCCGACGCCGCCTCGGCTTCCGCGTCCACCGCGGGTGCCGCGACCGTCCTGGTCGGCTCCGCGGAGACGGGTCCGCTCCGGCCGACGTTCGACTCCGCCGGATCGACGAAGCTCACGAGGACCTTCCGCGTTCCGGACGCGCTCGCCGCCTCGTAGACCCCGGCGCGCTCGAGCGTCAGATCGGCGCCGGGATCGCCGAGCGTCGTGACGCCGGACGGCCCGCGGAGCTCCTCGATCGGAGCCGCGAGGCGAGACCCTGCGCGGAGACGCTCGCCGGTCGTGCGGAGCAGGGGCGCGTCGGCCGCCTCGGGCTTCAGGTACGTGAGGAGGTTCAGCAGGAACACGAGGCTCGGAAGGTCGTCGGCGCGCTCGAGCGCGCTCGGGTCGAATCGAAAGCCCGTCGCGACGATTCGCCGTCCGCCGACCTCGCCGGCCTGCAGGAGGGCGACCTCGCGGCCTTCGCTCCGTCCCATCAGGAGCGAGCGGAGCGCGCCTGGGGCGAGACCGATCGGCGTGACGCCGACGAGCGCCTTCGGCTCCGAGACGCCGCGCAGCAGCGGATGCTCGCGACGCTCCGCGACCTGCACCTGCCCCGGCTTCTCGATCACGGTCAGGTCCGCGTTCCCCTTCGAGGGTGCGAGATAGGCGACGTTCGCGCGCGCCGGCGGCAGCTCGGGGACGAAGCGATCGAAGATCGCGATCCCGCGCGCCTCTTGCGGGCGATAGCCCTTCGGCGCGACGGTGCGCACCTCGAACGGCCCGGCGCGCGCCGCGAGCCACGCGAGCCTCTCGCCGAGCCGCGGGCTCTCGGTGACGAGGAGCACGTCGACGGGTGCCCTTTCGGGAACGTTTCCGTAGAGGACGTCGTCGAGCGGAAGGTCGTCGCCCGCGGCGATGCGCGCTTCGAAGGCGCCGCTCCACGGGACGTTCTCGAAGGCGACGACGGAGCTCTCGCCCGGCTCGAGATGCAGCGTTCGCGGGGCGGCGGGATCGATCGGCTCGTCCGCGACGGCGGCTGTGGCGACGGCTGCCGCAGCCGGTGCGGCACTCCGCGTGGCCGTCGCCGAAACACCGGCGGCCGCGACGGATGCGTTCGGCGCCGGGGCGGCTGCAGCATTTGCGTCCGCAGCCACTTCGAGCGGAACGAGCCGCAGCTCGAGGTCGCGCGCGACCGGCGCGAAGTTCTCGACCGACACGAGGACGCGGCTCGTCTCCTCGCCATCGAACAGGTTCGACTGCACCTGCACGCTCGTGACCGCCGCGTTCTCGGCCGGCGAGCCGAAGTCGTGCACGCGCGCGGCGGCGCGCGCGTCGCGGCTCATCACGATCTCGTCCGCGGGGACGTCGGTGAAGACGTCGATCGAGCCTTGGCGTCCCGCGAGGTTCGCCGCGAGCTCGACCGCGGCGGTCAGGTTCGCCGCGGTGTCGAGCACCTCGAGCTCGCCGATGTTGTCGGCGGCGCCGCCCGCGTCGAGACCGCTCGCGATCACCTCGGGCTGCGGTCCGGCGCGGATCACCGTCACCCGCTTTCCCGCCTCCGGAGCGGCGAGCGCGCTCGCCTGCTCGATGGCCTCGTCGCGGGCCGCCTCGAAGCGCGTCGAGCCGTCCTCGCGCTTCGCCTGCATGCTCGCGGAGACGTCGATCACCACGACGGCGTCGCGCGGCGGTCCCGGCGGGCGCTCCTCGCGGCGGAACGGCCCCGCGAGCGCGAGCGCGCTCGCGGCGATCAACAACGCCTGGATGAAGAAGAGGAGCGGCAGCTTCGGCCGCCTTCGCGGCGGCGTCGCGGGCGACGGGACGAGCTTCCAGATCCGCAGGCTCGAGACGGTCGCGGGCGGCCGCGCGCGGATCCGGAGGTAGAGCCACACGAGCGGCGCGATCAGCGCCGCGGCCGCGAGCCAGAGTGGCGTCTCGAAGCCCAAGCGCGCTCACCTCACCAACGAGAGGCCGAGCCGCGGCAGCTCTTCGCGCAAGAAGCGCTCGAGCGCGACGTCGCTCAGCGTGACGATGCTCGACATGCCGCGGGAGAGAGCGTCCCGGCGGAGCGCGTCGAGGTGCGCGCCGAGAGCCTCCTCGTAGCGCTTCCACGTCTGCACGGAGGGCTCGATCACGTACTCCTCGCCCGTCTCGCGGTCGACGATCTTGCCCTGGCCGCGGAGCCATGACGGGTCGAGGTCCTCGCGCGACAGCACCTGTACGACCTTGCCCTCGCAGCCACGCGTCCGGATGACGTCGAGGGCCGGCGCGATCCGCTCGGGCGGAACGAGGAAGTCGGAGATCAGGACGACGAGCCCGCGCCGGACGTGGCGAAGCGCGTGCAGGAGCGCTTCCGCGAAGTCACCTTCCTGCGGGCTCGGTGAAAGCTCGGTGAGGAAGCGGCGCAGCTCGCCGAGCGAGCGGCGTCCGCGGAGCGGTCCGCAGGTCTCGAGCGGCTCGCGTGTCCGCCGTCGTCCCGGCACCGCCCCGAGGTAGAGACGGTCGCCGCCCGAGAGCGACACGACCGAGAGGATCGCCGCGACCGAAGCCGCGAGGTCGAGCTTGCTCGCGCGCGTCGCTTCGCCCATCGAGGCGCTCGTGTCGATCAGGATCCAGACCGGCACCTCGCGCTCCGCGACGAAGCGGCGCGTGAGGAGCTCGCCGAGGCGCGCGTACGCGCTCCAGTCGATCCGCCGGAGGTCGTCGCCCGGCGTGTAGGAGACATGCCGCTCGATCTCGGTTCCGCTCCCGTCGCTCCGGTTGCGGACGCGCGTGTGCCCGGGCCGCTCGCCGCTCGCGTGCGCGACCTTGAGGCGCACGCGGGTCAGCGCTCCGAGCGCACCCGTGTCGAAGACCTGATCGAGGAGCCGCGCTTGCGCGGCGTCGATCCGGCGCGTGCCTGGAGCTACCGCTGCCACTTCCGGGCGACCTCGATCAGGTGGTCGACGATCGAGCGCGGCGTGACGCCTTCGGTCTCCGCGGCGAAGTTCAGCACGAGGCGGTGCGAGAGCGCCACGGGCGCGATCGCCTCGACGTCGGAGAAGGCGACGTTCACGCGGCCGTTCAGGAGTGCCACGACCTTCGCGCCGAGGACGAGCGCCTGCGCGCCGCGCGGGCTCGAGCCGAAGCTGACGTAGCTCTTCACGCGCTCGTTCTCGGTCACGTCCGGGATCGACTCGCGCACGAGACGAGCGACGTAGCCTTCGATCTCGGGCGCGACGATGACCTCGCGCACGAGGCGACGGAGCTGGTTCACGCGGACGGCCGGTTCGACGTCGAACACGGGCTGGATCTTCGGCGTGAGCGCGCCGGTCGTCTCGCGCACGATCTCGCGGATCTCGTCGACGGCGGGATAGGCGAGCGGAACCTTGAAGAGGAAGCGGTCGAGCTGCGCTTCGGGCAGCGGGTAGGTTCCCTCCATCTCGATCGGATTGAGAGTCGCGAGGACGAAGAACGGCGACGGCAGGAGGTGCGTCGTGCCTGCGATGGTCACCTGCAGCTCCTGCATCGCCTCGAGGAGCGCGGACTGCGTCTTCGGCGTCGAGCGGTTGATCTCGTCCGCGAGCATCACGTGCGTGAAGAGCGGCCCGGGGACGAACACCATCGAGCGCCGGCCGCTCTCGGTCTCCTCGAGGATGCGCGTCCCGGTCACATCGGCGGGCATCAGGTCGATCGTGAACTGCACGCGGGAGAAGGAGAGATCGAGGGCCTCGCCGAGCGAGCGCACGATCAGCGTCTTCCCGATGCCGGGAACGCCCTCGATCAGCACGTGGCCGCCCGCGAAGAACGCGATCAGGATTTGGCGAAGCGCGTCGCGATGGCCGACGACGACCTTGCCGATCTCCTTCTCGAGCGCCGTGAAGGCGCGCCCGAACTCGGCGGGAGTGGGAAGCTCTGCGGCGACGGCTGGTTGTACGCTCATGACTTTCTCTCGAAGACTCGCTTGATCACGCCTTCGTACTCGGGCGGCACCGACTCGTGTCGGATCCGCCGGTCTTCCGCCTGCGCGCCGCGCTCGCCGGATGCGATGTAGCTCTGCGGCTCGGCCATCGCGGTGCCGCCTTCGCCTCCCTCGCTGCCCGACGCGCCGCCGAGGGTCAGCGAGAAGCGCGCGCGGCCACGGCCCTTGCTCAGGTCGAGAGGCGCCTTGGCGAGGAGCGGCGCCGTCGCCTTGGCATCGCCCGGTCCGGAGCCCCCGGCGCCGCCGACCTTCGGCGTCGCGTCCTCGGAGACGAGGAGCTCCGCGTTCGGGTCCTGCTCGCCTTCCTTGCCCTTTCCGTCGGACGGCGCGCCCTTTCCTTCGCCGGACTTCGGCGCCTCGCCCTCGCGCATGCCGCCCTTCTGCGAAGCGGTCGTGTCTTCGCCGCCTTCCGGGTTCAGCCGGCGGACGGTCTCCTCCTTCTCGCCCTCGTCCTGGCCCTCGACGAGAAGTCCCATGCCCTCGGGCGGAGTGACGCCGCCGTCCTGCGTCGGCTGCTCGGTGCGATCGGATTCTGGGAGGTCGCCGCGAATGCCGCTCGGCGGCTCTCCCGGCTCTCCTTCGCTTCCGCCGCCGAGGGTCCGCGCGACGAGCGAACGCTGGAACTGCTCGCGGAGCTCCGTCTGGACGCGCGCCAGCGCACCGTCGGCACCCGTGCCTTCTCCGACGCCCTTGCCGCCCTCGCCGGAGAGCTCGCCTTCGGCCTCGCCGGAGCCCGGCTGCGGGATGGCGCCGGAGCGCTGTGGTCCCTCGCCTTCGACCTGGCCGAGCAAGCCTTCCACCGCGGGCGAGCCGAACGGGAGCGGCGCCGGGGCTTCCCCGAACGGCAGCAGCGCGGCGATCGCGGCGATCAGGCCCGCGGCCAGGAGCGACACGTTCGCCGGGACGCGGCGGATGCCGAGCGACTCGTTCTCCCAGCGCGGGAGCTGGGTGCGGTTGTCCTGCTCGAGCTCGGGCCAGAGACGCAGCTCGCGCCCCGACTCGGCGGCGCTGACGAGCGTGAGGAGCCGCTCGTCGAGGTCCGCCTCGCGCTCGACCCAGCGCGCCGCCTCGATCCGCCGCGCCCACGCCGTGCGCAGGCGAACGAACGAGAAGAAGCCGACGCCGACGCAGAGGAGGACGAGGCCGGAGAACAGGAGCCGGAACGACCTCGGCTCGAGCCAGAAGGAAGCCGCCCCGAGCGCCGCCGCGGAGAGCAGCGCCAGGCCCACCGTCCGGTACAGGGCGCGTTGCAGCGCCAACCGGTTGAGCCGGCTTGCGACGCGGTCCAGATTGGAGAGCGGATCCAAGCGAAATCGTTGGCCCGCCGAGGGTTTGTTCGCCCGGGCGAGACCTCGGACGCTACGAAAGCTCCTCCGGGCCGTCAACAATCGGTTTCCGTTGTGCCCGCGCGCGCGGCTCGAACGGTCGGAGACGCTGGTCGAATCGTCACGGCCGAGGGGACGATCCCGCGAAGCGGTAGGTTCGCGGCATGGTTTGCGTGTGGCACCTGCGCTATGGGCGGAGCGAAAACGGAGGAACCGATGGCGGACGATCTCGCGAGTCTCGATGCCGTCGCGCAGGCAGACCTGGTCCGGTCGAAGAAGGCGTCGCCACTGGAGCTGGTGGATGCCGCGATCGCGCGCATCGAGCGCACGAACCCCGAGCTGGGCGCGGTGATCCACGAGCTTTTCGAAGCGGCGCGCACGCAGGCGTCGGGCGCTCTTCCCGACGGCCCGTTTCGCGGCGTCCCGTTCCTGCTGAAGGACCTCGACGCGCCGCTCGCCGGAGCACCGTTCCACGCCGGCATGCAGTTCCTGAAGGACCGGCGCTACGTCCCGCCGCAGAGCGCGTACTACGCGGACAAGATCCTCTCCGCCGGCTTCGTCGTCGTCGGCAAGACGAACACGCCGGAGCTCGGGCTCACCGTGACGACCGAGCCCGCGGCGTACGGTCCCTCGCGCAATCCGTGGAGCACGAAGCACTCGACGGGCGGCTCGAGCGGCGGCTCGGCGGCCGCGGTCGCGGCGGGGATGACGCCGGTCGCGCACGCGGGCGACGGCGGCGGGTCGATCCGGATTCCGGCGAGCGAGTGCGGTCTCGTCGGATTGAAGCCGTCGCGCGGGCGCGTGTCGCTCGGGCCGCACTACGGCGAGTACTGGAGCGGTCTCGTCGCGAGTCATGTCGTCAGCCGGAGCGTCCGCGACACGGCCCGCATCCTCGACGTCGTCGCCGGCGCGATGACCGGCGATCCCTACGTCGCGCCCGAGGCGAAGCGTCCGTACGCCGAGGAGCTTCGCGCGAAGCCGGGACGACTCCGTGTCGGTCTCTTCGCGACGTTGCCGGGTGGTGCGGGCGATCCGCATCCGGAGTGCGTGCGCGCGGTGCGCGACACCGCGGCGCTTCTCGCCGAGCTCGGACACGACGTGGAGGAGTCGCACCCGGCGGTGCTCGATCGCACCGCCGAGCAGACGCGCGGCTTCATGGGTATCGTGACCGCGTGGGTCGCAGCCGCGCTCGCCGGGTGGGAGGAGGAGCTCGGCGGCAAGATCGACGCGTCTTCGGTCGAGCCGGGAACGTGGGGCCTCGCCGAGCTCGGGCGCGCGCAGAGCGCGGCGGAGCTCATCGGCCACCTGAAGTGGCTCGGCCTCTTCACGCGCGAGGCGGCGAGCTGGTGGGAGAGCGGCTTCGACCTGCTCTTGACGCCGACGCTCGCGGTGCCGCCGCCGGAGATCGGCGCGCTCGGTGGCTCGCCGGACGATCCGTTCTCGGGAATCGAGAAGGTGCTCGCGGTGATCCCATACACGCCCGCGTACAACTTGACGGGACAGCCGGCGATGTCGCTGCCGATGCACTGGACGCCAGACGGCCTTCCCGTCGGCGTGCAGCTCGTCGCCGCCTACGGGCGCGAGGATCTGCTGATCCGCGTCGCGGCGCAGCTCGAGGAAGCGCGGCCGTGGGCGGGACGGCGCCCGCACGTCTGGGCGGGATAGCCTTCGGACGGGAGCGCGCCGGCTGCACGCCGTCTCGGCGCGGGGTGACCCGGGTCCCTGCCAGAGGGGTTGAACCTCGTGCAGACGGAGTTCCCCCTCGGCCCCCAGAAACCGCCCATCGAGGATCTCTCGGGCGTTTCCGGACGCGGTGTCTCGTCCGGCGGTGGCATGACGCATGCTGTCCTTCTAGCCTGCATTTCTCACCAGATCACGTCGCGAGGCGGTCGAGAGTGCCGAAGATTCGCGAGCCTCGGACCGGAGGGCGACGCAGGCGTACTTGAACAGTACGTCGAGGAGCCCGGGGGGAGAAGCTCGCGAAGATTCGGTGCTATCGGCCGCCGCAGTAGGGATCTGGTGAGAAATGCAGGCTAGCTTCCTCCGCGAAGGGGAGGTGCACTCGGGACATGGCCTGCTGCAACCGAACCGGGTTGACAGCTTTCGCGACCGGTGCCTACCGTGTCGGCGATGTTCAGGATCACGCGACGGCGCTTTCTCGAGCTCGCCGGCGCGAGCGGGGCGACGCTCGCGCCGGTTTCCTTCGTCCCCGGCTGCTCCGATGCGGATCTCGACACCGCGGCTCCTCCGGCCAAGTTCTTCACTCCGGAAGAGCGACAGGTGATCGAGGAGGTCGCTTCGGCGATCATTCCCGAAGACGCGACGGTCGGCGCCTTCGGCGCCGACGCGGTCGAGCTGATCGATCGCTTCCTCGCCGCGTTCGACAACGAGCGGCCGCTGATCTACGGCGGCGGTCCCTTCAGCGGACGTCAAGCGTATCCCGATCCCGCGACGGGTATGCCGTCGGACGAGTTTCCGCCGAACGCGTTCCTCGAGTTCCTCCCGCTGACGCGCATGCAGGAGCTCTCCCTTCGTGTGCAGCTTTACGGCTCGAGCTCGGTTCCGAACGGCGACATCAATGCGGGCGTTCCGGGCGCGACGACGACGCCGGGACTGCGCGCCATCTACCGCGACGGCGTCGCGAGCCTCCTCACGGCGGCCGGCGTCGCGAGTGCCGAGGAGTTCGCCGCTCTCGCCGACGCCGATCAGCTCGCGGCGCTCGGACGCACGCCGTCCGAGTTCCAGCGCGCGCTGCGCGAGAACCTCGCCGAGGGGATGTTCTCTGCGCCCGAGTACGGCGGGAACCGCGACCTTCGTGGCTGGATCGACTACCACTGGGACGGCGACAGCCAGCCGCTCGGCTACACCTACTTCGGCACGGACGGGCTGCCGTACGACCGGCCTGATCGCCCGAACCAGGTCGAGGATCCGAACCGTCCGGCGCGGCCGTTCTCGCCGGGGGTCGAAAGCTTCGTCAACACGATCACGCTTGCCCAGGGCGGCAAGCGCTTCTTCTGAGCCGGGCGCGACGTTTCGTCCCGCTCGCGGGCTTCGCATGGCAAACCTTCCCTCCACGACGGCGAACGTCCTCGGCGACTCGAGCCTCGACCGCTTCGACGCCGTCATCATCGGCAGCGGCGCCGGCGGCGGCACCGCCGCGCGCGTGCTCGCGACGAACGGTCTCAAGGTGTGCATCCTCGAGGCGGGGACGAACTACTTCCTCGGGCTCGACGATCCGGCGCCGGGAATGCCGATCCCGCTCTTCTCCAACGACGAGCTGAAGCTCGGCGCGCGCGGGCTGATCGAGCAGCAGGCGCTGATCGAGCCGCGCACGTTTCGCGCTTCGGCGGACCGCGGCGATCGCGAGCTGATCGGCGCCGTCAACAGCCTGCCGAAGACGGTCGGCGGCGCCGCGGTGCACGCGGACATGCAGTGCCCGCGCTTCAACGACGTCGACTTCCGGCTCGGCACGGAGCTCGGCGACGTCCCCGGTGCGAGCTTCGCGGACTGGCCTCTGACGTACGACGAGCTCGAGCCGTTCTACGCGACGATGGAGCGCCTCGAAGGCGTGCAAGGGATGGCGGGCGCGGATCCGTTCGCTTCGCCGCGCTCCGGCGACTACCCGCTGCCGCCGGGCCCGACGATGTACGTGCACCAGGTGCTCGCCGCGGGAGCGGGCGCGGTCGGCCTCAACCCCTTCGCGTTGCCCGCGGCGCGGAACTCGCGTCCCTACCGCGGACGGCCGGCGTGCAACGACTGCGGTCTGTGCTCGATGTACGGCTGCCCGATCAACGCGAAGGGCTCGGTCGCGCTCCTGCGCGACGCGCTTCTCACGGGAAACGTTCAGCTCCGCACGAACAGCATCGCGACGCGGCTTCGCACCGACGCGAGCGGACGGCGTGTCGTCGCCGTCGAGTACCTCGACCCGGAGGGGAACCGCGCGGAGGTTTCGGGCGACCGCTACATCCTCGCGGCGAGCGCGATCGAGTCGGCGCGTCTTTGCTTGATGTCCGATCCGGGAGGACCGGGGCTCGGCAACTCGTCGGGCCAGCTCGGGCGGAACCTGATGTTCCATCACCAGACGATCTGCGTCGGGATCTACCAGCAGGACTTCCACGGCGAGCGCGGCCGCTCCGTGACGGGCGGATTCACGGACTTCCGCGGCGTACCGAACGACCCCGCGCGGCCGCTCGGCGGCATCGTCGAGTTCGGGGCGAACTCGGAGAAGATCACCGACTCGCTCATCTACCTCCTCGATTTCAGCTTCTCCGGCACCCAGCTCAAGGCCTTCCTGCACGACAGCCCGCTCGGCTCGCGTCTCGGCGCGCTGATCATGCAGGGCGAGGACGCGCCGCAGTCGACGAACCGCGTCGACCTCGACCCCGCGGTGCGCGACATCAACGGCCTGCCCGTGCCGCGGATCACGTACCAGCCGCACGCCTTCGAGCTCGCGGCGCGGGAGGTGTACGGACCGAAGATGGTGGAGCTGCACGGCGCCGCCGGCGCGCAGTTCGCGCTCGTCGCGCCGATCTTCGAGGGTGCCCAGACTCCGGCCAGCAGGCACATCCTCGGCACGCTCCGCATGGGCGACGATCCGCGCACTTCGGTGACCGACCGCTTCGGGCGCTTCCACGACGTCGAGAACCTCTACAGCGCCGACGGCGCGCCGATGGCGACCTCCTCCGGCTACAACCCGACGATCACGCTGCAGGCGCTGGCGCTTCGCACCGCGGGCGCGATCGTCGATCCGCAGCGACCGGAGGCCGTCGTCGAGCGCGAGGTTTGATCCCACCGGGGCGCGATGAGCGGACGCGCGGTCGTCACGGGAGCGAGCGGCCTCCTCGGCGGGAATCTCACGGTCCTTCTCGCGCGGGCGGGCCACGACGTGTGCGCCTTGTTCCGCTCCGAGAAGACCGTCGCGCATCTGAAGGAAGCGCTCGGCGACGCTCCGGTTCGCTTCATGCGCGGCGACCTCGACGACGAGATCTCGCTGCGCCAGGCGTTCGCGGACGCGGACGTCGTCTTCCACTGCGCCGCGGTCGTGAACGTGGCTCCCGCGCCGACGCCGGACCTCGCGCGCGCGAACGTCGAGGGGACCGCGCGCGTGATCGAGGCGGTCCGTGCCGCTCGCGTGAAGCGGCTCGTGCACTGCTCCTCGACCGTGACGGTCGGCCTCGCTCGCGGCGATGCGCCGGCGGACGAGTCCTCGCCGTGGAAGTTCGCGGAGCACGGGCTCGCGGACGGCTACTGCACGACGAAGAAGCTCGCCGAGGAGATCGTCCAGAAGAACGCAGCCGCGGACATCGACGCGGTGATCGTCAATCCGGGGTTCATGTTCGGGCCGCTCGACGCGAAGCCCTCGAGCGGGAAGATGATCGTCGAGGTCGCACGCCGTCGCGTTCCGGGGCACACGCCGGGCAGCAACAGCTTCGTCGACGTCCGCGACGTCGCCCGAGGCATGATCGCGGCGTGGGAGAAGGGGCGGCGCGGCGAGCGGTACATCCTCGGCGGACACAACGTGAGCTATCGCGACGTCTTCGCGACGATCGCACGCGTCGCGGGCGTCAAGCCGCCGCGCCTCGCGGTGCCGCGGCCGATCGCTCTCGCCTTCGGCGCGTTCGCGCAGACGGTCGCGAGCCTGCGCGGGCACGAGCCGCTGATCACCACGTCGAGCGTGCGCTGGTCGTTCGAGCCGGGCTTCCGCGTGTCGTCGCGAAAGGCGGAGACGGAGCTCGGCTACGCGATCTCGCCGCTCGAGCCCGCGATCGCCGACGCGCTCGCGTGGTTCCGCGCGCACGGCATGCTCGGGTAGGAACGCGACCCGCTTCAGCGCTTCTCGCGGAGCTCCGCGGCGGCCGCGATCAGGTGGAAGAGATCGTTCTGCTCGATCGTTCCGCCGAGGAGGTGCGCCAGCGGGCCGCGCGCGAAGACCGGCACGTCCTGGCCGCCGTGCGTCTCCATCTCCATCGGCACGCCCGCCGGCTGGCGGAAGCTCGGCGACGCCGTGTCGACGGACGACAGGTCCTCGCGCCCGTCTCGGCCCGGCGCGTTCGGGCCGTTCGCGTAGCCGAGCGTCGTGAACGGCATCCCGTCGTCCGCCCGTGCCGGGTGACGCGACGGTTTCCCCGAGGCATCGGGCTCGACGACCTTGCCGAAGATCGGATTGCCGCGCGCGGGGTATCCCGAGATCGACAGCGTGTGCGCGTGGTCCGAGGTGACGAGGAGGAGCGTGTCCTCGGGATCGGTTCGCTCTGCGAGCATGCCCGCGGTCTTCGCGAGCTCGCGCGTGTCGAGGAGCGCGCGGCGCGCGTCGGTCACGTGGTGCGCGTGGTCGATCCGTCCGCCCTCGACGACGAGCAGGTAGCCCTTCGGGTTCTTCTCGAGGATGTCGAGTGCCCGCGCCGTCATCTCGGAGAGCGACGGCTCGCCCGTGTCGCCGCCCTGCCGATCGGCCTCGAACGCCATGTGCGAGGGAGTGAAGAGGCCGAGGAGATGGTCCGTCTCCTTCGGGTCGATCGCGAGGAGCTCGGCGCGGTTCTTCACGTACGCGGACTTGGGATGACGCTCCGTCCACGCCTTCGCGAGGTTGCGGCCGTCCTCGCGGATGCCGCGCTCGCCTCGCGGAGCGCCGCGCACGGCGGGCAGGAACTGATCGCGGCCGCCGCCGAGCGCGACCTCGATGCCGTCGCCCTCCGCGAATTCGACGAGCTGTCGCGCGACGTCGCGACAGCCCTCCTCGCGCGCCTTCGCGGGAAGGTCGGCGTCGGACTCCCAGGCGCGCTCCGGAGCGTGCGCGTAGGCGGAGCCGGGCGTCGCGTGGGTGAGACGGGCGGTCGTGATCACGCCCGTCGACATTCCGGCGCGCTCCGCGAGCTCGAGCGCACTCGTCACGGCATGCGCCTTCGCGGAAGCGCAGTCGCCACGCACGACCTTCTCGTCGACGCCGATCACGCCGGCCTGCGTCTTCACGCCCGAGAGGATCGCCGTCGCGGTGCCGGCGGAGTCCGCGACCTGCTGGTCCGTGTTGTAGGTCTTGACGAGCGCCGTGTGCGGGAAGCGCTCGAACGCGAGGAAGTTCTCCTCGCCGGGCTCGCCGCGAAGCTGGCCGTCGAGGATGCGCGCGGCGGTGATCGTGCTGACGTCCATGCCGTCGCCGATCACGAGGATCACGTTCTTCGCGGGCCCGTCGATCGGCTCGCGCTCCCGCGCTTCGGCGAGCCACTTCTGGCCGGACGCGAACCAGGGGTTCTTCTCCTGGGGGAGCTCTGCGTCGGCCCGCGCGGGCGCTCGTGCGGCGAGAGTCGCGAAGAGAAGTGCGAGGGCGAGCGCGACGAGGAGCCGGGCACTCGACATCCCGTCGACGCTACTGGGATCCCCGCGGGATGCAAGCGAGGCAACTGCAGCGAGGATGGCGCGTTCAGCGCAGGACGACGCGATCGAGCCGGAGCGCTTCGCCGACCGACCACGCCTGGAAGGGACAGCCGCGCGGTGTGTGCGGCTCGTCGCCGTCGGCGATCTCGGAGACGTGACCGAGGCCGGCTTGCTCGAGATGCGCGACGATCGGCGCGAGGAAGCGCTCGCGCGCTTCCGCCTTCGCCGCCGAGGTCCCGCCGCGCACGCGCACCCAGGCCTCGACGAACGGTCCGAGGATCCACGGCCACACCGTGCCCTGATGGTACGCGCCGTCGCGATCCCGCACGCCGCCCTCGTAGCGCCCCGTGTAGCCGGGCTCGCCCGGCGCGAGCGAGCGCGGTCCGAGCGGCGTCCAGAGCCGCGACTCGACCGCGTCGACGACGCGTCGTGCGCGCTCGCCGTCGAGAAGTGCCAGCGGCAGTCCGCCGACGGCGAGGATCTGGTTCGGGCGTAGCGCCGGATCGACGGCACCGGATCGGTGATCGACGTCGACGACGTCGAAGAGGCACCCGCGCTCCTCGTTCCAGAAGCGCTCGTAGAACGCGGTACGACCGCGCGCGAGCGGGTCGCGCCATTTCCAGTGGAGGTCGGCGCCGAAGGCGAGAGCGTTCAGCCAGAGAGCCTGGATCTCGACGGGCTTCCCGATGCGCGGCGTGACGACCCAGTCGCCGACCTTCGCGTCCATCCAGGTGAGCTGCACCCCCGCGACGCCGGCGGCGAGGAGGCCGTCGGAGTCGGCGCGGATGCCGAAGCGGGTTCCCGCGGAGTAGCCCTCGAGGATCTGCTGCACGGCGCGCTCGAGCGCGCCGCGGTCGTCGGTCGAGAGAGGGAACCGCTCCGCGCTCGCCGCCGCGAGGAGCTCGCGGACCGCGACGACGTACCAGAGCGAGGCGTCGACCGAGTTGAACTCGGGCGACTCGCCTCGATCGGGGAAGCGATTCGGCAGCATGCCCTCCGAGACGGCACCCGCCCACTCGACGAGGATGCCGCGCGCGTCCTCGAGGCGGTCCCCGGCGATGCAGAGGCCGCGGAGCGCGATGAACGTGTCGCGGCCCCAGTCGGTGAACCACGGATAGCCGGCGACGATCGTGCGCCCGCGGCCGCGTCGCACGACGTAGGCGTCGGCGGCGCGATGCCACGGCGTCGGGAACGAGCGACGGCGTCGCTCCGCTTCGCGCACGCGCGCTGCAGCATCGACGACGTCGTTCGCGGAGACGCTCCCGTCGAGGCGAAGGGATGTCCGTCCCGCGCTCGAGACGAGCGCTTCGGCGGCGAGCACGCAAGACGCTTCGCCGCGCGCCAGATCGAAGCGCAGGACGCCGGGTGTCGCGAGGTCCTCGACGGCGTCGAGACCGCGGCGGCGCTCCTGCGTGTAGTCGAAGTTGCGGTACCAGTCCGGCCGGTGCTCGTAGGCACCGTTCGACTGCGCGACGACGGCGGGCTGATCCGGGTACGGCTGCCAGCGGACGCGTGTGCCGTCGACGCCCGCTTCGAAGCGGAACGCGCCGTTCTCGTGATGGAGCGCGTGATAGTCGCGGCCCGAGAGAAGAGGACGGACCGAGAGCTCCCACGTGCCGCCGGCGTCGAGCGGGCCCTCGATTCCTTCGAGCCGCCAGCCGAGAAGGCAGGCGGGCTCGCCGTGCGGCACGACGACCTCGTGGACGATGCGAGCTCCGTTCCCGACGTCGAAGGTCCAGGTCGGCCACGGCGCGTGCGCGAACGCGACGATGCGCGTACAGCCGTCCGGGTAGCGGACGCCCGGCGCGTACGCCTGCGTCGAGAGCGCGACCTCGCCCGACGGCGTCTTCAAGAAAACCTCGAGCCCGTTCACGAGGACGACGCGGCCCGTCGGCGGCGTCGTCGCGGCGAGCAGCAGCGCGTGGTAGCGCCGCGTGCGCACGCCCGTCGCGGTTCCGGAGGCGAAGCCGCCGAGTCCGTCCGCCTCGAGCCACTCGTGGCTCTCGTCGGGAACGTCGTGCGCCGAGGTCGCCACGGTCACCACGGTCACCAAGCGCTCAGGCGCCGGACTGCGAGATCAGCTTCGCGACGAGCGCGGTCCAGCCGGTCTGGTGGCTCGCGCCCACGCCCGCGCCGTCGTCGCCGTTGAAGTACTCGTAGAACAACAGGTGGTCGCGCCAGTGCGGGTCCTTCTGGAACTTCTCCGAGCCGCCGAAGACGGGACGGCGGCCGTCGCCGTCGCGCAGGAAGATCCGCGTCAGGCGCCGGGACAGCTCCGTCGACACGTCCCACAGGTTGATCTTGTTCCCGGAGCCGGTCGGCATCTCGACCGTGAACGAGTCGCCGAGGTACCAGTGGAACTTTTGTAGCGACTCGATGAGGAGGAAGTTCACCGGGAACCAGACGGGCCCGCGCCAGTTCGAGTTGCCGCCGAACAGGCCGCTGGTCGATTCGGCCGGCTCGTAGTCGACGCGGTGATCCTGCCCGCCGACGGAGAGCACGTACGGATGTTCGTGATGGACGCGCGAGAGCGCGCGGATGCCGTGCTCCGAAAGGAACTCCCCCTCGTCGAGCATGTAGCGCATCACGCTCTTGAGCCGCGCTCGCGGTACGAGCGAGAGGAAGCGCCGCACGCTGCCGTCTTCGGTCGTCTCCGTCTCGATGTGGCCGGCGAGGTCGGGCCGGTTCTCGAGGAACCACTGCATGCGCTTCCGGAAGCCGGGCAGACGGTCGACGATCTCCGACTCGAGCGTCTCGACGGCGAAGAGCGGGATCAGTCCCACCATCGAGCGGACGCGCAGCGGCAGGTGCGTCCCGTCCGAGCGGTGCAGCACGTCGTAGTAGAAGCCGTCCGCCTCGTCCCAGAGCTCGATGCCCGCACCGCCGAGGTCGTTCATCGCGCGCGTGATGTAGACGAAGTGCTCGAAGAACTTGCTCGCGACGTCCTCGTACGACGCGTCCTCGCGCGCGAGCTCGAGCGCGATCGCGAGCATGTTGAGGCAGTACATCCCCATCCAGCTCGTGCCGTCGGACTGCTCGAGATAGCCGCCGGTCGGCAGCGGTGCGCTCCGGTCGAAGACGCCGATGTTGTCGAGCCCGAGGAAGCCGCCCTGGAAGACGTTGCGGCCGGAGACGTCCTTCCGGTTCACCCACCACGTGAAGTTGAGCAGGAGCTTGTGGAAGACCTTCTCGAGGAACGCGCGATCGTAGCGGCCGTAGCGCCTCCCCTCGATCTTGTAGACGCGCCACGCGGCCCACGCGTGCACCGGCGGATTGACGTCGCCGAACGCCCACTCGTACGCGGGGAGCTGGCCGTTCGGGTGCATGTACCACTCGCGCAGCATCAGGATGAGCTGCTGCTTCGCGAACGCGGGATCGATCAGCGCGAGCGGGATCGTGTGGAAGGCGAGGTCCCAGGCTGCGTACCAGGGATACTCCCACTTGTCGGGCATCGAGATGACGTCGGCGTTGTAGAGATGTCCCCACTCGCAGTTGCGTCCGTTGCGGCGCTCGCGCGGCGGCTCCGGCCCCGCCGGATCGCCCCGGAGCCAGCGGCTCACCTCGTAGTGGTAGAACTGCTTCGTCCAGAGAAGCCCGCCGAACGCCTGTCGCTGTACGCTGCGGACTTCCGCGGGCATCTCCGCGGCCGCGAACGGCGCGTAGAACTCGTCGGCTTCGCGCTGGCGTGTGGTGAACGTCTCGTCGAACTCGCGGCCGAACGGTGCCTGCGCGGAGTCGTCCTTCGTCAAGCGCAGTCGCAACGTCACCGTTTCGCCCGGTCCGGGCTCGACGACGTAGGAGGCAGCCGCTTTCGTCCCCGTGCGCGCGGGGTTCACCGCGTGCACGTCGCCGTGCAGGACGTACTGCTCGAAGGCGTCCTTCACGTAGGGGCGCTCGTTGGGAAGGTTCCAGAGCCGCTCCGTGTTCGTGTCGTTCTCGGTGAAGAGGAGCTCCGGCGTGCCCTCGCACCAGAGGTAGCGCTCGCCGTAGTACTCGTGGCGGAGCTCGATGCAGGCCCCGCCGTCGCGATCGACCGCGCGCGCGTGCGGGCGGCGCGGGTCGCCGCCCCACGACCACGTGTTGCGGAACCACGCGGTCGGGAGAACGTGGAGCCGCGCCTTCTCCGGGCCGCGATTGATGACG
>VGTG01000014.1 GCA_016874795.1 Deltaproteobacteria bacterium | reverse complement strand
GGCCCGGGTACGAGGCGCCGTTCACCGTGAAGCGATACGTCGGCGAACGTTCCGCGAGCTTCATCCGGAGCTCGCGGAGTGGCCCGTCCGGCAGCGTCGTCGGCTCGAGCGCGCGGAGCTGCTCGTAGCGAAGGTGGCGGTCGCCCCAGACGGGCGGCGCGGTGGCGACGACGGCTTTCGCGTCGGGCGTGTGCAGGACGCCGACCGCGCCGCCGGATTGCCCGAGCGCCACGGCGCGAATCGTGTACGAGCCCGACTTCCCGACCGTGACGAGCGCGTCGTAGCGCTCGCCCGTCGCGACGACGAGGTCGTCGACCACGACGGGCTCGACGCGGCGCCCGTCCGCGGCGACGACCTCGAGCGCGTGTCCCTCGATCCGGAAGCGGAAGAACGTCTGCGCCGAGCCGTTGACGATGCGGAAGCGAAGGCGACTTCCTTCCTTGGCCGAGACGGTCCACGCGTTCCGGTAGCTGCGCCCGTTCAGCGCGAAGCCCGTGAACGAGACGTCGGTGGGAAACGGCGAGCCGTCCGGCAGGGCGTGGATCGACCTCGGAGGCGAGCCGGACGAAGCGGGCGATGCCGTCGGGCTCGGTCCAGCAGCGGCGAGCCTCGCGACGATCTCGGCCGGCGGCTCCGCCGGCCAGTCCGAGAGGAAGAGGACCGCGTCGCGATCGACGTCGAAAGGATCCTCCTTCTCCTCGATCACGAGAGCGCCGGCGATGCCGAGCTGGCGCTGCAGGCCTTCGGTCGAGTGGTACCAGAACGTGCCCGGCTCGCGGGCCGGAATCTCGTACACGCCGACGGTTCCCGCTTCGAGCGGGAGCTGCGTCGCTCCGATCACGCCGTCCATCGGGTTCGGAACGGAGAGGCCGTGCCAATGGATCGCCGTCGGCTCGGCGAGGGTGCTCGCCACCTGCACGCGCAGGAGGAAGCCCTCGCGGAAGCGGATCTCCGACGCGGGGAACGAGCCGTTCACGAGCATTCCCGGAACCGCCTGCCCCGCCGGCAGGAACTCGTCCGGTGCGAGCCGGAGCTCGTAGGAGACGGGAGCGAGGCTGCTCGTCCGGTCCCGTCCCGCGGATCCGCCGTGGCTCGGCGCCGGCGAGGCGCCGCGAGCGTCGCGCGGCGCGCCGAAGGTCGACGCGACGACGGCGGCTGTCGCGCGAGCTCCCGTAACGAGGAAGCGGCGTCGCGACGGCCGCCCCGCGGCCTCGCCTTCCCGGCTCTCGCCCTTCGCCATCAGTGCGGCGGCGACGCGAACCGCGTCCGCGCGTCGCGCACCATCTCGACGAGGACGACGCGCGTCTCCTGCGACGTCCGCGCTTCACGGAGATAGTCGATCCGCAGATCGCGCTCCTCCTCGCCGATCCGGGCACGCACCCGAAAGCCGAGGCGGTCGACCGCCGTCATCTCCGCGGAGTCGACGTCGAGCCCCGCGTACGCCTTGCAGTAGAGGACGAGGGCATCGGCGTGGTCGGCGTTCATGTGCGCGAGGATGCCCGGAGCGCTCTCGAGGAGCGGGTCCGGCTCGGCGGCGCCGTAGTCGCCGCCGGTCACCCAGCCCATCGAGCCGAAGCCCGCGACGAAGTAGGCGCGCTCGACCGCCATGCGGTGGAACGCGAAGTCCTCGAACTCGACCCATCGCGAAGCTTCGGGATGGCGTTCGATATAGAGGGCGCGCGCGGCGGCGGATTCGTCCTGCGGAAGCCGGGCGACCCAGCCGAGCAGCGTGACGCGGGGGCCGGCGAGGGTTCCGCCCGAGCCCGGCTCGCAGACGAGGAGGCTCGCGCGCGGCTCCGCGGCGAGGTTCCGCGTGTGCTGCGCGAGACGGCTCAGCAGCAGGATCGGGCGCCCCTGCTCGTCGGCCGCGAACGGGGCCAGCGAGGCGAAGGGAAACCCGGCTACCTCGGTGGAAATCGTCGCAAGAGTCGCGGTGTCGTTCGCCGCGACCAGGGTCCGGGAGCGCTCGCCGAACGACGGCTCGCTGGACACCTGGGAGGGACTCTCGTCGTGATTGGACATGGGAGGTCTCTTAGCGATCGACTTGCCCGATGCCATCCCGTCGGAGATCGGCATACGCGTTGCTTTGCTCACTGCTCCGGGTGGGAGCTCGGGGGGTCGAAGCTTCCCGAGCGAGCAGCGGCGACGAGATCATGCCGCTCGATGACGAATCGATGACGCTCTGGGACGCAGTACGGCGGCGTCGAGCCGCCCGGGAGACGGCGGTTGACGCGCGCGCAAGAAATCAGCCGAATCGGCCGAAATCGGAAGTGAGATGATGCCGCACTCGGTGCTCCTCGTCGACGACGACGTCATGATCCTCGAGATGTTCCGCCGCTTGCTGCGTCGCGAAGCGTTCGAGGTCGAGGTCGCTTCGCGCGCCGCGGACGCGTTCCACATCCTCGCGACGCGGAAGATCGCCGTCGTCGTGTCGGACGAGAACATGCCGGGAATGAACGGCACCGAGCTCCTCGCCCGCATCCAGCTCGAGTACCCCGAGACCATCCGAATGATGCTCACCGGCCAGGGCTCCCTCGACGTCGCCATGCGTGCGATCAACGAGGGCCAGGTCTATCGCTTCCTCCTGAAGCCGGTCCGGACCTCCGAGCTCGGCGCCGCGATCCGCGACGCGCTCCGCGAGTGGGAGCTCCGTCACTCCTCCGAAGCCTCGGTCGAGCGCCAGCGCCGCCGCGAGGCCGAGGTCGCCCGTCTCGAGCGCGAGTGGCACGGCGTGACGCGCGTCGAGCGCGACGACTCGGGCGCGATCGTCGTCTCCGAAGAAGACGACGCCCTCGAGGACGCGCTCCGCGAGATCGAAGGCCACGCCGACGCGCGCGGCCGCCGCTAGAGCCGCCCGGCTCACGGCTTCTCTCGCCGCCCCGTCCCGCGAAATTTCGCGGACGACCCAGACTCCTTCGCGGCTTCCCCGTGATCCTTGCTGGTCGCGCGGGGATCGGCGGCGACGATCCCCGAAAAACCCTCATGGGACGCGGCCATCAGACTCGGCTGCGGTCTTGCCTTCGCGCGCACGGCGACAGCCATCCGTCTGCAAAGACTTCATTCCATGGCGAGGAACGATTCGATGAACGCATCCATCCCGAGCCCGGCCGCTCTTGCGACTTTTGCACTGACGGCGACTCTCACCTTCAGCAGCCGACGAGCAACCGTCAGAGCGAGAACGTGATCGTCGGGCGTCTGCAGCTGGCTCCGTAGAGCTGCGGTCGCGATCGGCCTCGTCGCCCGAGGGGAAACCCGTCCCCCCTTGGGCGACGAACCGATCCTCTTTCTCCACACGCCTGGTCGGGCTATGCCCTTTTCATGCCGAGGAAGGTCGAGAAGTCCGATGACCAGTGGAAGAAGGAGCTCACCCCCGAGCAATTCGCCGTGTGCCGGCGGAAGGGAACCGAGCGCGCCTTCACCGGACGCTACTGGGACCATCACGAGGACGGCACGTATCGCTGCGTCGCCTGCGGCGAGGAGCTCTTCGACTCGGACACGAAGTTCGACTCCGGCACAGGCTGGCCGAGCTTCCACTCCCCCGCCGGCGACGGACGCGTCGAAGAAGAATCGGACCTGAGCCACGGCATGCGCCGCACCGAGGTGCACTGCTCGTCGTGCGGCGCGCATCTCGGACACGTCTTCGAGGACGGGCCCGCGCCGACCGGACTTCGATACTGCATCAACTCGGCGAGCCTCGACTTCGCACCGAAGAACGCGACGAAGAAGCCGTAGCGGCTCTTCACGCAGCTGCGGTGCGCCGGGGCACGGCGCACTCTCTCTTGTTCTAGCCCCGCCTCGCCCGGACTCTGTGGCCTCGACGGTCGCCGGCGCAGAGAGCTGCGTTTTTCTACTTGTCGGATGGCGCGGCCGAGAGAAGGATGGGGGGGACGATGGGGGACGAGAATACTGTCTTGACGCCGGCCGAGGCTCGCCACCTGCTCCGGCGGACCGGGTTCGGCGCGCCCGCGGACGAGGTCCAGCGGCTACTCACGAAGTACGGCACGCGCGGCCGAGCCGCCGACTTCCTGCTCGGATTCAAGCTGGCGAGCTTCCGGCCGGGCGGGCGCGACCTCGACGATCGGCAGAAGTCTTGGCTCGTCTACATGCTCAAGACGAAGAGCCCGCTGCAGGAGAAGCTCGTGCTCTTCTGGCACGACCACTTCGCCACGAACAACACGACGGTCGGAAACTCCAAGCGGATGGCGAACCAGAACGGCCTCCTCCGCCAGCACTGCAAGGGCAACTTCAAGACCTTCGTCAACGCGATCAACCTCGACGCCGCGATGATGGTCTTCCTCGACACGGTGCGAAACCAAAAGTTCCAGCCGAACGAGAACTACCCGCGCGAGCTGCTCGAGCTCTTCACGCTCGGCGTGCTCGACTCGAACGGCTCGCCGAACTACGCGCAGGAGGACATCGTCCAGATCGCGCGCGCGTTCTCGGGCTGGCGCGTCGACGACCGCGACCAGCCCTTCCTGAACGAGGGTCAGCACGACTACTCCGAGGACTACCCGGAGCGCGGACCGAAGGTGATCTTCCAGACGTACGGCGGCTTCGGCTCGGCAGGCCGTTCCTTCGCGGGTGCGGGCGAGGGAGAGCCGGAGATCGCCGCGGTGATCGACGTCCTCTTCGATCATCGCGACAGCGACGGGAAGAAGACGATCGCACGCCGCGTCGCTCGACGGCTCCTCGAGTACTTCGCACACGGCGCCTTCTCCGTGCCGAGCCCCGCGACGACGGCGGTCGTCGACGACGTCGTGGCCGAGTCCGGCTTCGACCAGACCTGGGAGCTGCGGCCGCTCCTCCGCGCGATCTTCACGAGCGACGCCTTCTTCGAGACCTCTTCTCCGGCGCCGGACGGGCCGAGCACGATCCGTTCGGTCAAGTGGCCCGTCGACTACGCCGTGACGGCGATGCGCACGCTCGGCATCAAGCCGAGCGGCAAGGACGGACGGATCGACGGCGGAAGCCGCCGGCGCCTGATCGAGCACCTCGTGAACATGGGCCAGGAGGTCTTCGAGCCACCGAGCGTCTTCGGCTGGGACTGGGAGAACTCCTGGCTGACGAGCCGCACGTTCCTGGCTCGCGCGACGTTCGCGCGCGACCTCACCGTCGCGCGTGGGAACGGCGGCACGCACTTCCGTCCGGAGCGCCTCGTCGATCTGACGCTGACCGATCCGGCGGCGATCGTCGATGAGGTCGCGGGCCTGCTCGGCGTCGCCGACCGCATCGGGCCGGAGGAGCACGACGTCTTCGTCGACTACCTGACGAACGAGGGTACGCGCTCGTCGCTCGATCTGCAGGACGAGGAGATCCGCGAATCGAAGCTCGCCGGCCTGTTCGCGCTGATCCTGCAATCACCGGCGTTCCAGCTGCACTGAAGAGACATGATGACTCCGAATCTCCGCGCGCGCAGCGCGCGGCCGAGCGACAGCGAGCGGGGAGTGGGGGCCCCGGCGGGCTCCGCCCGACGGCGGCGAGGGGCGGCGCCCCTCGCATTGAACTGAGGGGGGATGAAAGATGGGGATCACACGTAGGCAGTTTCTCGGTCGCAGCGGTGCCGCTGCCGGCGGCTTTCTCGGGGCGAGCCTCTTCGGCAGCCCCTTCGCGGCGCGCGCTCTCGCCGAGAGCCTCGGCGACCGCTACCTCGTCGTCCTGTTCCTCGACGGCGGGAACGACGGCTTGAATACGATCATCCCGGCCGAGAACGGCTCGATCGGGAGCTTCCGGACCCACTACGAAGCGGCGCGGGTTTCCGGCGGCGGCGGGCTCCGCGTCGCGGCCAATCAGCTCTTGACGCCCTCCACCGTTTCGATGATCGATCCGGGGACGGGCGGGCAGCTCGGCTTCCATCCGGGGCTCCAGGGCCTCCGCAACCTCTATGAGCAGGGGCACGTCGCCGTCGTGCAGAACTGCGGTTATCCGAACGCGAACCTCTCGCACGAGGAGTCGCGTCGCATCTGGGAGTACGCCGATCCGCGCCGGACCGGAGTCACGTCCGGCTGGATCGGCAGGCACCTCGCTGCGAACTTCGGACCCGCGGAGATCCCGGGCGTCGCCGTTCGGGGATCGGTACCGGGCGAGTTCGCGCAGACCGCGACGAGCATTCTCACGATCAGCAGCGTGTCGAGCGCGCGCTTCCCCTTCGACTCGAGCTACGGCTCGGACTCGCCGTTCCGTCGCAATGCTCTGATGGCCCTCGCAGAGGCGGCTCTCGCGAGCGGGCAGCCGACTCTTGGACAGGTGGGCGCGGCCGGGCGGTCGACGCTTCTCGCGAGCCAGAGCTACCCGCCGCTCGACGATCTCTACGAGGACGAGCGACCGTCGTTCGATGCGATGTACGACGGCCTCGGGACGAGCACCGCGCATGACCTGCGCGAGATCGCCAAGGTGATCTACGGCGTCGAAAGCGGCGTCGAGAACATCGAGGCGCGGTACTTCGAGCTGCAGAGCGGCGGCTACGACACGCATTCCGATCAAGGTCTCCCCCAGCCCGGGAACCGGCACTACGATCTGCATCGCCAAATCGGCGACGCGATCGAAACGTTCTACGCGGACTGCACCGACATGGGCGTCGCCGACAAGGTGTGCCTCGTCGTCTGGAGCGAGTTCTCGCGCCGCATCCTCCAGAACGACAGCGGCACCGACCACGGCACGCAAGGCCCGATGTTCGTCGTCGGCGCGGTCAACGGCGGCGTCTACGGGAACCATCCCGACATCGACGGGGACGCGCTCGACGACGGGAACACGCGCTACTCCCAGGAAACCGGCAACCCGCACCGCTCGACCGACATCCGCGACGTGTACGGGACGATCCTGAAGCACTGGGTGAACGTGCCGCACCAGACGATCCTCTCGAGCATCCTGCCGCGCGACGCCGGCGACCCCGCGGATTTCTGGACGCAGGAGAACTTCGACATCGGATTCCTCTGAGCGGAAACGAAAGCGCGGTCTCGGTTCTCTTGTGTTGAGGCACGGGAAGGCCGATATGCTTCCCCATGCCTCAGGAGCACTACGATCTGGTCGTGATCGGGAGCGGCCCGGCCGGCCAGAAGGGAGCGATCAACGCCGCGAAGCTCGGCAAGCGGGTCGGAATCGCCGACGCCGCGCTCGCTCTCGGCGGGACGTGCCTCCACACGGGAACGATCCCGAGCAAGTCGCTGCGCGAGGCCGTGCTCTTTCTCTCCGGATACCGACAGAAGGCGTTCTACGGCCAGAGCTACGCCGTCCAGCATCGGATCACGTTCGAAGACCTCGCGCTCCGCGCGAACGAGGTCATCACGCGCGAGCTCGAGGTGATCCGCGACCAGCTCGCGCGAAACCGCATCGAGATCCTCGAGGGTCTCGCGACCTTCGTCGACGAGCACACGCTCGAGATCGACTGCGGCGAGGAAGCGCAGCGCGTGACGGCGGACTACGTCCTGATCGCCTGCGGCGCGAGGCCCGCTCACTCCGAGACCGTCCCCGTCGACGGGAAGCAGATCTTCGACTCCGACCAATTCGTCAGCCCGGCGCGCAAATCGCAGGAGCTCGCGCGCTCGCTGATGGTCGTCGGCGCGGGCGTGATCGGCGTCGAGTACGCCTCGATGGCCGCGGCGCTCGGTGCGAACGTCACGGTGATCGATCAGCGCGAGGACGTGCTCGAGTTCGCGGATCGCGAGATGATCGAGGCGCTCTTCTACCACCTGCGAGACCACAACACGACGCTCCGCTTCGGCGAGAAGGTCGTCCGCGTCGAGAAGGACTCGCGCGAGCGCGTCGTCGCGCACCTCGAGAGCGGCAAGCGGGTCACCGGGGAGACGCTCCTCTATACGGTCGGGCGTCAGGCGAACGCCGATCGGCTGAAGCTCGACTGCGCCGGCGTCAACGTCGATCCGCGCGGTCGGATCCCGGTCGACGGCAACTTCCGCACGTCCGCGCAGCACATCTACGCCGCCGGAGACGTGATCGGCTTTCCCTCGCTCGCCTCGACGTCGATGGAGCAGGGTCGGGTCGCCACCTGCCACATGTTCGGCGCGCCGTTCAGCCACGCGCCGGCACTGCTGCCGTATGGGATCTACACGATTCCCGAGATCTCGATGGTCGGAAAGACCGAGGAGCAGCTCACCGAGCAGAAGATCCCCTACGAGGTCGGCACCGCCCGCTTCGAGGAGCTCGCACGCGGACAGATGATCGGCGACCGGACCGGACGGCTGAAGCTCCTCTTCGGCCCGGACGACCTGAAGCTCCTCGGCGTGCACATCATCGGCGACGGCGCGGCCGAGCTCGTCCACATCGGCCAGATGGTGATGTCGTACGGCGGCACGGTCGAGTTGCTTCGAGACAGCGTGTTCAACTATCCAACGCTCGCGGAAGCGTACAAGGTCGCCGCCTTCGACGGCCTGAATCGCCTCTGACGAGCGCATGCGAATCGCGACCTGGAACATCAACGGCCTGACCGCCCGCCAGAGCTTCCTCGAGCACTGGCTCGCGGCGCGGTCGCCGGACCTCGTCGGCATCCAAGAGATCAAGACCGCCGACGACAAGTTCCCGCACATGGCCTTCGCGGCCGCCGGCTATCAGGCGGTGACGCATGGTCAGAAGGGCTGGAACGGCGTCGCGGTCCTCTCGCGGGAGAGAGTCGAGATCGTGCAACGCGGCCTTCCCGGCCACGAGGAGAGCGCACGCTTCCTGCACGTGCGCGCCGGCGAGCTCGACTTCATCACGGTGTACTGCCCGAACGGAAAGACCCTTCAGCACGAGGACTTCCCGCGGAAGCTCGAGTGGTACGACGCGCTCGCCGATCACCTCGCGCGCACCGTCGACCCGTCGAAGCCGGCCGTGCTCTGCGGCGACATGAACGTCTGCCCTGCCCCGCTCGACAGCTGGAACGATGCGCTCTTCGCGGGCCAGATCTTCCACACCGACGCCGAGAGAAGCCGGTTCCGCCGTCTCCTCGAGATCGGCTTCGTCGACGCGTTCCGCTCGCTCCACACCGATGCGCGGACGTTCTCGTGGTGGGACTACCGGGCCGGCGCGTTCCACAAGGGCCAGGGGCTCCGCATCGACTTCCTGCTCGCGACGCCGACGGTGATGAAGCGCGTCCGCTCCGTCGAGATCGATCGCGACTACCGGAAGAAGAAGGACGCTCTCGTCCCCTCCGACCACGCTCCCGTGCTCGCGGACCTGGAGTAGGCCCCCGCGCCGAGACGGCGAGGCGGGGCGAGGCGCCGAGAGCCGGCGCCCGCCCCGCCTCGTGTCGCGTCAGGGCAGCGTGATGAGCCTCGCCACGAGGGCGATGTCACCCAACCCGAAGGTTTGGCCGGCAACGGTCCCGAAGTCCTCGCCGAGGATGAACAACGGGGCGGCCATGCCCTTGAGGGTCTGCGTCGACCAGTTCGCGCAGCTCAGGTTGGTCCCGCTCAAAGTCACCACGTAGGGAGACGCCGGACACGACGGGAATATGCCGCCGCCGCCCGTGCACTGCTGGCTCTCGGTGATGGTCGAGGTGACCGTTCCCGTGCCGAGAACGGTATCGGTCGTATTCACGGTGTTCCACACCGCATCACTCGGTCCCGGACAGGGGGTGGCCTGCCGGAGGACCTTCATGAGCACGGGAATGATCGCGGCCCCGGGCCCGGAGTTCGAAACGCCGGAGGGTGCCGTGACCCAGGAGGCGTCCCAGGACGGCGGCGGCGGGGCTGCTGCACCGTTGCTGTCGACGGTCGCCGACACGTTCGCGTTCGAGCCACCGTCACAGTCGACCCACCCGGGCCCGTTGGACTCCGCGCGAACGCAGATCCAACCGGTTCCCGCCAGATCCGGCTCTTGAACCCGGATCACCCGCGCCCGCGCGAACTCGACCTCCGCGATCCCGTTCGCATCGGGGACGCCGCCGACGAGCTCGAAGTCGTCATCCGAGCTGAAGTTCCCCTCCGTGATGCTGCAGATGGAGCCGATGATTCCTCCCGTCGGGACACCGCGCGCCTTGATGAAGGAGCCCGTCGACGAATCGGGCGGGCAGTTGCCGGCGTTCCCCGCCCGGATGTCGAAGAACCAGCTGCCGAGAGGCGTCTCGCACATGCAGCTCGTGCAGATGTCGCCGCCGCCGCAGTCCGCGTCGTCCTCGCACTCCTCGCCGAGACCCGGATCGACGATACCGTCGCCACAGGTCGGGAAGTCGCAATCGAGCCGGCAACCGGCATCCGGGGCGTTCGAGTTGCCCGGACCCAAGTCGCACTCTTCGCCGTCTCCGGGATCGACGATCGAGTCTCCGCATCCGGCCAACGTGCAGTCGGTGCGGCAGTTCGCGTCGGGCAGGCTCGAGTTGCCCGGGCCGTCGTCGCACTCTTCGGGCGGGTTCACGGTTCCGTTGCCGCAGAGCAGGGTGCACGTGCTCGGCTGACCGGAGCACTCCCAGCCCGACTCGACCAGGCACGTCGAGCCGCAGCCGTCGCCCGGCGAGGTGTCGCCGTCGTCACAGGTCTCGGCGCCGAGAACCAACCCGTCGCCGCAAATCGCCGAGCAGCTACTCGGCTGGCCGCCGCACGTGAAGCCCGTCTCGACCTGACAGGCGGCACTGCAGCCGTCTCCCGCGGAGGTGCCGCCGTCGTCGCAGCCCTCCCCGCCGACGATCAGGCCATCGCCGCAGATCTCGTTGCACGAGCTCGGCTGACCCGAACACTCGTAGCCGCTTTCGATCTCGCACGTGTCGCCACAGCCGTCGTTGTTGGTGACATTGCCGTCGTCACAGTCCTCGCCTGCGTCGAGATCTCCGTCCCCGCAGCCGCCGGAGCAAACGCTCGGCTCGCCGAGACAGGTGAAGCCCGGTTCCGTCAGGCACGATGGCCCGCAGCCGTCGCCGGCCACGGTGCCCGCGTCGTCGCACTCCTCGCCGCCGCGGATGAGGCCGTCGCCGCAGATCCCGGCGCAGTTGCTCGGCGTGCCAAAGCAGGAGAAGCCCGCCTCGACGTCGCAGCCGGAGCTGCAGCCGTCGCCGGACGAGGCGTCGCCGTCGTCGCAGTTCTCGGTGCCGAAGATCAGGCCGTCACCGCAGATGCCGTCGCACGAGCTCGGCTCGCCGGTGCAGGAGTAGCCCGTCTCGGTCGCGCAGCCGACGCTGCAGCCGTCGCCGCCCGTCGTGCCGCCGTCGTCGCAGGTCTCGGCGCCGCGCACGAGACCGTCGCCGCAGATCCCGACGCAGTTGCTCGGCTGGCTCGAGCAGATGAAGCCGCCCTCGATCGTGCAGGTCGCGCTGCAGCCGTCGCCCGGTGACGTGTCTCCGTCGTCGCAGGCCTCGGAGCCGCGGATCAGACCGTCGCCACAGATCGGCGTGCAGCCGCTCGGCTCGCCCGTGCAGGAGTAGCCGGTCGAGATCGTGCACGTCGCGGAGCAGCCGTCGCTGCCGTTCAGGTTCCCGTCGTCGCACGCCTCGGCGGCGCGGATCAGACCATCGCCGCAGATCGAGCCGCAGGAGCTCGGCTCGCCAGCGCAGGAGAAGCCGCTCTCGACGTCGCAGCTCGCGCTGCAGCCGTCGCCCGAATTCGTGTTGCCGTCGTCGCAGTCGTCGTTGATGTCGACGATGCCGTCACCGCACAGCTCGGCGGTGCAATCGGGGCGGCAGCCGTCGTCGACCGCGCCGTTCCCGTCGTCGCACTGCTCGCCGGACTCGGGGATGCCGTTGCCGCAGACCGACTCGCAGCTCCCGTTCGCGCTGCCGTCGTCGAAGAGGTCGCAGTTCCGCGCGAGGTTGTCCGCGTCGTTCAGGAACTTGCACATCTCGCAATCGATCCGGCTCTCGACGCAGGCGAACGTGCCGGAGGTCGAGTCCGTTCCACAGCCCGGAACGGCCGCCGCGAGATCGACGCCGTCCTCGTCGCAGCCCGTGATCTCCTTGCTGAGCTTGTCGTTGCACGCCTTGGCGATCTTGCCATTCGGATCGGACTGGCCGCCCGCGCCGACGCCGAGGCACGCGTCCTGGAGAGCGGAGCCGCTGCCGATCGAGCCGGACTTGAGGCCGGCCTTCTTGCAGGCGACGAACTCCTTGAGCCGCGTGTCCCCGCACTTGTTCGCGGCACCGAGCACCTTCGCCTGGCACGACTGGTTGTCGCGTCCGGTGAGGAGAGCCGCGTCGAGATCCGGGCCGAAGAGGCCTTCGACGACGAGCCGCTCCTTCTCGGCGGCGCGCTCCGCGCCCGCCTCCCCTGCCATCGGTCCGAAGCTCGGCGACGGGTTGCACAGGTTGAAGTCGTGCGCGAACGCCGTTCCGACCGCCTTCGCAACCTTCCCGCGGCGATCCGCGGTGAGGCAGTCCCGGGCCGTGAGGCTCCCCAAGGTGCCTCTTTGAGCATCCTTCACGCAGGAGGCGTTGTCGCCGGCCTGGGCGTTGGACGCATTCCGGAAGTCCTTGTTGAGCGCGTTGATGCAGGTCGCCTGCGGATCGGCGCCCAGCACGACGCCCGGGAGAGCGAGCAGGGTCATGCTCAAGAGAGCAGTCGATAGCCTGGTCTTCACGATCGGAGATCCTCCATGCCCGGATTGTGGGTGTATCGTCATGCATGGGCGGATCGTCTGTTGTCCATCACATTCGGGCGAAAATCTGCCTCAACGGGCCAAAACAACCGCTCTACGGCGCCTTTTGGGCTGGACATGGCCTCCGACTCGTCTCACGAGGTGGGATTGACGCACTGCGCAGATCGCGAGATCTTGCGCCATGCCCGATCCGGAGTCGTCGCTGCGCGAGAAGCGGGAAGCCGTCATTCGACTCCACATGGAGTCCGAGAACGGTCACGAATTCGACGTGACGATGAGCACGTTCGCGCATCCGCGCTACGAGATCGTCGCGACGGGCGACGTGTACGACGGCGCAGAAGAGGTCGCGCAGTACTACGCGACGTCGCGCACCGCGTCTACTTCGACGCGGGCACGATCCTGCGTCAGCTGCAGGAGTTGCGGGAGTAGATGGATTGCATCGATGCGGGCCGACGTCGCTCGTCTCGCCCGCGCTCGCGCCCGCTCTACTTCTTCGCGTTCACCACCTGCAGCTCGGTGAACTCCTCGTAGCCCCAGCGGCCGTTCTCGTAGCCGAGACCGCTCCACTTGCAGCCGCCGAACGGCACGTTCGGGAGGATGTCCATGTGGTGGTTCACCCAGCCCGTGCCGGACTCGAGCCGCTGCACGAGCTCCTCGCCGCGCGCGAGGTTGGACGTCCAGATCGAGCCGCCCAGACCGTAGTGCGTCTTGTTCGCTTCCTCGAGCGCGTCGTCGAGGTTGCGATACTTGATGACCGGGAGAGCGGTTCCGAACTGCTCCTCGTCGACGAGGCGGACGCCCGGGCCGACGTCGGTGACGATCGTCGGCGGGAGGAAGTATCCGGGCCGTGAAAGCGGCGTCCCGCCGGCAGCGATGCGGCCGCCGTTCTGCTTCGCGTCCTCGACGAGAGAGACGACGCGGTCGAACTGCATCTTGTTGTTGATCGGACCGAGCTGCGTGTCCGCCTCGAACCCGTCGCCGACCTTCACCGCCTTGGCGCGCTCGATCAATCCGTCGACGATCGGCGCGTAGACCTTCTCGTGGACGTAGAGGCGCTTGATCGCGGTGCAGACCTGGCCGGAGTTCGCGAAAGCGCTCCAGAAGAGGCCGTCGACGACCTGCGCGGGATCGACGTCCTCGAGCACGATCGCGGGATCGTTGCCGCCGAGCTCGAGGGTGACGCGCTTCAGATCCGCCGCCGCCACCTGTGCGATCTTCTTGCCGGTCGCCACGCTGCCGGTGAACGAGACCTTGCGCACGTCGGGATGCGAGGCGAGCTCGGCCCCGACGGAGCCCGGACCCGCGACGAAGTTGACGACGCCCTGCGGCAGGACGTCCTTCAGGATCTGTCCGACGAGCAGCGAGGAGAGCGGCGTGTACTCCGACGGCTTCGCGACGATCGTGTTGCCCGCGAGGAGCGCCGGCCCGAACTTG
The DNA here is from genome assembly GCA_016874795.1 of Deltaproteobacteria bacterium. Classification (GTDB taxonomy): domain Bacteria; phylum Desulfobacterota; class Binatia; order UBA12015; family UBA12015; genus VGTG01. The sequence goes on along the minus strand of VGTG01000014.1, from coordinate 44,567 downwards.
AACGCGAGGAGGATCACCGGGAAGTTCCACGGCGTGATCGCCGCGACGACGCCGAGCGGCTTGTGCACGACCTGGATGCGCTTCTGGTCGTCGTCCTGGAGGATTTCCGGCTTGACCTCGAGGCCGGCGAAGTAGCTGAACCAGAACATCGCGCCGAAGACCTCTTCCGTCGCCTTCTGCAAGGGCTTGCCCTGCTCCTGCACGAGCAAGCGGGCGATCTCCTCGACGCGGCCCTGGATCGCGCCGGCGCACTCGTTCAGCTTCTGGCGGCGGAAGGCCTCGTCGTTACGCCAGGTGCGATAGGCGCGCGCCGCGGCGGCGACGGCCTCGTCCACGTGCGCCTTCGTCGCTCGCGGACAGGTCGCGAACGCCGCGCCCTGTGCGGGGTTGATGACGCCGTCCTGCTCGGACGTCTGCACCGAGCGCCCATCGATCAGCATCGCGTACGACTGCATGGCGGAATCCTCCTGCGTTTCGTGCCTGGGGCGACCATAGAAGTGGGGCTCGGCCGGCGCAACGCGAGCGGACGGGCGGCGAGGAGCCGAGCCGGCGGAACCCTACTCCGCGAGCTCTTCGATCGGCGGGCAGGTGCAGGCGAGGTGCCGGTCGCCCCAGGCGTTGTCGATGCGGCCGACCGGTGGCCAGTACTTGTGCTCGCGGAGCCACGGCGCCGGGTAGCCGGCGAGCTCGCGCGAGTACGCGTGCGGCCAAGCCTCGGCGCTCACCGCGGCGGCGGTGTGCGGTGCGTGCATCAGCGGGTGATCGTTCCGGTCGAGCGTGCCGGCCTCGATCTGACGGATCTCTTCACGAATCGAGAGCAGCGCTTCGCAGAGGCGATCGATCTCCGCCTTCGGCTCGCTCTCGGTCGGCTCGATCATCAGCGTGCCCGCGACCGGGAAGCTCATCGTGGGGGCGTGGAAGCCGTAGTCCATGAGCCGCTTCGCGATGTCCTCGACCGTCACGCCGGCCGACTTCTCGAACGGACGACAGTCGATGATGAACTCGTGCGCGACGCGCCCGCTCGGTCCCGTAAAGAGGACGTCGAACGCGCCCTGGAGACGCTTCGCCATGTAGTTGGCGGCGAGGATCGCGACCTGCGTCGCGCGCGTCAGCCCGGAGGCGCCCATCAGAGCGATGTAGACCCACGAGATCGGCAGGATGCTGGCACTCCCGTACGGCGCCGCCGAGACCGCGCCGCCGTCGGCGTCGAGCGGATGCCCCGGAAGGAACTCCGCGAGGTGCGGCGCCGCTGCGATCGGCCCCATCCCCGGACCGCCGCCGCCGTGCGGGATGCAGAACGTCTTGTGCAGGTTCAGATGGCAGACGTCCGCGCCGATTCGCGACGGCGACGTCAGCCCGACCTGCGCGTTCATGTTCGCGCCGTCCATGTAGACGAGGCCGCCCGCCGCGTGGACGAGCCCGCAGACCTCGCGCACGCTGGCTTCGAACACGCCGTGCGTGGATGGGTAAGTGATCATCAGCGCGCCGAGCGAAGCGGCGTGCTGCTCGATCCGCTTTCGCAGGTCGTCGACGTCGACGTTTCCGCGCGCGTCGCAAGCGACGGCGACGACGCGGAAGCCGGCCGTGACCGCCGTCGCCGCATTCGTTCCGTGCGCGGAGACCGGAATCAAGCACACGTTCCGAGCCGCGTCACCCCGTGCAGCGTGATAGCGGCGGATCGCGAGAAGCCCCGCGAACTCGCCCTGCGAGCCCGCGTTCGGCTGCAGCGAGACGGCCGGGAGACCGGTGATCGCCCCGAGCCACGCCTCGAGCAGAGAGAGCATCTCCGCGTAGCCGCGCGTCTGCGCGGCTGGCGCGAACGGATGGACCCCGCCGAACGCCGGCCAGGTCACCGGAACCATCTCGCTCGTCGCGTTCAGCTTCATCGTGCACGAGCCGAGCGGGATCATCGAGGTGTTGAGCGACAGGTCGCGCGCCTCGAGCCGGTGCAGGTAGCGGAGCATCGCGTGCTCGCCGTGGTGGCGGTGGAAGACCGGGTGCTCGAGGAACGGCGTCGTCCGATCGAGCGCTGCGGGAAGCTTCGCGTCTCCCTTCGCCGCGAGAGCGTCGACGTCCTTCGCCGCGACGCCGCCGACGCCGAAAGCGGCGAGGAGCGACGAGACGTCCTCGCGCGTCGTCGTCTCGTCGAGCGCGATGCCGATCGTGCCGTCGCCGAAGTCCCGCACGTTGAAGCCACGCTCGTCCGCCGAAGCGACGACGTCGGCTGCCGACCGCCGCTCTGGCGCGACGCGGATCGTGTCGAAGAAGACGGGCGTGCGGACCTCGTGGCCCGCCTCGCGAAGGCCAGTCGCGAGCGCACCGGTCAGCGCGCGCACGCGGCGCGCGATCCGCCGGAGTCCTTCCGGCCCGTGGTAGACCGCGTAGAGACCGGCCATGTTCGCGAGGAGCACCTGCGCCGTGCAGATGTTGCTCGTCGCGCGGTCACGCCGGATGTGCTGCTCGCGCGTCTGGATCGCGAGCCGGTACGCGCTGGCACCGTGCACGTCGCGCGAGACGCCGACGAGCCGTCCCGGAAGACGCCTTGCGTGCTCCTCGTGCGTCGAGAGGTAGGCCGCGTGCGGCCCGCCGTAGCCGAGCGGAACGCCGAAGCGCTGCGCCGAGCCGACCGCGATGTCCGCTCCGAATTCGCCGGGCGGAACGAGGAGCGTCAGCGCGAGGAGATCCGCCGCGACGACGACGAGAGCACCCGCCGCGTGCGCGCGCGCCGCGAGCTCGCGGTAGTCTTCGACGCGGCCGTCCGTCGCCGGATACTGGAGGAGCACGCCGCTCGTCGTCTCGTCGAACGCGAGCTCGTCGACGGGGACGACCTCCACCTCGACGCCGAGCGGAGCGCCTCGCGTCTTCACGACGGCGATCGTCTGCGGATGGCAGTCCGCCGCGACGAGGAAGCGATTCCGCGAGCGCGAGATCGCGCGGCACATGCCCATCGCCTCGGCGGCCGCCGTCGCCTCGTCGAGGAGCGAAGCGTTCGCGAGCGGCAGACCCGTCAGGTCCGCCACCATCGTCTGGAAGTTCAGGAGGGCCTCGAGGCGACCCTGCGAGATCTCCGCCTGATAGGGCGTGTACTGCGTGTACCAGCCGGGGTTCTCGAGCACGTTCCGCTGGATCACCGGCGGGACGATCGTGTCCGAGTAGCCCATGCCGATGCACGAGCGGCGCACGACGTTCCGCTCGGCGAGCACGCGGAGCCGGGCGAGAAGCTCGTGCTCGCCGGGTGCGCGGTCCTCGAGGCCGGGAAGTGCGAGCGGGGCTTCGAGCCGGATCGCGTCGGGAATCGTCTCGCCGACGAGTGCTTCGAGCGACTCGCAGCCGACGACGCCGAGCATCTCCGCAATCTCGTGCGGATCGGGCCCGATGTGGCGTTCCGCAAAGGTATCGGAGGGATCGAGGACGGAACGCTCGCGAGTCATCCCCTCAAAGTAGGAATCGCGCCGAGATGGGGCAAATGGCGCTCCCCCGCGGGTACGCCGCGCGCGGCGCGAGGCGAAGCGCCCGGCTATCCCAGGTCGTCGTCAGAAGCTGCACGGGTTGATGCCACGGCGACCGGAGCGAGCCGGTGATGTTTCATTCCGCAGCTCAGCCCACGGCCCGGAAGCGGCTCCGATCGACGCCGAGCTTGCGCATGCGCGCACGCAGCGTACGCGGAGGCCGCGCCTAGCACCAGCTCGCCTCAGGAGCCTGCCGCATTGTTCGAGACCGGTGTGATCCGCTAGGAGTGGCCCCCAGCCGCTTCAGCGGGGGAGAATTCGCCGGTGTCGAATCAGCAGCTCACGAGCGACGAGCTTCAACGTCTCGTCGAGGGTCAAACCGTACCGACCGGGTTCCTTCGCACGGTCGGGCAGCACGCCGACCGGACGGCGCTCCGCTGGAAGAAGGGGGACGGCTCCCTCGGGCAGTGGACCTTCCGCGACTACGGGGACCGCGTCGCGCGGGTCGCCGCGGGGCTTGCGGCAAGAGGCGTCGGTCGCGGCGACCGCGTCGTCCTGATGATGCGGAACATCCCGGAGTTCCACGTCGTGGACATGGCGGTCGCCTTCCTCGGCGCGACGCCCATCTCGATCTACAACTCGTCGTCCGCAGAGCAGATCCAGTACCTGGTCGATCACTGCGAGGCGAAGCTCGCGATCGTCGAGGACGCGGGCTTCTTCGCGCGCTTCCGCGAGGTGCGCGCGCGGCTCCCGCGGCTGAAGACCCTCGGGCTCGTCCGCTCCGGTGGTGAAGCCGACGGGGACTTCCTCCTCGACGATCTCCTCGCGTCGCAGCCGCTCGACCTCGAGAGCGCTTCGAAGACGGCCAAGCCCGAGGACCTCGCGACGGTGATCTACACCTCGGGCACGACCGGTCCGCCCAAGGGCGTGATGCTGTCTCACAACAACATCACGTGGACGGTCGAGTGCCTGCGTCGCACGATCGACCTGCAGGACTACGCCGGGAAGAAGCTCGTCTCCTACCTGCCGATGGCGCACATCGCCGAGCGCATGGTGAGCCACTACCAGCAGGCGTTCCTCGGCTACGAGGTGACGACCTGCCCGGACCCGTCGAAGATCGCCGAGTACGCGCGCGAGGTCCGTCCGAACGTCCTGTTCGGCGTGCCGCGCGTCTGGGAAAAGGTCTACGCCGGCGTCAACGCAGCGCTCGCCGTCGACCCCGAGAAGCTGAAGAAGTTCGGCGAGGCGATCTGCGCGGCGAAGCCGATCATCGACGCGATGGCGTGGGGACGCGCCACCGAGGATCAGAAGAAGACGTGGCAGTTCCTCGATCAGGTCGCCTTCCGCACCGTGCGCGAGCTCGTCGGCCTCGACCAGCTCGACATCGCGATCACCGGCGCCGCCCCGATCCCGAAGGAGATGATCGAGTGGTTCCGAGCGATCGGCATCCCGCTCGCGGAGATCTACGGGATGTCGGAGTCGAGCGGGCCGATGACCTTCACGCCGTGGAAGGTGAAGGCGGGCTCGGTCGGGCCGGCGATCGTCGGCTGCGAGGTGAAGCTCGCCGACGACGGCGAGGTGATCTGCCGCGGCGGCAACGTGTTCCAGGGCTATCTGAAGAACCCGGAGCAGACCGCCGAGACGATCGACGCGGACGGCTGGCTCCACTCCGACGACATCGGCGTCGTCGACGAGGACGGCTACTTCAAGATCGTCGACCGGAAGAAGGAGCTGATCATCACCGCCGGCGGCAAGAACATCAGCCCGGCGAACCTCGAGGCCGCGCTCAAGATGATCCCGCTCGTCGGCCAGGCGTGCGCGATCGGCGACCGGCGGCCGTTCGTGTCGGCCCTCCTCGTGCTCGACCCCGATGCGGCAAAGGCGTTCGCCGCAGCGGAGGGGATCTCGTACGGATCGATCACGGAGCTCGCGTCGCACCCGCGCGTCCGCGAGGAGATCCACGCGGCGCTCGAGAACGCGATGGCGGCGTTCAACAACGCCGAGCGCGTGAAGAAGGTGACGATCCTCGGCGCGGAGTGGCTCCCGGACTCGGACTGCTTGACCCCGACCTCGAAGCTCAAGCGGCGCGGGATCCATACGCGGTACTCCGTGGAGATCGAAGCTCTCTATTCCTCCTGAGTCCCCGACAAGGACGAGCGCGACGCCAAGGCCCACGAGAACCAGGCGGAGCGACTCCGGAGAGGGGCCGCCGCGGCGACGCTCCGCGCCGAAGAGCTGAACCAGCGCGCGAGCGTCCTCGAGGCAGCCGCCTAGCCTGCATTTCTCACCAGATCACGTCGCGAGGCGGTCGAGAGTGCCGAAGATTCGCGAGCCTCGGACCGGAGGGCGACGCAGGCGTACTTGAACAGTACGTCGAGGAGCCCGGAGGGAGAAGCTCGCGAAGATTCGGTGCTATCGGCCGCCGCAGTAGGGATCTGGTGAGAAATGCAGGCTAGAAGGAGAAGCTCAGCTCGCCGCGGCGGCCCCCTCCGTCGCCGAGCTCTGGATGAACTGCATCAGCAGCTCGACCAGCTCGTGCGGCGGCGGCGCCTCGGGCTCCTCGACGGAGTCCTTCATGTGCTCGTACTTGAGGAGGTCGAGCTTCTCGTAGGCGTCGCGCACGCGCGGCGTGAGAAGCCCGAGCCGCTTCAGGTTCGGCACGATCTTCGAGAACGTCATCTGGCGGAAGCCGCGCATGAACGGCGTGTCGATCGACCAGCGCGTCCATACGTCCGCGTCCCACCCGAGACGCTCGAAGACGGGCGTGACCAGGAGACGCTCGCGCAGGAGCTCCGTCGCCGAGATGATGAAGTCCTCGCGCTCGCGCAGCTCGGCAGCACTCATCCCGTGGCGGTAGATGTTCTCGAGCGCGATCACGCCGAAGCCGACGTGGCGCGACTCGTCGGCCATCACGCGGCCCACGATGTCCTGGATCAGCGGCTCGTCCGCCATCTGCATGCGGAGCACTCCGAACGCCGCGAGAGCCAGACCCTCGACGAGGATCTGCATGCCGAGGAACGTCACGTCCCACCGCGGATCGAGAATGATGTCGTCGAGGAGCCGGCCGAGGCTCGGATGTACCTCGTAGGAGAGACCGAGCTTCTCCGTCAGGTAGCGATGATAGACCTCGACGTGGCGCGCCTCGTCCGAGACCTGATTCGCGGCGTAGAACTTCGCCTCCTCCCAAGGGACGTTCTGCACGATCTTCGCCGTCGCGAGGAGCGCGCCCTGCTCGCCGTGCAGGAACTGCGAGAGCATGAACGCGTTCGTGTGGAGCTGCATCTTCATCAGCTCCTCGTCGCCGAGCTTCACCGGCGGCTGGAGCACGTCGTTCATGATCTTGCCGAGCCCGTTTTGCACGCGCGAGTGCGCGAGGCGCTCGATGTCGACGTCGATCGACCAGTCGACGTCGGAAGCGTTCCACGCGAGGGTCTTCCCCTTCTCGTAGAGCGAGAGCAGGTTCTTCTTGCGAAGCTCGTACTGCCAGTCGAAGACGGTCTCGAGCGTGCCTCGCACGGAGGAGAACGCGCCACCCGGCGGCATCGGGATCGGATTCGTCTGCGTGTAGTCCATGGTGTCCTCCAACCTCTTCGTTGATCAGCCGGCGCGCGCTCCCTTGACGCGCCGCACCTCGCGAACTCCCAGGTAGGCGAGCACGAGCTCGCCGAGCTCCCTCTGGATCTCCTCGTCCGTGAGCGCCCGGCCGGCGGCGCGGGTCTCACCGAAGAGGACGTGCTCCTGCATGAACGCGAACGTGATCTGGATGACGAGATCGATCGCGAGCCGCGGCTCCGCGTGCGCGATCTCGCCGCGGCGCGACGACAGGAGCTGCTCGAAGCGCTCCGTGACACTCCGTCGGAAGCGGAGCGCGTCCTCGCGGACCTCCGGGTCCTGGATCGCGCGGAACAGGAACGCCGCGAGGAGCCGCTCCCGCTCGCGCGTCACCGTCACGAGCTCCGCGACCGCCGCGTCGACGATGGTCCGCGTCGGCACGCCGCGCCAGCGATCCTCGTCGACGAGCGCCTCGACGCGGCGATCGAGCTCGCCGTAGAAGCGCTCCTCGAGAGCGCGCAGGAGCTCGTTCTTGTCGCGGAAGCGCGCGTAGAAGCCGCCGACCGACGATCCCGCGCGCCGGACGATCTCCGGGATCGAGACGCCGCCGAGGCCGCGCTCCTGGATCAATGCCTCGGCCGCGTCGAGGAGCCGGTAGAGCGTCCGCTCGCTGCGGGCCTGCTTCGGCCCGGCGACCGTCTTGAGGGCGACCACTTGTGCGTGCGTCGACATCGGCTCTCGAGCTGGACCCGGATCGGAACAGATTCAGAATCCGAATCCGATTCTGTTTCTATTCTGGGCCCGCATCGCAGTCAAGAGAGTCTTCGGCCGAATACGGTCCGCGCCTGAGGGCTCAGCCGCGGGTGATGTACGTCTCGAGCTGCTCGATGTGGTCCTCCTTCTCGGAGATCACCGCCTTCACGACGTCTCCGATCGACAGGAGCCCGAGGAGATCGTCCCCGACCATCACGGGCAGATGCCGGACGCGCCGCTGCGTCATGATGGCCATGCACTCCTCGACGGAGCGCTCGGGCCCGACGGTCACGAGGTGCGCCGTCATGATCTCCCGGACCGCCGTGTCCTTGGAGGCCTTGCCCTTCAGGATCACCTGGCGCGCGTAGTCGCGCTCCGAGAGGATCCCGATCACGCGGCGGCGCTCGAGGACCAGAACCGCCCCGATGCCCTTCTCCGCCATAAGCTCGAGGGCTTCGAATACCGACTGGTCGGGTGCGACCGACCAGACCTCACGGCCCTTGGCCTGCAACAGATCCTGAACGGTCTTCATGGAGCCTCCCTTCCTCGGGGTTGCGCCTTGGGGAAAGTCTCGCACCATCTTTCTCCGAGGGTCAAGGCTCGCGTGCAGGGCGCGCGTCGCGCAGGATGACCTGGATGAGCTGGCTCGGGATCGCGCTCGCGACGGCGTTCGCCCTGGCGGGGCTCGGCTGCGTCCTCCTGACGGCCATCGGGCTCCCCGGAACGTGGCTGATGATCGCGCTCGCCGCGGTCGTCGCCCTCGTCGACGGCGCGCTTCTGCCGTCCGAGCTGCAGCCGGAGAGCGCCTGGACCGCGATCGGGCTCGCCGTGCTCGCCGCGATCGCCGGCGAGGTCGTCGAGACGCTCGCGGGCGCCGCGGGGAGTCGCGCCGGTGGTGGGACGCGCCGCGGCATGATCGGCGCGATCCTCGGCGGGATCGCGGGAGCGATCGCGCTGACGCCCCTGATCCCGATCCCGCTCGTCGGAACGTTGATCGGCGCGCTCCTCGGGACGTTCGCGGGCGCTCTCGCCGGCGAGCTCACGGGGAGCGACGCGGTGACCGCTTCGGGCAGCGTGCGTGCCGCGGCCGGCGCGACGATCGGGCGGCTCTTCGGCTCTCTCGGGAAAGCGATCTTCGCCGCGGTCGCGTGGGTGCTGCTGACCGTCGCGCTCTACTCGTGAGGCCGAATCGACGTCACGCGAACGGCCGGCGGGAGCGCGCGTACGCGGCCGCCGAGCGGAAGAGATTCTGCGTCATCAAGGCCGGCTCGCTGGCGGAGCGCTCTTCGTAGAGCGCCGCGACGATCTCGCCGACGCGCGCGTCCTCGGGCTTCGCCTCGAGCGCGTAGTCCGCCAGGTGACACGCGAGCGCCGGATCGCCCGACGCAGCGATCTCCCGCGCGCGCTCGGCGAGCGCTACGGCGCCTCCCGCGAGCGAAGCGATCTCACGTGCGACGGCCGCGCGCGGCGCGGGCTTCAGCTCGCTCGGCCGACCCGACCACCAGCCGCCGTAGTAGCGAATCACGTTCCGTACGATGAACTCCGCATCGTCGTACACCGGCTGGAGCCACGGCGAGTCGCTTCGCGGGATCTCGATGGACCGCACGATGTCGACGTGCGGCGGTGATCCCGCCTCGAGCGCGGCGATCGTCTGCTCGACGATCGACTCGAGGTACGAGGCGGTTTCGAGAAGCATCCGCTGGATGCGCTCGGGATCGTTCACGACGGGCCCGCCGTGGCCGGGACAGAGGCTCCGCGGCTCGCACGCCGCCATCTCGCGAAGACCGGCGGCCCAGTCCCACGGGTAGCGCTGCGCCTTCTGCGGGTTCCCCGCGTTCGGCACGCCCCAGATGAAGAGGTCCCCCGGACAGAGCACGCCGCGCTCCGGGTTGTAGACCCACGTGTGATCGTCGGTCTCGCCGCGACAGTGGTGCAGCTCGAAGCGAAGCCCGCCGACCTCGATCGTCAAGCGCTCCTCGTAGAAGGTGTCCGGCGGCACGTCCGGACGGCGGAACGTCTGCAGCGAGCGCCGGCGCGCGTGCTCGACCGTGCCTCCGAACTGACGCGCGTTGATCGCCGCGTTGTGACCCGGCGTCCGCTCGTAGCGGCCGAAGCGACCGGGCATCGCGCGGTGTCCGATCACACGCGGCTTCGCTTGTCCCTCGACGAGGAACGCGCCGAGCCCGTACGCGTGGTCGACGTGGCCGTGCGTGTAGATCGCCGTGTGCACGGGAGCCTTCGTCCGCTGCCGCAGCATCCCGGCGAGCGTCGGCGCGAGGATCGACATGCCGGTGTCCACGAGGAGCAGGCCCTGGTCCGTCTCGAAGGCCGTCGTTCCGCTGAAGCTCGACTGGAACCAGGTGCGCTCCGCGACCTCGATCGGACCGCCCGTCCAGAAGAACTTCGCCTCCTCGGGCGATTTGCCCTCCATCGTCGCGAACTGATCGGTGCGATTCGCCGGCATGGACTCTCCTTGTCGCAAGGCGTTCGGCGAGACAACCCACGGCCGCGGATGCGGCGCGAGCGGTCGCAGGTTAGGCTCCCCGCCCGTGCGAGAAGCGATGTCGAGTGGAACGCGAACCCTCTCCGAGCACGAGTCCAAGCGCCGGCTCGCGTCGGCCGGCGTCGCGGTCGCGCCGGAGCGCCTCGCCGCCGACGCCGCCGAGGCGGAGCGTGCAGCGAGCGAGCTCGGCTTTCCGGTCGTCGTCAAGCTCTGCGGCGATCGCATCGCGCACAAGACGGAGCGGAGTCTCGTTCGGCTCGGCTTGACGAACGTCGCCCAGGTGCGGATCGCCGCGGAGGCGCTGCTCGCCGCGGCGCGGCCCGAAGACGGCGCCGTGGCGCTGCTCGTCGCCTCGATGATCCCGGGACGACGCGAGCTCATCGCGGGCTGCGTGCAGGATCCGACCTTCGGGCCGTGCGTGATGCTCGGCATCGGCGGCATCTTCGCGGAGGTCCTCGCGGACGTCGCGTTCCGCCTCGTCCCATTCGACCGCACCGAAGCCCTCGATCTGATCGCGGAGCTGCAGAACCAAGCGTGGCTCGGCCCGTTCCGCGGCGAGCCCGCCGTCGATCGCGAGCGCCTCGCCGACGTGCTCGTCGGGCTCTCGCGGCTGATGGAGGGCGACGCGGACGTCGTCTCGGTCGATCTCAATCCGCTGATCGTGTGCGACGGCGAGCCGATCGCGGTCGACGCTCTCGTCGAGGTCCGCGCCTCGTGAGCGAGAAGCGCGAGCAAGAGGTTCTCGAGCGCTTCCGTCCGCTCTTCGAGCCGCGGGGAGTCATCGTCGCCGGCGCTTCGAGCCATCCCGGAAAGTTCGGCTTCGTCGCGGCGCACAACCTCTTGAGCCAGGGCTTTCCCGGGAACGTGTACTTGACGAACCGCGAGGGCGGCGAAATCCTCGGCCGGCGCGCTCTCACGTCCGTCGCCGAGGTGCCCGAGGGAGCGGCGGACCTCGTCTTCGTCTGCACGCCGCCCGCGACGGTGCCCGACCTGCTCCGCGAGTGCGCGAAGAAGGGCGTGCGCGCCGCGTTCCTCAGCACGGCTGGCTACGGCGAGCTCGGCGAGGAAGGGAAGCGCGCCGAGGAAGATCTCGTTCGCCTCTGCGACGAGCTCGGCCTGCTCCTGATCGGCCCAAACGGCCAGGGCGTGATCTCGACTCCGGCGAGCCTCTGCGCGCAGATCGTGGCGCCCTACCCGCCGCGCGGCCGGATCGCGGTCGCGAGCCAGTCCGGCGGGTTCGTCCAGGCGTTCCAGAACTACGCGCAGAAGACCGGTGTCGGCGTCAGCCGAGCGGTCTCCGCCGGAAACTGCGCCGCGACGCGGCTCGAGGACTACCTCGAGTACTTCGCCGCCGATCCCGAGACGGCCGTCAGCCTGATCTACGTCGAGGGCATCGACGAGGGCCGGACGTTCTTCGAGTCGGTACGACGCGCGACGTCGCGGAAGCCGCTCGTCGTGCTGAAGGGTGGGACGACGGCCGGCGGGCAGCGTGCCGCCGCTTCGCACACCGGAGCGCTCGCGACGGACGACCGCGTCTTCGCCGGGATGTGCCGTCAAGCCGGCATCGCGCGCGCGCCGACGATCGAGGAAGCGTTCGAGACGGCGGCGACCTTCGCGACGCATCCTCTTCCGAAGGGACCGAACGTGTTCGTGCTGACGACGGCCGGCGGCTGGGGCGTCGTCACCGCGGATCGCATCGCCTCCTCGCGCGAGCTCCGCCTGATGCCGATTCCCGACGATCTCCGCGCCGCGTTCGACGCGCGCCTGCCGCCCCGCTGGAGCCGGAACAATCCCGCCGACCTCGCCGGCTCCGAGACGCGCGACACCGTGGTCGAGTGCCTCGCGGAGGCGGCCGCGCAACCCGACGTGCACGCGATCCTCCTCCTCGGCGTCGGCATCCAGTCGAACCTCGCCGCGATGGAGCGAGCGGGCGGCTTCTTCCCCGAGCACGGGCTCGGCCGCATCGTCGAGTTCCACGAGCGCCAGGACGCGCGCTACGCGGAAGCGGCGCTCGAGATGGAGCGCCGGTTCGACAAGCCCGTCCTGATCGCGACGGAGCTCGTCGATTGCCAGCCGGAGAACCCGGGGCCGCGGACGCTGCGCGAAGCCGGAAGCCTCGCCTATCCGTCGTCGTTCCGCGCCGTGACCGTGCTCGAGCACCTCTGGCGCTACGCGCGCTGGCGCGCGCGCTGAGCCGGCGCGGCCGCCGAGGGGGCAACGAGCCCTCCCCGGCGGCGCCTCCGCTCGTTGCCGGCGAACCGCTACTTGTCGCTGAACCCGCGCGACGTCGAGTGCGAGCGACCGTCGTCGTCCCACACCGTCAGCGTCGCACGATAGTCGCCCGGCGCGTACGTGAAGACGGCCTTCGGCTCGGGTCCGTCCTGGACTTGCCCGTTCCCGGAGTCGAAGCGGTAGCGCACGATCGTCCCGTCCGCGTCGGTCGAGCGCGTGCCGTCGAGCTCGATCGGATCGGGCGTTCCCGTGTGCCGCGAGACCGGCTCGACGCGGAGATCCGCGCGCGGCGGCACCGTCCCGCCCACACCGCCGGGCGTCGGCGACGGACCTCCGGGCGGCGTCGGTCCGGGGGTCGGGACCGGAGGCGACACCACGCCCGGCTTCTGGCGCGCCTTCAGCTGGAATCCTTCGAGGTTCGAGCAATCCCACACCTGCACGGTCGAGATCACGAGAGGCTCGTTCACGCCGTCGTCGATGATGAACCGGTGCAGCATGCTCGTGGTCTGCCCCGGCGGATGTCCGGTGCAGAGGCCGGGGACCTTCCGCGAGAGCCCGCGGTCGAGCTTCAGGCGGAACTCGTACTGGCTGCCTCTCTTCTGCTTGACGGTCATCCGGAACTGCGGCCGGAAGTTCGGCGTCTCGTAGAGAGCCTCGTTCCCCGAAGAGCGCGACGTCGACGGGATGCTGAACGGCAGGAAGCCCACGTCGTCCCTCATCGTGATCAGCTCGCCCACTCCGCCGGGATCGACCTCGTTCAGGAGCGCGAGAAACGTGATCGTCGAGGAGCGGAGATCGATCGTCCCGTCGTACTCGAAGTCGGCCCGGATTCGATACTCGACCCCGCCCGTGCCGCCGGGCTCACGCTGGATGCCGAGGTCGGTCGCCGAGCCGTTGAACCCCGTGACCTCCACGGCGCCGGCTGGCGCCGCGACACACAGACCGGCGACCAGGACCGCGAATGCGGTCCGAGGAACGAACACTCAACGCATGAAAGACCTCCCTCGATGTTTGACGCCGAGCTTGCCGTACCCGTCCGAACGACCGCAAGAGCCGAATTTCGAGTTTGATGATCGGCTCGCAACGGCATCAAGCTGTGGAGTTTTTCGGCAGTTCAGGTAGGTGCACTTTCATGGTTCCCATTCCCGAGACGACGCTCTCCGTCGACGAGATCTGGCTCTCCGATCCGGAGACCTGGCTGCGTAAGGATCGCGAGGGCATCTTCGCGAAGCTGCGCGCCGAACGGCCGGTTTCGTGGCATGCGGAGTTCGAGGTCCCGCCCTATCCGCGCGGTCCCGGCTTCTGGGCGCTCACGCGGTACGAGGACATCCTGCGCGTGAGCCGCGACCCCGAGACGTTCTGCTCGGGCCAGGGCACGAACGTCGGCGACCTGCCGATCGAGATCGCCCATTTTTTCGGCTCGATGATCAACATGGACCACCCGCGACATACGCAGCTCCGGAAGATCGTGAGCGCGGGGTTCACGCCGCGGATGGTCGCGAAGATCGAGGAAGGCGTGCGCGATCGAGCCCGCGCGATCGTCGACCAGGTCGCGCCGAAGGGCCGCTGCGACTTCGTCGAGGAGATCGCCGCCCCCCTGCCCCTGCAGATCATCTGCGACATGATGGGCGTCGCGCCGGAAGGACATCGCCGGATCTTCGAGCTGACGAACATCATCCTCGGCGTCGGCGATCCCGAGTACGCGACGACCGTCGAGCAGCTCATGGCGGCGGCGCTCGAGCTGTTCCAGATCGCGATGTCCCTCGGCGAGCAGCGGCTCGCGGATCCACGCGACGACCTCACGTCGAAGATGATGCACGCGGAGGTCGACGGCGAGCGCTTGACGGCGGCCGAGTTCGGCTCGTTCTTCATCCTCCTCGCCGCGGCCGGCAACGAGACGACGCGAAACGCGATCAGCCACGGGATGAAGGCGCTGACGGACTACCCCGAGGAACGTGCGAAATGGACGGCGGACTTCGAGGGCGTCTCGCCGACCGCGGTCGAGGAGATCGTTCGCTGGGCGAGCCCCGTGATCCACTTCCGCCGCACGGCGACGCGCGACGTCGAGATCGGCGGAAAGGAGATCCGCGCGGGTCAGAAGGTCGTCCTCTGGTACAACTCGGCGGACCGCGACGAGCGCGCCTTCGCCGATCCCTATCGCTTCGACGTGATGCGGACGCCGAACGAGCACGTCGGCTTCGGCGCCGGCGGCCCGCACTTCTGCCTCGGCGCGAACCTCGCGCGGCGCGAGATCCGCGTGATGTTCGAGGAGCTCCTGACGCGGCTCCCCGACATCCGCGTCGTCGCGGAGCCGGACATGCTGCAGTCGTTCTTCATCCACGGCATCAAGCGCATGCCCGTCGAGTTCACACCCGCCTGAGAGGAGCGCCGACGTGAAGCGAGCTCTCGTCGTCGCCATGATCCTCGTCGCGGCGGGTTACCTGCTCCTGCGCGCGGTCGCGGCGGGGTGGTTCGGCCGCCACGAGGAGCCGGGCCAGGTCACGCGTCGGCCGATTCCCGCGGAGATCGTCGCGGAGCGCGCCGCGCAGCAGAGAAGCGCCGCCGCGGCCGTGAGCGCCGTCGCGGGCGCCGGTACGGAAACGCCCGCGGACAAGCAGATCCTCTTCGGCGACCTGCACGTGCACACGACGTTCTCGCCGGACGCGTACCTGCGCAGCCTGCCGATGCTGCAGGGGGAAGGAGCGCATCCGCCCGCCGACGCTTGCGATTTCGCGCGCTACTGCTCGGCGCTCGACTTCTGGTCGATCAACGACCACGCCGAAGGCATCACGCCACAGCACTGGAAGGAGACCGTCGAGACGATTCGCCAGTGCAACGCGGTCGCGGGCGACGCCGCCAATCCGGACGTCGTCGCGTTCCTCGGGTGGGAGTGGACGCAGGTCGGCCTCACGCCGGACACGCACTACGGCCACAAGAACGTCGTGCTCAAGGGCACCGGCGACGACGAGATCCCCGCGCGCCCGATCGCCTCGCGAAGCGTCTCGCAAGGAGCGCTGCGCGGCTCGGTCCCGCCGATGCAGCGCGCGCTTCTCGCGCTCGCCGGCGGCGAGCGCCGCTATCACGACCTCCTCCGCTACTTCGAGGAGCGCGCGAGCACCGACGCGTGTCCGGACGACGTTCCCGTGCGCGATCTGCCGGTCGAGTGCATGGAGAGCGCCGCGACGCCTGGCGAGCTCTTCGCGAAGCTCGACGACTGGGGCCACGAGTCGATCGTGATCCCGCATGGCACGACGTGGGGCATGTACACGCCGGCCGGATCGACCTGGGACAAGCAGCTCTCGGCTGCGCAGCACGATCCGAACCGCCAGACCCTCATCGAGGTCTACTCCGGGCACGGCAACTCCGAGGAGTACCGCGACTACGAGGAGGTGCGCTTCGACGCGACCGGGCAGCCCCGCTGTCCCCCGCCGACGAAGACGCACCTGCCCTCCTGCTGGCGTGCGGGTCAGATCATCCACGAGCGCTGCACGGAGGCGGGTCTCGACGCGAAGACCTGCGACGAGCGCGCCGACGTCGCACGACAGCGGTACGCCGAGGCGGGCAACGCGGGGCACCACGTCGTTCCCGGCGTGACGATCGACGACTGGCTCGACTCCGGACAGTGCCGCGACTGCTTCCTCCCGTCGTTCAACTACCGCCCCGGCGGCTCGGCCCAGTACATCCTCGCGCTGCGGAACTTCGACGAGGGCGCCGGGCCCGAGCGCTTCCGCTTCGGCTTCATGGCGTCGAGCGACAACCACAGCGCGCGTCCCGGAACCGGCTACAAGGAGATCAATCGCCGCGAGATGACGGAGGCGTCCGGCGCGGCGGACCCGACGTGGCGCGCGCGTCTCGCGCCGCCGCCCACGGACCCGAAGCCCGAGTCGAGCAGCGCGGAGGACGTCTTCCAGCGCATGCAGGCGTTCCAGGTCTTCGAGATGGAACGTCAAGCATCGTTCTTCATGACGGGCGGCCTGATCGCGGCGCACGCGGAGGGACGCGGCCGGGACGCCGTCTGGCAGGCGCTGCAGCGCCGCGAGGTCTATGGAACGAGCGGCGACCGGATCCTGCTGTGGTTCGACCTGCTCGAAGACGACGCGTCGGGCGGCGGCATCGTACCGATGGGCGGCGAGCTCGAGACGAACCAGAACCCGCGCTTCCGCGTCCGCGCGGTCGGTGCCTTCCGTCAGAAGCCGGGCTGTCCCGAGGATTCGCTCGTCGCGCTCGGCGCCGAGCGGATCGAGCGCCTCTGCCGCGGCGAGTGCTACAACCCGTCCGACGACCGGAAGCGCATCACACGCATCGAGGTCGTGCGCATCCGCCCGAAGGCGAGGCGGACCGACCGCGTCGCCGACCTGATCGACGATCCGTGGAAGGTGCATTCGTGTCCTCCCGACGCGAGCGGCTGCACCTTCGAGTTCGAGGATCCGACCTTCGCCACGTCCGGGCGAGACACGGTCTACTACGTGCGCGCGATCGAGGAGCCCTCGCCGACCGTCAACGCGGGGAATCTCCGCTGCACCCGCGACGCCGAGGGAAGCTGCATCGAGGTGAATCCCTGCTACGGAGACTACCGCACCGACTACCAGGACGACTGTCTCGCCGACAGCGAGGAGCGTGCCTGGTCGTCGCCGATCTTCGTCGACTGGATCGCCGCCAGCGGAACGATATCGGCAACCTCCGCGCGCAAGGCGCGCGGCCGAGCGTGAGCGAGCGGGGTGAGGAGACTCCGCGCGGCTTTGCCGCGTGGAGGAGAGGGGCGGCGCCCCTCTCCGTAGAATAGGAGTCAGGTCATGCACAACGCATTCATCGTCGGAGCCGTTCGCACCGCGGCCGGAAAGCGGCGCGGGAAGCTCTCGAAGCATCATCCGATCGACCTCGGCGGAGCGGTGCTCGACGAGCTGATCCGCCGCACCGGGATCGATCCCGCGACGGTCGAGGACGTGATCTTCGGGTGCGTCAACCAAGTCGGCTCGCAGGGCACGAACATCGCGCGGAACGCGGTCCTCTCCTCGTGTCTCCCCGAATCCGTCCCCGCGACGACGGTCGACCGCCAGTGCGGCTCCTCGCAGCAGGCCGTCCACTTCGCGGCACAGGCGGTGATGTCCGGCGTGCACGACGTCGTGATCGCCGGCGGCGTCGAGGTGATGAGCCTCGTGCCGATCGGCGGCAACGCGATCGCCGGCCACAAGCAGGGCTACGGCGCACCGTATGGCCAGGGCATGAAGGAGCGCTATCCCGGCGTCCGCTGGAGCCAGTTCGAAGGTGCGGAGATGCTCGCGCAGAAGCGCAACCTCGATCGCGCCTCGCTCGACGCGTTCGGCTACGCGAGCCATGCGAAGGCCGCACGGGCGACGAAGGAAGGACGATTCGAGCGCGAGATCATGCCGGTCGAGGTTTCGTCCGAGGACGGCGGCCGCGAGAGCTTCCGCGTCGACGAAGGGATCCGCTACGAGGCGAGCCTCGAAGCGATGGCCGGGCTCGAGCCGCTCTCCAGGATCGGACTTCTCACCGCGGGCACGTCGAGCCAGATCTCCGACGGCGCCGCGGCGCTCCTGATCGCGAACGAGGACGGCCTCGCGAAGCTCGCGAAGAAGCCGCGAGCGCGGATCCGCGCGATGACGATCGCCGGCGACGATCCGGTCGTGATGCTCTCGGCGCCGATCCCCGCGACGCACAAGCTCCTCGCGCGGACGGGCATGAAGCTCGGCGACATCGACCTCTACGAGGTGAACGAGGCATTCGCGTCCGTGCCGCTCGCGTGGGCGCAGGAGTTCGACGCGGACCAGGAGCGCTTGAACGTCAACGGCGGCGCGATCGCGCTCGGACATCCGCTCGG
Source organism: Deltaproteobacteria bacterium (assembly GCA_016874795.1). GTDB lineage: Bacteria > Desulfobacterota > Binatia > UBA12015 > UBA12015 > VGTG01. Next base: position 26,239 of record VGTG01000014.1, on the reverse strand, counting down.
CTGCACCGGCGCGAAGCTGATGACGACGCTCCTGCACGAGCTCGAGCGGCGCGATGCGAAGCTCGGGCTGCAGACGATGTGCGAGGGCGGCGGTCTCGCGAACGCGACGCTCCTCGAGCGGGTGTAGAGGATCGATCGGCGGAAGGACTTCGGTGGAGCGACTTGTCGCTCCGCCGAGCCACCGATAACGTTCGGGAGAATGGCGCGCGGAGGTGAGTCCAAGAACCCGGCCGACCGGGTCTTCCACACCCGTCTCCGCGAGACCATCCACTTCCCGGACCTGAGCGAGCGCCGCGCGCTGAAGCTCACGGCGCTGCCGCGCTACACGGCGCGCGCGCACTTCGGGCTCTGGATGCGGCGCCACCGGAATCTCGACGGCGCCGATCCGGAACGCACCTTCACGCCGCTCGTGCACGTCGACCTTCAGGCGAGCGACGTCCCGCTCGATCCGGCGGAGCGAATCCACGTGCACGGCAAGACGTTCCTCGCGCGCACGGTCGACGAGAGCGGTGCGACGAGGAACCTCGCGCGCGAAGGTCACTACACCGTGCTCCGAAAGGACGGCGAGGTCGTCGCTCGGGTCCGCCTCGTCAACTTCTTCACGCGGAACGACCCGTCCCCGGAGCACCGCCGCGTGACGCGGCTTCCCGAAGCGCTCGGCCTGGGAGAGGGCCCCTCGCGCGCCACCGAGGTGCCGAGCGTCGACGATCTGATCCCGCTCGACCGTGCGCCTGACCTCGCGGAGTCGAGCGATCGCGTCTGGCACTACGGCCAGACCGATCCGAATCGCCACGTGAACGCCGTCGAGTACCTGCGCACGATCGAGGAGCACGTCGGGACGTCACTCGCGTCCGTCGGGCACGATCTGTCGCGTGTCTGGGTGCGCCGCGCACGGATCGTGTACCGAAAGCCTTGCTTCCGCGGCGAGACCTATCGCCGCATCGCTTGGATGATCGGCGAGGCGCCGCCCCGTATCGGAGCCGCGATCCGGAAGGGAAACGACGCGCCCGGCGCGAAGCCGGCGGTCGCGGTCGAGCTCACGCTGGACCAGCACGACCGAACCGAAGGAGACGCTCGATGAGCCAGCTCGAAGGCAGGAGAATCCTCGTCACCGGCCCCGGCGGCCAGGTCGGTTTCCCGGTCGCGCGCTCGCTCGCGGATCGAAACGAGGTCCTGGGCCTCGCGCGCTTCTCGAACCCCGCCGATCGCGAGCGCCTGGAGGCGGCCGGCGTTCGATGCCTCGCCGCGGATCTCGCGAGCGGCGACCTCGACGTGATCCCGGAGGACGTCGACTACGTGCTCCACTTCGCCGTCGCGAAGAGTCGCCAGGGCGATTTCGAAGAGGACCTCGCCGCGAACGCGGAGGGCGTCGGACGGCTGATGGCGCGCTGCCGGCGCGCGCGCGCGTTCCTGCACTGCTCGACGACCGGCGTTTACGAGCCGGCGGGACGTCATCCGCTGCGCGAGACGGATCCGCTCGGCGACAACCACCGCGCGATGCTGCCGACCTACAGCATCAGCAAGATCGCCGCGGAGGCGGTCGTGCGCTTCGCCTCGCGCCAGTTCGGCCTGAAGACGACGATCGCGCGCTTGAACGTGCCGTACGGCGACAATGGCGGCTGGCCGGCGTGGCATCTCGAGTTCATGCGTGCGGGGCATCCGGTCGCCGTCCACACGGACGGACCGAACGTCTACAACCCGATTCACGAGGACGACATCATCGCTTCGATCCCGCGCCTCCTCGAGATCGCCGACGTTCCTCCGACGATCGTCAACTGGGCGGGCAACCAGACTGCGAGCATCGAGGAGTGGTGCGCCTACCTCGGCGAGCTGACGGGCCTCGAGCCGAAGCTCGCCCCGACCGAGCAGACGATCTCGAGCGTCGTCGTCGACACGACGCGCATGAACGAGCTCGTCGGACCGACGCGCGTCCACTGGAAGGACGGCTTCAAGCGCATGGTCCAGGCCCGCCACCCGGAGCTCCTTGCCAGCCGCGGCTGACCGCCGCGAGCGCCCCCTCGCTCGCAATCAGTACGCGTCGAAGTCGAGAGCAGCGAAACGCACCATCGCCGGGTCGAGGGTGCGGCCTTCGCCGCGCAGGTCGCGGAAGATCAGGTTCAGCGGCGAGGGACGAAAGCTCCCCGGAAGCGTCGTCCAGGGCGCGCCGCGCCACGCGCGCGACGCGTCGAGCCCCATCCAGAGTCGCAGCGGATTCGCGAGCCCGAGCGGTGCGAGCGCGGCCGGAGCCGCGACGTCGCGCGCGAAGCTCGCGAGCTCGGCCCAGACGCCGAGGCGCCCGGTCGGGGCGTAGACGATCGTTCTCGCGCCGGAGCTCGCGCGCCGATACGAGCGCGCCGGACACGCGAGCCGCCAGCGCAAGGCTTCCTCGTCCCAGAGCCGCTCGAACGAGAAGCGCGCGCTGCCGGCGTCGCCGAGCGGCGCGGGACCGAAGCCGACGCGGACGTCGAGCGGGCGGACGAGCTGAAAGCCGAGCTTGCGCACGAAGCCCGGCGTGCTCGCGGCGTTCGCGACGCCGACGACGAACCCATGCCCCGCGGCCGCGGCGTCGCGGTACGTCGCCTCGGCGAGCCGCGTGAAGAGTCCCTTCCCCTGGTGCTCGGGGTGCGTCGCGGTATGCAGCGACAGGACGCCGGTCTCCTCTCGCCCGAAGACGCGAGCGCGAAGCGGAACCGTGACGTAGTGCGCCGCGAGCGACTCGCCCTCGTACGCGTTCCGGCCAATCGCCGCACCCGCGGGATTCGCACGATAGCACCAGTCGAGATAGTCCGCGTCGAGATGCGACGCCTCCGGAAACGTCACGCGAAGAAGGCGCCCGACGTCGGCGATACCCGCGTCCCCGAGGTCGAGAGGTCGATCCTCAAGCATGCGCCGAAGCGACCTTCTCGAGGACGTTCTCGACGTAGCCATCGTAACGCACGACCGGCGCGCCCATCGCGAAGATCTCGTCCAGCCGATCGAGAAGGCGCCCGCGGTTGACGTACATCAGCGCGTTCAGGACGCGGCTGTCGCCGAGCTCCGGGTGCATGAAGCGCTCCTGGTCCACGTCGACGTCGTACGGATGGAAGTACCCGACGACGGGCCGTCCGCTCGCGAGGCGTCTCGCCACGAGCCAGCGAACGAGCGCCGCCGGAAGGACGCGGAAGTAGACGCCTCCCGCGAACGGCATCTTCCGGCCGAACGCGCCCGAGACGCTGAGCGGGATCTCCCACACGCCGGACGCCGTGCGCGTGCTCTCGGTCCCGAACGAGTCCCACCCGTAGAAGGGATTCCGGTGCGGGAGGACGGAGCTCGAGTAGGTGAAGCCGAGCTTCGCGAGGACGTCGTACGCCCACGCCGTCTTCGCCGTCAGCGAGAAGATCGGCGCGCGGAACCCGCGCACCCTCCCCGCGCCCGCGCGCTCGAGATCTTCGCGGTTTCTCTCGAGGTCGCGCTCCAGCGCGTCCGCTTCGAGCCGCTCGAGCGGCGTGTGCTCGCTCGTGTGGCAGGCGAGCTCGTGACCCGCGGCGGCAATCCGCCGGATCAGATCGGGGTACCGCCGCGCGACGTTTCCCACGGTGAAGAAGGTCGCGCGAAGATCGTGACGCTCGAGGCACGCGAGGTAGCTCTCGACGTTCGCCGGAAGTCGCGCCGCATAGCGCTCGCCGTCCGGGATCATCGTTCGGACGTCCTCGAGGTCGACGCTGAAGAGGAACGGCGGCGACGTGGGAGAGGGCGCCCGGCTTTCACCCCGGCCCGGGATTGCGTCGATCGTGAAAGCGGACACCGAACACCCCGCGGAAGGCCGAAGGACGTTAGCAGCGCCGCTCCGGAGCGGGCAACACGCGCCCGAGGTCAGCTCGCGCGTTTCAGCTTCCCGCCCGGCTTCCCCTTCTGCTCCGCCTTCGGGTCGGGCGCGCGCACCTGCACGTCGCGGCTCGCGAGCACGCGGTCGGGCTCCTCGCGGCGCGCGATCGTGACGCGATGGCTTCCGAGCGCCTCGGGAACGCGCGTCGGGACCTCGATCCGCATCGTCCCGCCGGGTCCGAGTGCGATCGGCAGCATCGCTCGCATCTCCTGCGGGGGTCCGAGGGGCTCGCCGTCGCGATACCACTGCACGACGACGTCGCTCGGCGTCCACGGCTTCGGATGGAGGTAGGTGTCCGGACCCGGGTTCGCGAAGACGATCTCGACGGCATCCGCGCCCGCGGCGGCCTCGGCCGGGCTCTCGTCCGCGGGGCTCGAGAGAACGCCGAAATCCTCGCGCACGGGCGCCTGCCCGTGCAGCCGGAACGCCTCGAGGCCGAGGCTCTCGTCGATCCGCTCGACGACTCGACGGTTGCGCGGGTCGAGGTGGAAACGCGCGTGGAAGCGCTGCCGGTGCGGCGGCCACCACGCCTCGGTGTGCGAGAGGACCGAGTCGAAGCCGATCGCCGCGAGCGCTTCGCCCGCCTTTGCATCGGGAAGCGCGTCGGCGAGCTGGTACATCTGCGAGTCGAGCGGCGTGTCGAACGAGTTGTAGCAGCTCGAAACGGGCTGCGGCGCGAAGCTCTGCAGGAGGAGATGCTGGCTCATCGCGAGCCGCGTGAAGTCGTGCTCCGGAGCCGCCATCGGCACGTGCACGACCGGCCCCTCGCTCACGCGTCGCACGAGCGCGATGTCGTCGGCGCGCGGGCGCGCTTCCCAGGAGGCGAGATCGAGGCGGCTCCCGAAGCTCCAGCGCGTCGGTCCGTCGAGAAACCGCTCGCCGATCGCCGCGAACGAGAGCAGCGCCGCGACCCCGATCGCCACGCGATGCGGGAGCCGCTCGACGAGGACGAGGGCCCCGTAGCCCGCGAGGAACGCGAGCGGAACCCAGAGCCCGATCGCGACCGCGAAGAGGCCTCGCAAGGCATCGAGCCCCGGCACGAGCTTCGACAGCACGAGGAACGGCCCGGGCACGATGATGCTGCTGAACGGAATCGGAAAGTAGAGGAGGCTTGCCGCGACGATCACGATCCCCGCGAGGAGCATCGCCCAGCGCGGATCCTCGCCGTCGACGAGACGCGGCCGCCGGAGACGATCGACCATCGCGACGACGGCGAGCCCGAGAGCGAGGACGCCCGGGAAGTACACCTTCCCTGGATTGTACGAGTCGGGCGGGAAGAGCGTCGTCGCACGTCCGGCGAGGAGCGCCCACGCGTCGCGCGTCTCCAGGTACGGCGAGAGAACGACCCAGGCGCAGGCGACCGAGAGGACGGCGGCGACCGCGAGCGGGACGATCACCTGCCGCAGCCGCGCCGGATGGCGGAGCACGAGGTAGCTCCCGTAGACGCCGACGACCATCGCGCACGCGAGGAGGACGTAGATCGTCTCGAGCGCCTCGAGCCCGAGGAAGAGCCCCACCGCGAGCGCGTTCCCGAATCCGCCGCGCACGAAGAGGCGATGCAGGAACAAGAGCGCAAGCGGGAGCCAGTAGTCCGCGTGCAGGTACGGATGCCCGCCGTCGATGATCCGCGGCGGCGCGAGCACGAAGAGAAGACCCGCCACGAAGGCCGCCGGAGCGCTTCGCGTGAAGTGGTACGAGAACGCGTACATCGTCAAGCCCGGAAGCCAGAGCGTCAGCACGAGGAGCGCGTTGTACGAGAGGATCGGATCTCCCGTGATCGCCCAGGGCACGAGCATCAGGAGACCTTCGCCGAACATGTGCTCGCCGAGCGTGAACGAGCGCGGGAACGGGTAGCACTGTCCGTCGCCGAAGAGATTCCACGGCTCGGTCAGGAGCGTGTCGGCGTTCCGCGTGATCACCGACACGACCATCGACTGGTCGAAGTGGCCGATCTGCGCCGCCGCCGCGTTGATGCCCGAGTTGTACGGAAGGAGTCGGTGCGGCCGGAGCGCGACGCTCCCGAGGAGCCACGCGGAGACCGCCAGATAGGCGATCGCTGCGAACGCGAAGCACCGGCGCGCCTGCGGCGACGAGACCAGGTTCATCGGGTTCGACCGAGGCAGGGGAAGGCTCGGCCCTCCCCCGCCGTTCGGAGCGATTCGAGCGAAGCCGCGCCGCTACTTCAGCGCGGCCGCGATGGCCTTCAGCTCGTCGCCGATGCTTCTCGGGACGGTGAAGCCGTCGGTGCTGCGGATCTGGCCGATGTGATCGCGCACCTCTTCCGCGGAGACGACCTTCGCCTTGCCCGCGACCCAGCCCGGGGTGAGCCCGACGAAGATGCGCGCGAAGCGGCCACCACCGACGGAGAAGATCTCGTGCGTGAGATCGCACTCCTCGGAGCAGAGGTAGACGACGAGCGGCGTCACCGTCTCCGGCGCGAGCAGCTCGGCGAGCGGGCCGAGGATGTCCTCGGTCATGCGCGTCCGCGCCGTGGGCGCGATCGCATTGCACTTGACGTTGTACTTGGCACCTTCGACCGCGAGGACGTGCATCAAGCCGACGAGGCCCATCTTCGCGGCGCCGTAGTTCGTCTGCCCGAAGTTGCCGAGGAGGCCCGCCGCGGACGAGGTGAAAATGAAGCGGCCGTAGCCCTTCTCGCGCATCACCTTGAACGCCGGCTGCGAGACGTAGAACGCACCCTTCAGATGCACGTCGAGCACGGCGCCGAGCTCGTCCGGCGTGAGCTTCAGGAACGACTTGTCGCGAAGGATGCCGGCGTTGTTGATCACGACGTCGACGGTGCCGAATGCGTCGAGCGCCGACTTGATGATGCCCTCGCCGCCGTCGGGCGTGGACACGGAGTCGTAGTTCGCGACCGCTTCTCCGCCGGCTGCCTTGATCTCCGACACGGTCTGGTCGGCCATGTTGTGGCCGCCGCCGGTGCCGTCCATCTTCCCACCGAGGTCGTTGACCACGACCTTGGCGCCGCGCTTGGCGAGCTCGAGCGCGTACGTCTTGCCGAGGCCGCCGCCGGCTCCCGTGATGACGGCCACGCGGCCGTCGAAGCGAATGTCACTCATGATGGGTCCTTTCCCGAGCCTCTGGTGGGTTCGGACCTTCCCTTAGCGACCGGCGGCCCCGGCTTCAAAACCCCTTCTTCTCGATGCGCGCCCAGGTGTCGCGCAGCGAGACCGTCCGGTTGAAGACCTTTCGATCGGAGCGCGAATCCTCGTCGACGACGAAGTACCCGAGCCTCTCGAACTGCCAGTGGCTTCCCGGCGCGGCGCCGGCGAGCGACGGCTCGATCCAGCAGCGCTCGAGCGTCTCGAGCGCGTTCGGATTCAGGTGCTCCTTCCAGCTCGGCCCTTCCGGCGCCTCGACGGAGAAGAGCCGGTCGTAGAGGCGCACCTCCGCCGGGACGGCGTGGCGCGCCGAGACCCAGTGGATCGTGCTCTTGACCTTGCGGCCGTCGGGCGCGTTTCCGCCGCGCGTCTCCGGATCGTACGTGCAGTGGACCTCGGTCGGCTCGCCGCTCGCATCCTTGACGACGCCGGTGCAGCGGATGAGGTAGCCCCAGCGGAGGCGCACCTCGGTTCCCGGCGAGAGGCGGAAGTACTTCGGCGGCGGGACTTCACGGAAGTCCTCGTGCTCGATCCAGAGCTCGCGCGAGAACGGAACCGTGCGCTTGCCCATCGCCGGGTCTTCCGGGTTGTTGACCGCCTCGAGCTCCTCCTCGGCGCCTTCCGGGTAGTTGTCGATCACGACCTTCAACGGACGGAGCACCGCCATCGTGCGCGGCGCGCGCCGGTTCAGGTCCTCGCGCAGGCAGTGCTCGAGGAGCGCCACGTCGACGAGGTTGTCCGCCTTCGCGACGCCGATCCGCTCGCAGAAATCGCGGATCGCCTCGGGCGTGAAGCCGCGCCGCCGGAGCCCGGCGAGCGTCGGCATCCGCGGGTCGTCCCAGCCGGAGACGAGGCCGTCGGCGACGAGCTCGCGCAGGCGGCGCTTGCTCATCACCGTGTAGCTCAGGTTCAAGCGCGCGAACTCGATCTGCCGCGGCCGGCTCGGCACGTCGAGGTTCTCGATGCACCAGTCGTACAGCGGGCGATGGTCCGCGAACTCGAGCGTGCAGAGCGAGTGCGTGACGTGCTCGATCGCGTCGGAGAGCGGATGCGCGTAGTCGTACATCGGATAGATGCACCAGCGGTCGCCCGTGCGGTGATGGGCCGCCTTCCGCACGCGGTAGAGCGCCGGGTCGCGCAGGTTCACGTTCGGCGAAGCCATGTCGATCTTCGCGCGCAGGACGTGCGTGCCCTCCTCGAACTCGCCGGCGCGCATGCGCGCGAAGAGGTCGAGGCTCTCCTCGATCGGACGGTCCCGGTACGGGCTGTTCCGGCCGGCCTTCGTGAGCGTGCCGCGGTACTCGCGGATCTCGTCCGGCGTCAGGCTGTCGACGTACGCCTTGCCGCCGCGGATCAGGTCGACCGCCCAGTCGTGCAGACGCTCGAAGTAGTCCGAGGCGTAGAAGAGGTTCTCGCCCCAGTCGAAGCCGAGCCAGCGGACGTCCTCCTGGATCGACTCGACGTACTCGACCTCCTCCTTGGCGGGGTTCGTGTCGTCGAAGCGAAGGTTGCAGACGCCGCCGAACTCGCCGGCGATCCCGAAGTCGACGCAGATCGCCTTCGCGTGCCCGATGTGGAGGTACCCGTTCGGCTCGGGCGGAAAGCGCGTGACGATCCGCGCGTGCTTCCCGCTCCGCACGTCGTCCGCGACGATCGAGCGTATGAAGTTCGAGGGTGGACCTTCCGCCGCCTTCGGCTTGCCGCCTGCGCCTGCCATCGCGAAGAAGGATACAGATCGGGACGGACGGGGTCACCCGAGCGCGCTTCGGCGCGTTGCGAAGCTCGTGGGACGCGACTAAACCCCTCCGCCATGGAGCCAGCCGTCCTCGTCGAAAGAGAAGGTCACGTCCTCATCCTGACGTTGAACCGTCCCGCCAAGAAGAACGCCTTCAATCCCGAGGTACTCTGCCGCCTCTGCGACGCGTACGACCTGATCGACTCGGACGACGACATCCGCGTCGCGATCCTGACCGGCGCGGACGGCAACTTCTCCGCCGGCGCCGACCTCGATCAGCTCGTCGGCAAGATGATGAAAGGCCTACCGCCCGAAAACGAGTGGGAAGAGCGCGTCCGAGCGGATTACGGGATCCTCTACCGCGGCTTCCTGAAGGACCGCTACGTGCAGAAGCCGCTGATCGCGGCGATCGAGGGCGCCTGCTACGCCGGCGGCACCGAGATCCTGCAGGGGATCGACATCCGCGTTGCCGGCGAGAGCGCGAAGATCGCGATCTCCGAGGTGAAGCGCGGGCTCTTCCCGATGGCGGGCTCGACCGTGCGCCTCCGCAGGCAGATCGCGTTCACGCACGCGATGGAGCTGCTTCTCGTCGGCGATCCGCTGACCGCCGCCGAGGCCGCGCGCATCGGCCTGATCGGCCACGTCGTCCCGGACGGCCAGGCGCTGGCTGCAGCGAAGGAGATCGCGGCGAAGATCGCCGAGAACGGTCCGCTCGCCGTCAAGAACATCAAGCGCTCGGTGATCGAGACGGAGTTCCTGCCCGAGGCCGAGGCGTACAAGCGCGAGCAGGAGCTCGGCATGGCGGTGATGTCGAGCTCCGACGCGCGCGAGGGACCGCGCGCCTTCCTCGAGAAGCGGAAGCCGAACTACACCGGGCGCTGAGCCGCGGCCGCGCGCTCGAGCTGCCGCCGCCGCACCAGGAAGAAGATCACCGGGTACACCAGGAGCTCCATCAGGAAGCTCACCCCGATCCCGCCGATCAGCGGAGCGACGAGCCGCCGCGTCACGTCCGAGCCCGCTCCGGTCGCCCAGAAGAGCGGCAGGAGGCCGATCACGTCCGTCGCGACGGTCATCGTCTTCGGGCGGATCCGCTGCACCGCGCCCTCGTGCACCGCGGCGAAGAGGTCTTCGGTCGTCCGAAGCCGTCCCTCGGCACGCCGGCGGTCGACGGCGGCGTCGAGGTAGAGAAGCATCACCTGCCCGGTCTCCGCGTCGACGCCGAGGAGAGCGATGATCCCGACCCAGACCGCGAGGCTCATGTCGTAGCCGAGCGCCCAGAGCATCCAGAACGCGCCGATCAGGCTGAACGGCACCGCGAGGAGAACCATCCCGACGCGGAACCAGCTCCGGTTCGAGACGTACAGCAAAAAAACGATCAGCGCGAGCGCGATCGGGATCACGATGCGCAAGCGCGCGCTCGCCTGCTCGAGGTACTCGAAGCGTCCCGACCAGAGCTGCGTGTAGCCGGGCGGCAGCGGGACCTGCTCCTCGACCAGCGCCCGCGCCTCCTTTACCCAGCCGCCGAGGTCCCGGCCGGCGATGTCGACGAAGACCCACGCCGTCCGCTGCGCGTTCTCGCTCCGGATCATCGGCGGTCCGGGCGTGACCCGGATGCGCGCGATCTGCCCGAGCGGCACCTGCGCGCCGCTCGGCGCATCGACGAGGACGCGCTCGAGCGCGGGGATGTCGTCGCGGAGCTCGCGCGCGTAGCGGACGTTCACCGGGTAGCGCTCGACACCTTCGACCGTCGTCGTCACGTTGCGGCCGCCGATGGCGGTCTGGATCACGTCCTGCACGTCGGCGGTCGAGAGGCCGTAGCGCGCCGCCGCCTCGCGATCGACGTCGAAGTCGAGGTAGAGCCCGCCGAGGGCGCGCTCCGGATACGCGCTGAGCGTCCCGGGAACGGTGCGGACCGCGGTCGCGGTCTCTTCCGCGAGCCGCTCGAGCGTCGCGAGATCGGGTCCGAGGATCTTGATGCCGACGGGCGTCTTGATGCCGGTCGACAGCATGTTGATCCGGTTCTCGATCGGATGCGGCCACGAGTTCGCGAGGCCGGGGAAGCTCGTGACGCCGTTCATTCCGGCGTACGCCGTGCCGTCCGGATCGGTCCAGCCGTACTTCAGCTCCTCGACCGTGATCGGTCGCTCCGTCGGCCAGAACGTGTGGCGGAACGGCCAAGCGAGCCAGTCGGGCCAGCCCGAGAAGAAGCGATCGACCGTTCGCGTGCGCCACCGCGACGGGTCCTGGTGGAGCTGCACGACCGTCTCGATCATCGAGAGCGGCGCCGGATCCGTCGCCGTTTCGGCTCGTCCCACCTTGCCGTGCACGCTCGCAACCTCCGGGAAGGACGCGATCAGCCGATCCGTCTGCTGCAGGACCTCCTCGCTCTTCGCGATCGAGATGCTCGGATCCGTCGTCGGCATGTAGAGGAGGTCGCCCTCGTCGAGCGGCGGCATGAACTCGGAGCCGAGCCGCGAAACGGGGTACACGGTCGAGGCGGCGAGCAGCAACATCACGACGATCGTCGCCGCCGGATGCCGCATCACGAAGTGGAACGCCGGCTCGTAGAGACGGATCGAGAGCCGGCTCAGCGGGTTCTGCTCCTCGCGCGGGATGCGGCCGCGCACGAGATAGACCATCAGCGCCGGCACGAGCGTCACGCCGAGGAGCGCGCCCGCCGCGATCGCGAACGTCTTCGTGTACGCGAGCGGCTTGAAAAGCCTCCCCGACTGGTCGCCGAGCGCGAAGATCGGCAGGAAGCTCACCGTGATCACGAGCAGCGAGAAGAAAAGGCTCGGCCCGACCTCGCGCGCCGCGTCGAGGACGACGGCCGTCTGCGCACGCGGCGCCTCGCCGCGCGCGACGCGCTCCGCTTCGCGCTCGAGGTGCTTGTGCGCGTTCTCGATCATCACGAGAGCGGAGTCGACCATCACGCCGATCGCGAGCGCGATTCCGCCGAGGCTCATGATGTTCGCGTTCATGCCGAGGAGCTGCAGGATCAGGAGCGAGGAGAGGACCCCGATCGGCAGCACGACGATCGCGACGAGCGCGCTCCGCACGTGCCCGAGGAACACGAGGCAGATTCCCGCCGTGACGAGGAGCTCCTCGACGACCGCGCGGCGGAGCGTGCCGACGGCGCGCTCGATCAGCGCGGATCGGTCGTACGTCGTCTTGACGAAGACGCCCGGCGGCAGGCCGTCCTCGAGCGTCGCGAGCGTCGCCTTCACGTCGTGGATCACCTTGAACGCGTTCTCTCCGAAGCGGGACACGACCACGCCGCCCACCACCTCGCCGCGTCCGTCGAGCTCGCCGACGCCGCGGCGCGCCTCGCCGCCGACCTCGAGCGTCGCGACCTCCGCGAGACGGATCGGGGTGCCCCGCTCGTCCGCCCCGACGACGACCGACTCGAGATCCTCGAGACCGCGCAGGTAGCCGCGGCTCCGCACCATGTACTCGTGCTCGGCGAGCTCGACGACCGAGCCGCCGACGTCCTCGTTCGACCGCTGGATCGCCTCGACGATGCGCGAGAGCGAAAGGCGGTACGCCTGCAGGCGTACGGGATCGAGAACCACCTGGTATTGACGGACGAAGCCGCCAATCGCGGCGACCTCTGCGACGCCCTCGACCGCCGTCAGGGGAAAGCGGAGATACCAGTCCTGCAGGCTTCGGAGGCCCGCGAGATCGACGTCCGCCGCCACGAGCGGCGTCCCGTCGAGCGGGCAGGCGCCGGGCGCCTCGAAGGCGCGCACGCGAACCAGCGTCTCGCGACTCTCCGCGGGCGCTTCGTCGCGGCGTGCCCACCAGCGATCCGCGTCCGTATCGTGCCAGATCCCCTTCGGATGAGCGGCGCAGTACCAGCCCGGAAAGAGGACGTACTGGTACACCCAGCCGACTCCGGTCGCGTCGGGGCCGAGCTTCGGCTCGACGCCCGCGGGGAGCCGGTCGCGGGCGAAGCTCAGCGCCTCGAGCACACGGCTTCGCGCCCAGTAGAGGTCCGTCCCGTCCTCGAACAGCACATAGACGAAGGAGAGCTCGAACATGCTCTGCCCGCGCACGACGGTCGAGCCGGGCACCGCGAGCATCGCGCTCGCGAGCGGATACGTGACCTGGTCGTCGACGACCTCGGGATTCTGGCCCGGCACCTCCGTCACGACGATCACCTGCACGTCGGAGAGGTCCGGAATCGCGTCGAGGCGGATGCGGCCGAGGCTCCAGAGGCCGACGCCGATCAGCAGCGCACCGAGGAGCAGGACGAGGATCCGATTCTCGACCGAAGCGACGATGAGACGGTCGATCACGGCGTGCCTTCGGCGCCGCTTTCGCGCCCGTCCTCGAGGAACCGCGCGATCGCCGATTGAAAGCGGCTCTCGGCGTCGAGCAGGAACTGCCCACTCGTGACCACGCGCTCGCCCGCCGTGAGACCGCTGCGCACCTCGACGCCTCCGTCGCCGCTCCTTCCGATCGTCACCTCGCGCGGCTCGAAGCGGCCTTCGCCGGCATCGACGAAAACGACGCGGCGCTTGCCCGTGTCGATGACGGCGTCGCGCGGCACCTGCAGCACGGCGGTGTCGTCGACGACGATCTCCGCCGTGGCGAACATGCCGGGGCGAAGCTTCAGATCGGGGTTCGCGATCTCGATCCGCACCGTCGCGGAGCGCGTCTTCGGATCGACGTGGGGATGGACGAACGACAAGCGCCCTTCGCGGAGCTCTTCCGGGCGTCCGAGGAACGTCGCGGTCGCCTTCTGGCCGATCGAGACGAGCGGCAGATCCTGCTCGAAGACCCGCGCGTCGAGCCAGAGCACGCCGTGGTCGACGATGCGGAGAGCGCGCGTTCCGGCCGTGACGGAAGCGCCCTCGACGACACCCTTCTCCACGACGTGCCCGGCCGCCTTGCTGCGGAACGTCACCGTGCGCGGCGCGCGCTCGAGGCTCGCGAGGCGCGCGATCTCGCGCTCGTCGAGGCCCCAGAGGCGAAGCTTCTCGCGTGCGGCCTCCGCGAGCCGCTCGGCACCCGAGCCGGGCGCTCGTCGCGCCGCCCGCAACTCCTCGACGGCGACGCGGATCTCGGGGCTGTAGAGCTCGAAGAGAGGATCGCCCGCGGCCACGTGCGCGCCCTCCGTGTCCGCATGGAGCTTCTCGATCCAGCCGGACACGCGCAGATCGACGTCGTGCCGGCGCGGCTCCGCCTCCTCGAGCCGGCCGGCCGCGCGGAGGCGCGTCTCCAGCGGAGCGAGGCGCACCTCCGCGACGCGGACGCCCATCCTCTGCCGCATCGCGGGATCGATCGAGACCGAAGCGCCGGCGGTCTCCTCCTGCGGACCGGCGGAGCGGCGCACGGGCGTCAGCTCCATGCCGCAGATCGGACAGAGGCCCGGCTCGTGTTGGAGCACCTGCGGGTGCATGCCGCAGGTCCATAGAGTCTTCGCCTGCTGCGCTTCGGCGACGTCGGCCGCCGCGACGGTGTCCGCAGGTTGCGCGACGACCGCCGTCGCGCTCGCGGCGACGAGAGACAGGAGAGCGACCAAGAGTCGCCTCACCAGCATGCGATCCGACCTCATGACGATCTCCCGGGAGCGCCGGCAGCGGCCTTCGCCGTCGCGGCGTCCGCGCGGGCCACGGTCTCCACGTCGAACCCGATCAGCGCCTCGAGCTCCGCGAGACGGATCTCGCGTGCCGTGCGCGCTTCCGCTTCGAGGAGATCGATCTCGAGGACGAGCTGCTCCGCCTCGATCAACTCGCCGACGTCGAGCGCGCCCGATTCGTACGCCGCACGCGCGTTTGCCGCAGCGCGGTCGGCCAGCGGTCGGACCTCGCCCTCGAGGAGTGCCATCTGTCTCTCGCGGTCGCGCAGTGCTGCGAGCGTCGCGAGCACGGCCGCCTCCGTGTCGGACGAAGCCTGCCGGTGAGTCGCCTCCGCTCGCGCGAGACGCGTGCGCGCCTCGCGCACCATGCCGAGGAGGATCGGAACGCGCGCCGGAAGCGACGCCATCACGCCCGCGATCTGCTCGATCCCGCCGGTGAAACCCGCGAACGGGTTCACGTCCGGGATGAACTCCTGGTAGGCGCGCTCGACACCCCCGGTGCGCGCTTCGATCTCCCGATCGAGCGCCGCGAGCGCCGGGTTGCGCGCTGCGGCCGTCGCGAGAAGCTCGCGATCGCCGATGAGAAGAGCCCGCGGCTCCGGCAGCCGCGACGGTAAAGCGAGAGGCTCCCCGGCCGGTCGCGCGAGGAGCGCGTTGAGGCGCGCGCGATGCGCGATGACGTCCGCTTCGAGCCGCCGCACGCCGTCTTCCGCGAGGCGACGCTCCACCTCGAGCGCGAGGAGCTCGCGCGCCGAAGCACCGGCTCCGAGACGCGCCCGCGCGCCCGCGGCGGAAAGACCGACGAGCGCCAGCGCCTCCCGCTCGATGCGAATCCGCTCGGCGAGGAGCGCATACTCCCACCACGCCGTCAGCACGCGCTGTTGCAGCTCGAGCCGCGCCGCGCCGAACCGCTCGCCCGCGGCGCGAGCTTCCGCGAGCGCCTCTCGCCCGGCCGCCATCACCTTCGTCGGGAACGAGAGGTTCTGCATCGGGTCCGACCCGATCGTGAACGTCGATCGATCCCAACCCTTCAGGTCGTCGCCGGAGAAGAGGTACTGGTAGCCGAGCGCGACGTTCGTGTTCGGGTACCCCGCGGCGACGTCGATCCGCTCGACGGCGGCGCGCCAGTCGAGGTACGCGGCCTCGAGATCGCCGTTCGCGAGGAACGCGCGGCGGAGAACGTCGGACCACGCGGGCTCCGCCGGAAGCTCGGGCAACGCGCGATCCTGCGCCGGCGCGACCCACGCCGCACCGGCGCGCGCGACGCGTGCACGCTCCTCGTCCGTGCCGCGCGGAGCGAGCACGCACCCTTCGAGGAAAAGGACGAGCAGCATCGCCGCCGAAGCGGCGCCGCTCTTGAATCGCTGCATTCGAGGTCTCCCGGGGTGACGTCGTCGGACGCACCCCTCGCCTGGGACCCGCCCAAGACGGCGAGTCGGTCACGGGCCGGGAGGCCGGATCAGCGCTGCAGCGAGCAGAGAAGGATGCGCCGCGGCGGTCCGCCGGGCGGCGCGGGCGAAGCTGCGATCGCGACCGCGCCCGACGGCGTCGGCGTTGCGACCGAATGATCGAGCGGGAGGGCCACGAAGCTCGGCGGCGGCACCTCCGGCATCGCCGCCTGCAGGCTCGCCGGGTCGTCGGCCCGCTCCTCGATCGAGCAGCAGTGGCGCGCCGCCGGAACGCTCGTCGCTCGGCCGTCGTGCGCCATGCAGTGGCTCAACGCACGGAGCTCGTCCGCGCGCTGGCTCGGCGCGGCCCACGCCGATCGCACACCGAGAGCGGCGATCAGAGCGAGCGCGAGGGCCGCCTTCGCGCGAAAGCGCATGCGGCGATCGTACGGGCGTGCCCGGCACCAGGCAAGTCGTCTCGACAGGGGGTCCGGTCTCGACAGGGGGACAGGGGGTCCGGTTCGTTACGGCGCATCTGCACCGGGGCTCGTTCTGAGCCTGGGTGCAGATGCGCCGTAACGAACCGGACCCCCTTTTGGTCCCCGGACGACCTCGCCCAGTGCACGGTCGCGGAGTACGCGCCGGGCACGCAGCTCGGATGGCATCGCGACGTGCCGACGTTCGGCCTCGTGATCGGCGTCTCGCTCGCCGCTTCGTGCCGCTTGCGACTACGCCCATATCCGCACGTCAAGCATAGTGGCGAGCGATCGCTGACGATCGACCTCGAGCCGCGCTCTATCTATCGCTTCCGCGAAGAAGCACGCCGGCGGTGGCAGCATGCGATCTCGCCGACGAAGGCGCTGCGCTACTCGATCACCTTCCGCACGATGCGCGCGGCGAGCGAGGCTCGCCTAGCGGGCCGTCGCCGGCGCCGGGCTCGGCAGCGGGTCGCCGCCGGCCACGGTCACCTTCGTGACGGGGATCCAGCGGTCGAGCACCTCCTGCAGCTTGCCGCTCGCCTCGAGGCGGGCGAGAGCCGCGTTGAGCCTCTCCGCCAATGCCTCGCCCTGCGCGTCGCGGCGCACGGCCCAGGCGAGATGCTCCTCCGTGAGCGGACGGTAGATGCCCGCGAGCGCTTCGTCGCGGTCGTCGAAGCGGCCGGTGAGCCGCCACACCGTCGGCGCGTCGTGCACGAAGTAGTCGATCTTCCCCGCGCGCAGCGCGGCCGTCCCCTCCTCCACCGTCGGGAACGGAACGATCTTCGCGACCTTCAGATTCCGTCCCGCCCATCCTTCGCCGGTCGTCCCCTTCTTGACGCCGACCTCGGAGCCGGACACGTCCATCGCGGCCGGATCGGAAGCGCGCTTGACGTCGTCCGCGCGCACCAGAGCCATCTGCCCGACGCGCAGGAACGGCCGCGTGAAGAGGACCTTCTTCGAGCGCTCCTTCGTGACGGAGAGCCCCGACATGATCACGTCGACCTTGCCGCTCGTGAGCGTGGGGATCAGCTTGTCGAACGGCATCGGGAAGACCTGCAGCGTGATGCCGAGCTCCGTCGCGAGAAGCTGCGAGAGGTCGACCTCGATGCCGGCGGGCTTGCCGTTCTTCTCGAACGCGAGCGGCGGGTATCCGGGAGAGAGGCCGACCCGCAGAGGCTGCACCGCGCCCGATCCGCCTGCCGACGGGTCCGCAGCGGCTTCCGCGGCGCGCGCCGTTGCGGCAAAGGACCACGAGACGCAGGCGGCCACGAGCGCCGCTCCGAGCCACGCCGCTTCCCTCCTCTGCCCCCGCTCCATGGTCCCCTCCCCGCGGCACGGCCGCGCTTTCACACCGGCTCGAAGTACCCTTCGAACTCGAGCTTCTCGTTCCGCACCCTTCCGTAGAGGAGCCAGTCGCCCTTGAACATCTTGTGGTCGTAGGGGCTGCAAGCGATGTGCGTGCGCGGGCCGCCGGTCGTGCTCGGCAGGAAGCGGATCCGCTCGAGACCGTCCTTGACGCCGGGGCCGCTCAGGATCGGAGCGCGGTGCAGCGCCTCGATCATCACGCGCGCGGTGTCGTACGCGAGGAGCGGGATCGCATTCGGCCACATCGGCACGGGATGTCCGTAGCGCTTCTCGAAGGCCGCGCGGAACGGCTCGACGAGCGGATTCTCCGGCGAGTACTGGTCGATGCCGGTCCAGCCCTCGAAGTGCTCGAAGCCGCGCAGGTAGAACATGAACGCCGTCGTCATGATGCGCGGCGGGTTCCAGCCGATCTTCTCGAGCGCGGGGCGCATCAGCCCCTGCGCGGCGAGCATCCCGTAGCCCATGTACGCGAGCGCGTCGCAGCCGGACTGCTGCAGGTTGCGGAGGTTCACGGAGAGGTCTTCGGGGTTCTGCGTGACGGTCTCGACCGCACCGAGCGTCACGTCGAGCCGGCGGCACTCCTGCCGGAAGAAGCGGAAGTACTCCTCGCCGTTCGGCGAGACCTCGTTCAGGACGGCGATCCGCCGGTAGCCCTTGCGCTTGAGCCAGCTCGCCATCAGCGCCGCATCACCGCCGCAGTCGCCGTTGCCGAGCTGGAAGCAGTACTCGCCCTGGAAGCGCTCCGTCCCGCACCAGCTCACGATCGGTACCTTCGCCTCGTCGACGTACGGCGTGACCGCGATCGCGTTGTCGGAGCTGTACGCACCGGCGATCACGACGCAGCCCTGGTCGACGAGCCAGCGGTAGCCGTCGATCGCGTTCCGCGCGGAGCCGCGCGGCAGCCCGTTCTCGGGATGGATCACATGCTCGACCTTGCGCGTGAACACGCCCGACTCGAACGCCTCGTCGAACGCCATCCGGTGGATCTTGTCGAAGGCGCCGCCTTCGCCGTCGAGACAGGCGCCGAGCCATCCCACCTTGACCGGCTCGAACTCGACGCGCGCTGCTTGTGCCATCGAAGCCCTTCCTCTTCTCTCCGATTCCTGCCGATCAGCCTCCGACGTCCGACTCGGCCGCGGCGCCCTCGATCAGCGGCGCGTCCTCGGGAAGAATGAACCCGGCGCGCACGGCGCGGGCCGTCGAAGCGGACACCGCGTCGACGTACGCTTCGTGCGAGGGATACAGCGCGTCGAGCTTCGCCTCGTCGAACGGCAGCGTCGTGCCGAAGAGGAAGCAGAAGCCCGAGCCGCTCTGGCCCTCCCCCGAGAGCGTCGCCGTCGGGACGTCGAGATACGGCGTACGGATCCCACCGAGCGCGTTGCCGTGCTCGTCACGAACGACGGTCGGCGGAGAGCCGTCCTCGATTTCGAGGCGCGGCGCGCGCGGCGGCGGAACGCCGCGCCGTACCCAGCGCTCGAGCGAAGAAAGCGCCGCCTTCAGGACGAAGTGCTGCGGCCCGGAGTTGATCGGCGAGCCGCACGTGATGATGCCCGGGATCGGATCCGCGGTGACGATGATCTTCGCCGCGTCGGTCGAGCCTCCGACGTCGCTGAAACCCGTCACCAACGTGTACGTGTCCGCGTGCGCGGTCCCGGCCACCTCCCACAAGCGGAAGCTCCGCGAATCCGGCTGGCGGTCGGGATAGAAGGCGAGCACGCCGACGAGATCCGTCTCCGTCTGGAACGTCAGCACGGGAACGCGCACGTCCGTGCGGATGCGAGCGACGTCGGGCGCGGGGACGTCCGCCTGCGGCGGCTGCGAGAGCGGCGCCGCGCTGCCGCCGCGGCTGTGCACGAGGAAACCGTCGTACATCTCCGCGAGCGGATCGACCGCGTTCGCGTATGTCGTCAAGCGAAAAGCGGACTGCGACTCGCCGATCGCGATCAGGCGCTCGAGCTCGAGGCCGCCGAGCGGATCGGGCCCGTCCGGGCGGCGGATCGCCTGACCGGCCTGCGAGTACATGTCGTAGGAGAACGTGTCGCCGGGATGGACGAGCGAGCCGTAGCGCACGGGATCGACCTGCTTCAGCCCCGACGGGCCGAGCCCCGGGATCGAGCCGCCGCCCTCGATGCCGATGAGCTGCGCCGAGACCCCGACCCAGACGGCGCCGCGGCGGATGATCTCGGTGTGACCGGTGATCCAGTCGGGCGCCGCGTCGAGCCCGCCGCTGACGTTCAGCCACTCGACGAACACGGTGCCGTTGAAGTCCACCGGATCGATCGGGCGGTAGACGAGAATGCGCGTCTTGTACGCGGCGCGCTCCGCGGGAGCGACCTTCCATTTGCCGTCGGACGCGAGCGTGCCGACGGGCAGGTACGCGCTCGCCATGCCCGAGAGGAAGTACTCGGATCCTTCGTAGCCGACGTCCGCGAGATCGAAGCTCGTCGCGGCGACGAACGGCGAGCCCGTACCACCGGTAACCGGGCCCTCGATGACCGGACGCGCCACGCTCGCTCCGTCAGAGTGCGAGCTTCGCTCGGGACGACAGATCGCCTGCCGTCCGGCCGCTCCGCCGCCGCCCGCGACGGCGAGCCTTCGATCGCACGAAGCGGCGTCCGCTCCGGAGCCGCGCAGCAGGGAATAGGCGAGCAACGCCACACCGAAGAGCAGCGCTTTCGGTGCGGACGGACGGGTCGAGAGCCGGAGCCACATTCGAGTTCTCCCTTCGCAGAAGGCGCTACCTCAGCGACGGTGCGCGGGGCAAGCGAGGCGCACCCAGCGAAACGCACCCGGCTTCCGACCCTCTCTCGGCCGGCCGAATGGCGCAACCGGCCTCGCGGGTGGGCTTGACCGCAGGCGGCCCGGGTGCGGCGGAGGCTCTCCTACGTCCCGCCTCCGACGGGGGGCGTGAGCTGCACGAGGCTCGGGTAGCGCGTCACCTCGACGTAGCCCATCCGCCGGTAGACCGGCTCGCCCATTTCCGAAGCCTGCAGCGACGCGATGCGGCCGCCCAGGTCGAATCCCGCGTTTCCGGCGACGCGCGTGCAGAGCTCGGCGAGGCCGCGGCCGCGCGCCTCCGGCACGGTGCCGACCCAGTACACGCCCGCGACGCCGTGCGTGACGATCGTCATCGCGCCCGCGACGGCCGTCCCGTCCTCGCGGCGCGCAAGGAACGTGGCGATGTGCGGCGCGATCAGGAGTTGGCGGTGCGCGAGCATCACCGAAGCCGCGTCGTGCGGGAGCCCATAGGTCGCGTAGGCGAGCCGCATCACGTTCGCGAAGTCCGCGACGTCGGCGTCGCTCTCCACGCGATGCACGCGGATGCCCGCGGGCGGAGGAGCGTCGGGAAGCCGGCGCGCGAGGACCATCGCGGGCGAGTTTCCCCAGTCACGGAGACCCGCCGCGCGGATCTCGTCCGCGATTCCCGCATCGGCGTGCGCGCGCAGGATGATCGAGAAGCCGCGCTTCCGCGGCGCGAAAAAGGCGCGCGAGCGAGCGACGAGATCGGCGCCCCCGATGCGGCCACCGGTCGGCAGCACGGCGTTCGCGAGCACCGGCAGCGGATACGGCGAAGCGCAGAAGGCGACGCCGTCCTCGTCGTGCACCGCGCCGCCCGCCCGCCGGGCGAGCTCGCGGTTCGCCTCGGCCTGATTCAGATCCGA
Source organism: Deltaproteobacteria bacterium (assembly GCA_016874795.1). Taxonomy (GTDB): domain Bacteria; phylum Desulfobacterota; class Binatia; order UBA12015; family UBA12015; genus VGTG01. The sequence goes on along the minus strand of VGTG01000014.1, from coordinate 5,039 downwards.
CAGCTCGATCCACTCGTCGTTCGACACGCGCGGAGCCTATGCGCAGCTCTCCCGCGAGGGCAAATCGCACGCTTCCACGAGCGCGGAAGCACGCGGCCTGCTTGAGGGGAGGACCGCGCCTGCTATTGACACCGGGGCGGCGCCTTCGCTTCCGCCGCAGCGCGCCATGAACCTGAAATACAGCGAGGAATACCAGCACTTCCGCGACGAGGTCCGCGCCTTCCTGCAGGAGAACTGGACCGCGGCCGACGCCGCGTCCAATCCCGTCGCGAGCGAGATGGCGCAGTCGCTCGGCTCCATCGCGCGCACCGACGAGCGCGCGACCGAGTTCCGCAAGAAAGCGGCCGCACGCGGTTACATGTACCGGCACGTGCCGCGCCGCTACGGCGGCGGCGAGCAGCCGCCCGATCCGCTGAAGGCGACGATCCTCCAGGAGGAGTTCCGCCGCGTGAAGGCGCCGCCCGAGCTCGCGAGCCAGGGCCCGAGCATGCTCGTCCCGACGCTCCTCGCACACGGCACCGACGAGCAGAAGAAGCAGTTCGTCGAGCCGACGCTCCTCGGGCACATCCGCTGGTGCCAGGGATACAGCGAGCCCGGCGCGGGCAGCGACCTCGCGTCACTCCGCACGAGCGCCGTCCTCGAAGGAGACGAGTGGGTCGTCAACGGTCAAAAGATCTGGACCTCGAACGCGCGCGAGGCGGACTGGATGTTCGCGCTCGTGCGCACCGAGCCCGAAGCGCCGAAGCACGAAGGGATCAGCTACCTCCTGATCGACATGAAGACGCCGGGCATCGACGTCCGCCCGCTGCGACAGATGGACGGCGACGCGCACTTCAACGAGGTCTTCCTCGACAACGTCCGCGTCCCGCGCGGTCAGATGGTCGGTCCGCGCGGCGAGGGGTGGCGCGTCAGCCGCTCCACGCTGAAAGCGGAGCGCGCGCTGATCGGCAACGCTTCGATGGCGCGGCGCGCGTTCGACGGGACGGTGCTCCTCGCGCAGCAGACGAAGGTCCGCGGCAAGCGCGCGATCGAGGACTCGAAGACGCGCGAGCAGCTCGCGGAGCTCGAGGCGCGCGTGCTCGCGGCCGAGTACAACGGCTTCCGCCTCCTGACGGCGAGCGCGCGCGGTGAGGACCCGGGCCTCGCGGGGCTCGTCACGAAGCTGCACACGTCGACGCTCGCGTACGACGTCTCGCGCCTCGCGATGGACATCTCGAGCGATCATGCGCTCCTCGCGCCCGGCGAGAAGCACGCGCCGTTCTCGGGCTTCCTCGTGCAGTCCTACATGATGTACTTCGCGCTCGCGATCGGCGGCGGCGCGCCCAACATCCAGCGCAACGTCATCGGCGAGCGCGGCCTCGGCCTGCCTCGCGACACGCGCCGCTAGGCACCGCATGGATTTCGGTCTCTCCGAAGAGCAGACGCTGCTCCAGACGACTCTGCGGCGCTATCTCGAAGCAGAGTGCCGGCCGACGCGCGTCCGCGAGGTCATGGAGAGCGAGACGGCGCACGACTCCGGCCTTTGGCGCGGACTCGCCGGTCTCGGCGTCACCGGCCTGATGGTGCCGACGGAGCTCGGCGGCTCGGGTCTCGAGCTTCTCGACCTGGCACTCGCTGCCGACGAGCTCGGCCGGAGCTCGACGCCGGGTCCGTTCCTCGGCAACGCGATGGCGACGATCGCGCTCCTCGAAGGCGAAGCGTCCGCTCGCGAGCGCTGGCTTCCCGCGGTCGCGACGGGCGAAGCGGTCCTGAGCTTCGCTCTCGGCGAAGGGATCGGAGAATGGGACGCCGAGCGCCTCGAGACGCGCTTCCAGGGCGGCAAGCTCGACGGTACGAAGCCGCTCGTACCGTTCGCGGAGGTCGCCGATGCGATCCTCGTGGCCGCACGCGGACCCGAGGGGCCGGGGATCTGGGCGGTCGACCGCGGCGCGCCCGGCGTGACGAGCACGCCGCTCACGGGAAACGACCTCACGCGCCGCGTCTCGCACGTCCGCTTCGAGGGGACGCCAGCCTCGCCCGTCGCCTCGGGCCGAGCGGCGATCGACCGCGTGCGCGACGCGGGCCTCGTGCTCCTCGCCGCGGACGCCTCCGGCGGCGCGCATCGCTGCCTCGAGATGACGGTCCAGTACGCGCTCACGCGCGAGCAGTTCGGGCAGGTGATCGGCGCCTTCCAGGGCGTCAAGCACCAGCTCGCCAACATCGCGACCGACCTCGAGCCCGCGGTGTCGCTCTGGTGGTACGCGGCGCACGCCTACGACCACATCCGCGAGAAGTCGGAGCGCCACGCCGCTCTCGCGAAGGCGCACCTGACGGACCTCTACGACACGACCGTCCGCTACGCGATCGAGCTGCACGGCGGCATCGGGTTCACATGGGAGTACGACCTCCATCTCTGGTTCCGCCGCGCCCTCTTCGATCGTGCGTTCCTCGGCGAGGCGAGCTACCACCGGCAGCGTGCCGCCGATCTCGCGGGCTGGTGAGCTCGATGATCGAGCGCCATCACTACTTCCGTCTGACGGAGCCGCACGCGAAGGGGGAAGCACGAGCCGAGGTCGCCCGGCGCACGCGCGAGGCGCTGGCGCCGCTGCCGGGGGTCCTCGCGGTCACGGTCGGGCTTCCGGCGGACGAGGACGCGGAGGCCGCTTGGGACCTGACGGTGACGGTTCGGTTCGCGAGCCTCGAGGACGTGGCGAAGTATCGCGCCGATCCGGCGCACCGCCGCTTCGTCGACGAGTTCCTCGCGCCGAAGATCGCCGTCAAGAAGATCTGGAACTTCGTGATCGACGGCTGAGCGGCGCGCCGCTCGGCCCGAAGCCCGGCTCGACGCTCGGCCCGCCGACGAAGAGCGCCCGGTGACGCCGGTCGGCCTCTTCCTCGAGATCGCGGCCGCCCTCTTCCTCTACGTCGTTCCCGGCGCGGCCGTGCTCGCGGTCGTCGCGCCGGCGATGCGCCTCGACTTCTGGTCGCGAATCGGGCTCGCGGGACCGCTGAGCCTCGCCGTGTACGCGCTCGCCGCGCTCTGGTGCTGGTGCTTCGGGTTTGCCCCGGGAGGGCTCCTCGCCTGGGCGCCCGGCGGGGCGGGTCTCGCCATTCTCGCGGCTTCGCGCTTCTCCGCAAGGCTCGGCGGTCCGCGCGCGAGCCCGTCGGCGAAGCAAAGCGACGCTCGCCTCGAGAGCGGCCTCGTCGCCGTGCTCGTCGCGCTGATCGCGCTGTCGCGCTTCCTGTCGATCCGCGGAATGCTCGCGCCGGCGTGGGGCGACTCCGTTCAGCACGCCGTGATCACGCAGCTCCTCCTCGATCACGGCGGGCTGTTCCAGAGCTGGGCGCCCTACGCACCGATGGAGAGCTTCACCTATCACTTCGGATTCCACGCGGCGTGCGCCACATGGGCCTGGGTGACGGGTGCAAACGCTCCCGAAGCCGTGCTGGTCGTCGGCCAGATCGTGAACGTCATCGCGGTCGTGGCGCTCTACCCGCTCGCGTTCGCACTCTCGGGCGGCAGCCGGCTCGCGGGCGCCGTGGCGCTCCTCGTTGCGGGTCTCCTGTCGCCGATGCCCGCGTTCTACGTGAGCTGGGGGCGCTACACGCAGCTCGCGGGACAAGCGATTCTCCCGGCCTTCCTCTTCGCTCTCGATCGTTGGTGGAGCGAAGCTTCACGGCCGCGCAGGGGTACGCTCGGCCTCGTCGCTCTCCTCCTCGCCGGTCTCGCGCTCACGCACTACCGCGTCTTGCTGCTCGCCGTCGCGGCGGTGCTCGCCTGGAGCGGCGTCGCGCTCTGGACGTGGCGTCGCGAGCCGCGCGAGTGGCGCGCGCGCGCGATCCGGCTCGGCGGCGCTTGCGCCACAGCGCTCCTCGCGGTGTCGCCGTGGCTCGCCGTCCTCGGCTCGGGAATCCTGCCGTCGGTGCACGGCGTTCTCGCGGGGATCGATCCCGCCGTCTTCTCGCTCGCCGACGTGACTCGCGCGTGGGTCTCGATCCCGGCGCGCGTACCGTGGTGGGCCTTCGCCTTGATCGTCGCCGCGGTCGCGTTCGGAGCCCTCGTGCGCGAGCGCGTCGTCGCCGTCGCCCTCGCCTGGATCGGCATCGCGTTCTTGATCACGAACCCCTTCCTCGTGGGACTTCCGGGAACCGGCTTCGTCACGAACTTTGCGATCGGCATCGCCGCGTACGTCCCCGCGGCGCTCGTGCTCGGCGTGATCGGCGCGCGCGCCCTCGCGAAGCTCGCACACCGGCCGCTCGGCCGCATCGCGACGTTGGCGGCGGCAGCGGCTCTCGCCCTGCTCGGCTTCCGCGCGCGCGCAGCCCCCGTCGAGCCGTCCTTCCAGCTCGTCACGGCGAGCGACCTCCGCGCGTTCGAATGGATCGCGAGCGAGGTCCCTCCAGATGCTCGCTTCCTCGTGAACTCCTTCGCCGCGTACGACGGCAGCGCCGCGGTCGGGTCGGACGCCGGCTGGTGGCTGCCGCTCTACACGGGACGCGGGGCGACGCTTCCGCCCCTCCCGTACACGGTCGAGCGGATGCCCGAGGAGCTCCGCTACCGGATCCGCGTCCTGCCCGAGTGGATCCGCCGCACGAACGGCTGGGCGCGCTTCCTGAACCCGCTCCTCTGCGCGCAGGAGGTGACGCACGTCTACCTCGGCGAGAGGCGCGGCACCGTCGGAACCGACGGCACCCTCGCCGTGCACGAGGAGTGGCTTCGCCGAAACCCGCGCCTGAAGCTCCTCCACGAGGACGGCCGCGCGCAGATCTGGCGATTCGATCGTTCGTCCTGCCCGCACGGGAGATGATCGCCGACCCGTCTCGATGCTCGACGCGAACTCGACGATCCTCTGTTGATCGTGCGCGAGCATCGCTACTCCCTCGATCTGCCCCATTCGCCCGAGCGTCTCTGGGCGATCATGCAGGACTACGACCGCTAGCCTGCATTTCTCACCAGATCACGTCGCGAGGCGGTCGAGAGTGCCGAAGATTCGCGAGCCTCGGACCGGAGGGCGACGCAGGCGTACTTGAACAGTACGTCGAGGAGCCCGGAGGGAGAA
>VGTG01000013.1 GCA_016874795.1 Deltaproteobacteria bacterium | reverse complement strand
CCTCGCGCACTGGGTCGAGACGGGGATGAAGGCCTCGCGCGAGGATCTCATCGCGGGGTTCCAGCGCGTCGTGCGGCGGACCTTTCTGCGCCGCAACGGCCGCAACGGCCGCGACGATCGCGACGATCGCGACGATCGCGACGACCGCGATGCCTGAGATGCTCACCCGGGACGAGGCCGTCCTCCTCTTCGACCGCCGCCGGCGAGCCTGGCTCGACGGCGACCTCGACGCCTACCTCGCCCTCTTCGCGGAGAACCTGGTCTTCCTCTCGCCGGTACACGCGGAGCCGCTCCGCGGACGCGCAGCCTTCGCGGAGCTCGTGCGCGGCTCCTTCGCGCGGATGCAGCCGCTCTCGTTCGACTTCCGCGAGATCGCGGTCCAGGGCGACGCGGTGCTCGCCGAGTGGCGGATCGAGACCGAGCTCCGCGACGGCGGCCGGCGGATCGCCTGGGACGGCATGAGCATCTGCCGTATCGAGAACGGCGAGATCCAGTACTGGCGCGAGTACTGGAACCCCGGCGATCTGAAGTAGAGCGACGGTTCCGAGCTCGATGCTCGGGGACGGGCTCGTCGAGATCGCGAGCAAGTCCGTCGGCTACGAGCAGACCGGCTGCTTCGTCCGCCCCGGCGGTGACGGGGGCATGCGGGCGCAGGTCTCCGTCTTCAGCCGCTACAGCGGCGTGGCCTCCGACCGGCAGTACGTGCTTCGGGCCGAGTGCAGCAAGGGCGATCTGTTTTCGCCGGAGGGCGTCTCGAGCACGAAGACGACCCTCCAGCGAAAGCAGAACCAGTAGCTAGCCTGCATTTCTCACCAGATCACGTCGCGAGGCGGTCGAGAGTGCCGAAGATTCGCGAGCCTCGGACCGGAGGGCGACGCAGGCGTACTTGAACAGTACGTCGAGGAGCCCGGAGGGAGAAGCTCGCGAAGATTCGGTGCTATCGGCCGCCGCAGTAGGGATCTGGTGAGAAATGCAGGCTAGGGCGTGACCTCGAACGACGTCGAGGCGCTGACCTCGGGGGAGCCTGCGTCGGCCGGGTACCGTCCGGTGATCGTGACGGTGCCCGCCTTCAGCAGGCGACCCTGGTTCACCTTGAACTCGGCCGAGCCGTCTCCCATCTGGACGATCGTCGCGTTCGACGAGCTCCAGTTGAGCAGCAGGTTCACGCCCTGCGTCGCGCCGCTCGCGTAGGTCGCGCGCGCCTGGAAGCCGTAGAGCTCGCCGACCTTGCCCTTGAAGCCGACGGCGTCGCTCTGCGGGAAGAGCTCGAGCTTCGTCCTTGTCTTGCGCGTGCGCAGGACCGCGAGCGTCCCGCCGGAGTCCTCGGAGCTGACGTCGAACGCGGCGTCGTACGCGACCAGAGTCGCCTGCCCGTCGCCGAGCGCGGTCGCGAGGCCACCCTGGTCGCCCGTCTCGACGATGCTGACGATGCTCGGGCTGCTCGAGGTCCACTGGACCTTCCGCGTCACCTCGATCTCGCTGCCGTCCTCGAGCCGGCGGAACGCGCGCACCTGCCGCGTCGCCAGGTAGTTGAGGTCCGCGAACGTCGGCTGCGTGCGTAGGCCGACCACGCGTCCCGAGCACGTCACGGAGAGGTTGCCCAGCGTGTTCGTCGACGTGATGCCCGTCGTCGGGTCGGTGACCGAGATCGTCGACACGCCGACGCCGTTGCAGGTCACGAGCCCGGACGCGTTGACGGAGACCGCCACCGCGTTGCTCGAGTGCCAATCGAGCGCGCTGCCGAGGTTGAAGCCGTCCGTCCGCTGCTCGAAGAGAGCCAGACCCTTCAGGCTCTTCGTCTCGCCCGCGCTCAGGACCACGGCGGACGGTGTCGCGTCGATGTCATCGGTCGTCGAGACCTTGAGCGCGAGGAGCGCTCCGACGATCGAAGCGACACGGTCGTCGCCGCTCGCCGTCGAGGTGATCCCGCTCTCGCGATCGCGCGCCGAGATCGTCGCGTCGCCGAGACGGAGACCCTTCACGCGCCCCGTCGGGCTGATCGACGCGACCGGCGGATTTCCGGCCGAGATGAACCAGTCGACGCTGTCCGTGATGTCCGCGGTGGCGCCGCCGGGGAAGGCGCCGAACGCCTTGTACTGCTTCTCGCCGCCGACGGGCAGCGCGAGCCGGCTCGGCGTCAAGAATACACGCTCGATCCCGGCGACGACCGACACGTTGCCGGTCGAAGCGTCCGAGCGCACGCGAGTGATCGGATCGAGCACCTCGATCCGCGCCGTGCCGAGCGCCGCGCCCTGCACCGTCCCGCTGTCGGGAAGGGTCGCCACGAGCGGATTGTCGGAGCGCCACGAGACGTCGTTCGTCACGTCGACGTTCGTCGTCCCGTCGCTGAAGGACGCGAGCGCCTTCAACCGAGCCGTGCGCCCGATGCGAAGCGTCGTCGTCGCGGGATCGATCTTGAGGCTCGTGATGTTCCGCACGACGACGGACACGTGCTTCGAGAAGCCGAGCGGATCGTACTCGACCTCGATGCTCGCCGCGCCGCCGCCCTCGGCCACCACGAGGCCCGAGGTCGTGACGCGCGCGACGCGTCGGTTGCTCGAGCGGAACTCGAGGCTCTCCAGGAGCGGATCCTTCGAGCCGTCCGAGTACTGGAGCTCGACCTGGAGCTGCTGCGTCTCGCCGTCCTGGAGGCTCAGCATCGCCGGCGTGACCACGAGGCCGACCGGAACCGCGACGCCCGGAGTGGGCGTCGGGCCGGCGCTCCGGACGATCACCTTGCCCTCTTCGCGATGCGAGCGGACGCGTGAATCCTTGTGATAGGCGGCGACCTCGGTCTCGCCGTTCCCGACCGCGACGAGGCGGCCCCGGTCGAGATCCGTGTTGCCCACCGTGGCGACGGAGGTGCGGAACGACTCCCAGCGCACCTCGTTCGTCACGTCGCGACCCGTCACGCCGTTGTCGTAGTTCGCGCGCGCCTGGAGCTGCATGCTGCCGCCCGGCGCGAGAATCCGCTCCGCCGGGAGGATCGCGAGGCTCAGCATCCGCGCGACGTGGACGCGCGCGGGCACGCGCGAACGGACGCCCGTCGACGGCTCCTTCGCCTCGATCTCCGAATCGCCCTCGCGCTTGCCGGTGACGACGCCGGTTTCGTCGACGTCCGCCGTGCGAGAGCGCCGCGAGCGGAAGTCGACGAGGTCGGTCAGGTCGCGCGTCGAGCCGTCGGCGAAGAGGCCGGTCGCGTGCACGACGGCCGTTTCACCCGGCAGGAGACTGACCGCGGCCGGGTCGAGCACGATGTCGCGCAGCCCGGCGAGGTCGCCCTCGCCTTCGTCCGGATCGGGATCGGTCGGATCGAGCACGACGACGCGGCCGGACGAGCCCTTCGACGCCTGGCCGGAAGCGGGGTCGCGCGCGACGATCGTCGCGTCGCCACGCGTCACGCCCGTGACGAAGCCCTTCGAGCCGGCGGTGTCGCTGACCGTCGCGACGCGGGTCTTCTCGGAAGACCATTCCGCTTGCTGCGTGATGTCGGCGCTGAGCCCGTTGTCGTACGTCGCGAGCGCGCTCATCTCGACGATCTCGCCGATGTCGAGCGTCGGGTTCGCCGGCGAGAGATCGATGCTCTCGACCTCGCCGACCCAGATCTGAGCACGCGAGTCGCTGCTCTCGCCGCCCGCCTCGTGGCTCGCTTCGATCTTCGCGCGGCCTGCCTCGCCCGCGGTCACGAGCCCGCCGGCGGCGACCGTCGCGACCTGCGCGTCGCTCGAAGAGAAGTCGACCTCGGAGGTCACGTCGCGCTCGGTGCCGTCCGCCATGATGGCGAACGCACGGAGCGCGGCGCTGCCGCCGGGACGGAGCTTGACGTCGTGCGGGCGGAGCTCGATCTCCTCGACCTCGTCCGGATCGCCCTCGTCGTCGTCCTCTCCGCCTCCCCCGCCCGGCGCGGGGACGACGGTCATCGTGCCCTCCGCCTCTTCGCCGGACTCCGGGTCCTTCGCGCGGATGTTGCCCTGCCCGACTGCGACCGCTGTCACGAGGCCCTGCGTCGGAGCGGCGTCGCTGACCGTCGCGACGGACTTCTTCTTCGAGGTCCAGGTGACGAACTTCGTCACGTCGAAGCCGGTCCGGCCGTCGGACAAGGTGGCGAGCGCCCTCAGCTGGAGCGTCTTGCCCGTCTCGATCGTCGCCTGCGAGGGCACGACGGAGAGGTCTTGTATCTCCGCGACGACGATTTTCCCGCGGACTCTCGCCTCCTTCCCGCTGTCCTCGTCCTCGGCCTTGATCTCCGCCTCGCCGCTCGCGTGCGCGGTCACACGACCCGTCTGCGGATCGACGGTCGCGACGTCCTCGTTCCGGCTCTGCCAGACGACGTTCGTCAGGGGCCGCGTCGTGTCGTCCTCGTAGTGTCCGACCGCCGTGAGCTGACCGCTCTCGCCCGGAGCGAGCGTGAGCGTGGCCGGCGAGATGACGATCTCCTCGAGACCGGGGCCGTCCGCGGCTCGCGCAGCCGCGGGAAGAACTGCCGACGCGGCGAGGAGGAGCGCCGCCAGCGAGGCGATTCGATTCCGGATCGTGTGGGTCGCCGGCTTCAAGCGGTTGGTAGCCTCCGTCGCTGGTCGAGGGGGGGGCAGCGCCCTCACTCGAAGCTGCCGCCGCCAGCGCCAAAGCTGAATGCGGCGCCGTTCGCAGTGTTGCTTTGTGCGTCGGTATTCCCCGGAGCGATGACGAACTCGAACCCGGTGTTGAACTCCGCTTTGTTCGTATCGAGCGTGCTGCCCCCGGACGTGAACAGATAACCCTGGGCGTGATTTCGGTTCGAATTGTTCGATGTGAACACCGCCGTCGGAGCCCCGACCAGGAATCCGGCCCCGAGGTTCGCCTCTGCTTTGTTCGAGCGGAAGCGGTTCCCCATTCCACCGATCCGATAGCCGACGCCGCCGTTGCCGTTGTCCGTCAACGTGCCAGACCGATTGGTGTCGAGGAGATTGTTCGAGCCCTCGACCACGTAGCCGTCCTCGACGTTCTCGTCCGAGCTGTTTGCCGAGACGTCGTTGTTCGAGCCGGTTACCCAGACCCCATCGGTCAGGTTCAGCTTGATCGAGTTGGAGTCGACCTTGGAGCCAATCGACGCGACGTGGATGCCGGTTCCGAGATTCTCACGCACCGAGTTGTGCTCGATCCGGTGCGGGCCGCCGTTGAGCTGCAGCCCGATCAAGTTCTCCTCGGACGCGCTTTCTCTCACCCAGACGATACGGCCGTTACCGTCGGTGTCGACGCCGTCGAGCCGCACGCCGATGCCGACGCCGGCAGTGGAGCGGAGCGCTCGGGATTCGGTGAGCGTGGTGTTGTCGCCCGAGAGGTCGAAGCCGATGGTGTTGCGATCCGCTTTGACCTCCTCGATCGCCGCACCCGGCGACGTCAACCGGATTCCCGCCGCCTCGTTCCGGCGGACGGTGACGTTGTCGATGACCAGGCCCGTGTTGTTCCCGGCGTCCCCGATTCCGTCCGCGAAGCGTTCGATCGCGGAGAAACCCTGGATCCGCACGCCGGTCACGCCCGACGCGAGCCGAATCCCGGCGCCGGTTCGGTTCTTCTTCGATTGCGGACCGGTGATGCGATACTCGCCACGGCCGCTGACGGTCACGCCGGACTTCGAGATCACGACGCCGTCCGTGGCGGTGCCGATCGGCGTGCAGTCGAGGTTCGAGTCGAAGCGGACGGTCGTGTCGCTGCCGAAGAAGCTCGCGTTCAGTATCTGGCCGCAGGCAACCTGCTTCGTGGTGAAGCTCGGCTCGAGCGTCACGTTGGCCGGAATTGCGACGTCCTCTCCGGCGTCTTCCAGGCTCGACTTGCACGGCGAGCGGAAGATCGACTCGTCCACCTCGGCGACGATCGCCACGATGCGCTCGTCGATCGCGTCGAGGACATCCGGGACCGTCTCGAAGCCCATCGGGCAACCGAGCCCGAGCACGTGCGCATTCAGCTTGCACTTGTTGTCGGTGTCGTCGTGGAAGTCCCCCGATTCGCCCTCGAAGCACTCGACGACCTTCTCGCGAACAGGTGCACCGCTCGACGGGTCGAGGCAGGCCACCGATTCGCTGCTCTCCCGGAGCCTACCGAGCTCGCACTTGAATACGCATTTGACGAGCTCCTCGGTATAGTCCGCACCGACCCGCGCGATCTGCTTACCGCACTCCTCGGCGTCGCGCGTGGCCTCGCCGGGCGGTCGCTCGCATCCCGCCCCGTAATCGGTGACGTAGATGTCGTCGCTCAGGGCGAGGAGCTGGTCGACGATCCCGCCGGGCGCCCCGAGCTTACCCTTCAGCTCCTCCGCATTCTTCGCCTCGAACGGGCAGATCGCCCGGAAGGCGTCGCTCGCGCATTCGTCGACCTCGCGGAAGAACTTGTCGAGGAGCCCCTCGATTGTGTTCGATCCGGCGGCCTCGGCACGACAGTCGAGCTTCTCGCCGGCGTCACTCCCGAGGTTGTCGATCTCGCAGTCCGTGATCCACTCGAAGTACTTGGTGACGAACCCCTTGGCGCCATTGGTGACCCGCTTGGCGCAGCTCACGACCGACGGCGGCTGTGCTGCCGAGGCGACTCGAGGAGCCGCCAGGGTCGCCGCCCAAAAGGCGATTCCGGCGACGGCTGCGATCGACTGCTTTCCCACCCAGTTTCTCCTACGTGTAATGTAGCCCCGTACGGCCGAGTTGGGATAGGCAGGGTTTGCAGAGGAGGCGAGCCGCAGCAGTCGACCCTGCAGCAATCCCCAGGCCACGGAGTCGCCGTCAATAGGGGGCTTCTTCGCCGGGACCGATTGCAGCCTTGCAAGTCCTGAGCGACCTGCGAGGTGGCTAACGCAGAGCGGCGAACGAGTCCCGGGCGGCCTCCAGGGCGAGGTCCGGGAAGATGCCGAAGAAGATCGTCCCGGCGAGCGCGATCGCGACGCAGACCATGAGGTACGGACGCGGGTCGAGAGCGGGGATCTCGCGCGTCGCATCCTTCATGAACATCTCGATGATCACCCGTAGGTAATAGTACCCGGACACGACGCTGTTCAGGATCACGATGACGCCGAGACCGACCTGCCCGGCCGCGATCAGCGCCTCGATGATGTAGAGCTTCCCGACGAAGCCGACGAGCGGCGGGATTCCCATCAGCGAGAGAAGGAAGAGCGCCATCGCTCCCGAGAGGAGCGGCCGACGCGTCGCGAGCCCCGCGAAGTCGGACATCTTCTCGTTCGGCTCGTCCTTCGCACCGACCGCGATCACGACCGCGAACGCGCCGAGGTTCATGAACGCGTACGCGAGGAGATAGAAGAGGATCGCGCCGCCGCCGCGCGGCGTGCCCGAAGCGATCGCCGCGATGAGGTAGCCAGCGTGCGCGACGCTCGAGTACGCGAGCATCCGCTTCACGTTGCTCTGCACGATCGCGACGACGTTGCCGAGCGTCATCGTCGCGACGGAGATCCACCAGAGGACGATGCTCCACTCGACGTGCATCCCGGCGAAGCCGGAGAGGAAGAGACGAGCCGTGCCGACGACCGCCGCCGCCTTGATGCCGACCGCCATCAGCGCGGTCACCGCGGTCGGCGCGCCCTGGTACACGTCCGGTGCCCAGAAGTGGAACGGCACGACGCCGACCTTGAAGCCGAGCGCGACGATCAAGAGCGCGATGCCGCCGAGGAGCGCCAGGTGCGGCGCGGTCGAGAGCGCCATCGAGATGCCGGCGTACGTCGTCGTTCCCGTCGCGCCGTAGACGAGCGCGATGCCGTAGAGGAGGAAGCTCGTCGCGAACGCGCCGAGGAGGAAGTACTTGAGCGCCGCCTCGCCCGAGGCGTGATCCTGCCGGTGGATGCCGGCGAGCACGTAGGCGGGGATCGACATCACCTCGATCCCGAGAAAGAGGACGATCAGATCGCGCGCTCCGCCCATGATGAACATGCCGGAGACCGCGAACAGCACGAGCGGCTGGAACTCGCGCGCACGCACGCGGATCAGCTCCATGTAGTGCACGCCCATCATCAGCGAGAGACCGGCGGCGAGGATGCAGATGAGGTTCGTGAACACGGCGACGCCGTCGGTCGCGAAGGTGCCGCCGAAGGCGACGGAACCGTTGTCCCACGCGAGGAGCGAGGCGATCGCGGCGCCGGCAAGGCCGAGGATCGAGAACCAAAACGTCAGCTCGGGGCCGTGGTCGTCCGTGCGGAACGTCTCGTAGAGCAGGATGCCCATCGCGAAGAGCGCGATGACCGTGAACGGCGCGATCGCCCACGCCTCCGCGGCGCCGAAGGGGATCTCGATCATCGCGCAGCCACCCGTTCGGGCTCGTCCGCCGCGGGAGAGCGGTCCGCGAGGTAGAGCGTCGCACCGGCCCGCTCGAGGCGCGACAGCAGCACCTCGACCGTCGGCTCGATGCGCGCGAGGAAGGGCTTCGGATACACGCCGATCCAGAAGATCAGCAGCACGATCGGGGCGACCGCGATCACCTCGCGTAGGTTCAGGTCGGCGAGCGTCTCGTTCGCGGCGTTCTTCAGCGGGCCGAAGACGACGTGCTTGTACATCGTCAGCATGTAGGCCGCGCCGAGCACGACGCCCGTCGTCGCGACGGCGACCGCCCACGGATGGTTCCGGAACGCTCCGAGGAGGATCATGAACTCGCCGACGAAGCCGTTCGTTCCCGGAAGGCCGATCGAGCCGAGCGTCACGATCAGGAAGAGCACCGAGAAGATCGGCACGACGGTCCAGACGCCGCCGTAGTCCGCGATCTGCCGCGTGTGCGTCCGGTCGTAGATGAAGCCGATCAGGATGAAGAGCCCGCCGGTCGTCAGCCCGTGGTTGATCATCTGCAGCACGCTGCCGGTGATCCCCGTGACGTCGAAGGCGTAGAGCCCGAGCATCACGAAGCCCATGTGGCTCACGGACGAGTACGCGACGAGCCGCTTCATGTCCGGCTGCGGGTACGCGACCATCGCGCCGTAGACGATCCCCACGACGGAGATCGCGATGACGATCGGGAAGGCGTCTTCCGCCGCGTGCGGGAAGAGCGGGATCGCGAAGCGGAGGAACGCGTACGTCCCCATCTTCAGGAGGACGCCCGCGAGGTCGACGGAGCCGCCCGTCGGCGCCTCGGTGTGCGCGTCGGGCAGCCACGTGTGCAGCGGCACCATCGGCACCTTGATGAAGAACGCGATCGCGAAGGCCCAGAAGAGGAGCGTCTCCTCGAGGCGCGAGAGCGGCGTGTCGTAGAGCGTGACGATGTCGAACGTCAGCGTGCCCGTCTTCGCGTGTGCGAGGACGAGATACAGCATCGCGACGAGCATCAGCGCGCTGCCGGCCATCGTGTAGAGCACGAACTTGATCGTCGCGTAGTAGCGCCGCGGCCCGCCCCAGATCCCGAGGACGAACGCCATCGGGAAGAGCATCAGCTCCCAGAACATGAAGAAGAGGAAGAGGTCGACGGCGACGAGGGCGCCGAGCATTCCCCACTCCAGGACGAGCATGAAGAAGAGGAACTCCTTCACGCGCTTCCGGATGTCCGTCCACGAGCCGAGGATCACGACGGGCGTCAAGAGCGTCGTCAGGAGGATGAGCCAGATCGAGAAGCCGTCGACGCCGAGCGAGTAGGTGATGCCGAGGGTCGGCATCCACGAGACCGTCTCCGTGAGCTGCAGCTCGCCGATCGAGGGATCGAAGCGCGCCAGCATCCAGAGGGAGAAGAAGAAGGGAACGAGCGAGAAGACGAACGCCGTCCGCTGCGGGATCTGGACCGGCTCCGACGGGACGAAGAGCAGGATCAGCCCCAGCACGAGGGGCGAGAAGAGGATCAAGCTCAGGATCGGAAGTTCCATCTCAGTTCTGCAGGACGAGCCAGGTCGCGCCGGCGAGGAGCACCGCGCCTGCGAGCATGCCGAGAGCGTAGTGCGACACGTTTCCGGACTGGAGGCGTCGCCAGACTCCGGCGTTCCACGTGACCACGGCACCGACGCCGTTCACGAGCCCGTCGATGAAGACCGCGTCGACGCCTTTCCAGAAGAAGCGCGAGGTGCGCTTGTACGGGTCGACGATCAGGGTGTCGTACAGCTCGTCCACCCAGTAGCGATTCCAGAGGACCGTGTAGACGCCGCGCGTGCGGGCGTAGACGGTCTCGAGGAGCTGCGGCGACTTCGCGTACAACGTCCACGCCCACCAGATCCCGAAGAGCGCCACCGCCGTCGCGAGCGTCATCAGGAAGAGCAGCGTTCCGGTGGTGGGATGGCCGTGGTGGCCGTGCGGCGTCGCGAGCGACGGCGACAGGTAGTGGCCGATCGCATCGCCCCAGAGGAGCCCGAACGGAAGCCCAATCCACCCGCCGACGATCGAGAGCACGGCGAGGATCATCAGCGGCACCGTCATCACGCGCGGCATCTCGTGCACGTGTGCCGCGACCTCCGGATCGAGCCGGCTCTCGCCGGTGAACGTCCGGAAGTATCCGCGGAAGACGTAGAAGCCGGTGAAGCCCGCGCCGATGAGCCCGAGCGCCCACTGCAAGGTGTGACCGCTCACGAACGCCGCTTCGAGGATCATGTCCTTCGAGAAGAACGCGGCGAACCCGGGCACGCCCGCGATCGCCATCGCGGCGATCAGGAACGTCTTCGCGGTGATCGGCATCTTCGAGCCGAGGCCGCCCATGTGCGACATGCGGATCTCGCCGTGGAGCGCGTGCATCACCGCGCCGGCGCAGAGGAAGAGCAGCGCCTTGAAGAAGGCGTGCATCATCAGGTGGAAGATGCCCGCCGCGAACGCGCCCACGCCGACGCCGAGGATCATGTAGCCGATCTGCGAGACCGTCGAGTACGCGAGGACCTTCTTCAGGTCGTCCTGCACGATCGCCATCGTCGCGGCGAAGAGGCAGGTGAGCGCACCGATCGTCGCGACGACGTCCATCGCGCCCGGCGCCTCGACGTACAGGAACGAGAGCCGCGCGATCATGTAGACGCCCGCGGTGACCATCGTCGCGGCGTGGATCAGGGCGGAGACCGGCGTCGGACCGGCCATCGCGTCCGGCAGCCAGACGTAGAGAGGGATCTGCGCCGACTTGCCGGTCGCGCCGATCAGGAGCAGCAGGCAGACGACCGTCGGCACCCACGGGAGCTTCTCCGCGAGGAGCGGCGCCTGCTCGTTGATCGACTGCAGGTTGAGCGACGCCGTTCCGACCTGGGCGAGGCTCCAGAACAGCAGGAACATCCCGATCAGGAACGCGGCGTCGCCGACGCGGTTCGCGATCATGGCCTTCTGGCCCGCGTCCGCGTTGTTCATGTCCTTGTACCAGAAGCCGATCAGCAGATAGCTGCAGAGCCCGACGCCCTCCCAGCCGATGAAGAGCACCGGCAGCGAGTCGGCGAGCACCAGGATCAACATCGAGGAGACGAAGAGGTTCAGGTACGCGAAGAACCGCGCGACGTCGGGCTCGTGGTCCATGTACCCGAGCGAGTAGAGATGGATGAGAGAGCCGACGCCGGTGATGATCAGCAGCATCACGCTCGTCAGGCGGTCGATCCGGAACGTGAAGTCGATCGAGAGCGGCCCCGCCTCGATCCACGTGAACATCTTGTCGACGAGCGCTCCGTCGGCCGGCAGGCTCCAGAGTCGCCCGACCGAGATCAGCACGACGACGAAGGCTGCGAGGACGACGGCGGGTCCCGTGAACCGGGCGAGCTCGGGCCGATTGGTCCGCGCCGCGAACACCCCTGCGAAGAATCCCAGCAGGGGAAGCAGCACGATCCAGCGCAGCAGCTCGGTCTCCACCTCGGCCTCTTCGATTCGCTGGGGTCGGCTGCGCCTATCCGCGCAGCAGGCGGATCTCGTCCGCGTTGATCGTCTTCCGCTGGGCGAAGTTCATCAGGATGATCGCGAGCCCGACCGCGACCTCGGCGGCGGCGACGGTCAACACGAAGAAGACGATCACCTGACCGTCCATCGAACCGTGCTGCCTAGCTAGCGCGACGAAGGTCACGTTGACCGCGTTGAGCATCAGCTCCACCGACATCAGAATGACGATGACGTTCCGGCGGATGAGGACGCCGAGGCCGCCGATCGCGAAGAGGATCGCGGCGAGGACGAGATAGTGCTCGGTCATGGACCGGTCCGTCGCCGCGCCATGACCACGGCTCCGACCACCGCGACGAGCAGCAGCACGCTGGTCAGCTCGAAGGGCAGAAGATGGGTCGTGAAGAGCCGCTCGGCGATCTTCGCGACCGAGCCGTAGCCCTCGGGGAGCGGCTTCTCGGCCGCAGGCGTGTCCGGGAAGACCGCGGCGATCGCCACGAGCTCGAGGCCGAGCAGCGCCGCGGCGCCCCAGCCGGCGGCGCGGAGCGAGCTTCGTCCGTCGCCCGGCTCCTCGGGCTCGAGGCTCAAGAGCATGATCGCGAACAGGATCAAGACCACGATCGCGCCCGCGTAGATGATGATCTGCAGGAACGCGATCAGATGCGCGTCGAGCGCGACGAACATGATCGCGACCTGGAACAGCGTGAAGACGAGTGCCAGCGCCGAGTACACCGGGTTCCGGTGCAGGATGACGGTCAGCGCCGCGGGAATCGTCACGCAGGCGAGGATCCAGAAGAGCGTCACCAGACCGTCTTTCCATCGAAGAGCAGCACGAACACCGCGGTGATCGCGACGTTCGCGAGCGAGAGCGGGAGGAGCCGCTTCCAGCCGAGGTCCATCAGCTGGTCGTAACGAAGGCGCGGCAGCGACCAGCGGATCAAGATCTGCAGCCAGCAGAAGAGGAAGAGCTTCACGAGGAACGAGAGGACCTGGAGCACCGTCACGAGGAGCGACGGCACGAAGACGTGGAACCCGCCCGGGAAATGGAAGCCGTCCCGGTAGAGCCACGGCACCTGCCAGCCGCCGAAGAAGAGCGTCGTCACGAGACCCGCGACGATCGCGACCTCGACGAAGTCGGCCATCATGAAGACCGACTGCTTCGAGCCCGAGTATTCCGTGTAGAAGCCCGCGACGAGCTCCGACTCGGCCTCGGGGAGGTCGAAGGGAGCGCGCTTCGACTCCGCCATCCCGGCGATGAAGAAGATCAGGAGCGCCAGCGGCTGGTAGAAGAAGCCCCACGCCGGGAAGACCCCGAAGAGGAGATCGCCCTGCGCGCGCGCGATCTCCTGGAAGTCGAGCGTCCCGAAGGTGAGCACGACGCTGACGAGCGAGAGCCCCATCGCGATCTCGTACGACACCATCTGCGCCGAGCCGCGGACGCCGCCGAGGAACGCATACCGCGAGTTCGAGGCCCAGCCGCCGACGATCACGCCGTAGACGGCCATCGACAGCATCGCGAGGACGTAGAGGATGCCGAGGTTCAGGTCCGCGCCCTGCAGGTTGATGGTGTAGCCGCCCGCGATCAGGACGTCGCCGAACGGGATCACCGTGAAGGTCACGAAGAGCGGGAAGATCGCGATCCAGGGCGCCAACCAGTGGAGGAAGCGATCGGCGTCCGCCGGGACGATGTCCTCCTTGTGGAAGAGCTTCAGGGGATCGGCCATCCACGTGTTCACGATCCCGAGGTTGAAGGGCAGGAGCCCGCCGAAGAGGTTCGCGCGGTTCGCGCCGACGCGGTCCTGGATCAGCGCCGAGCCCTTCCGCTCGACCCAGAGAAGGACGAGCGTGAGCTGGAGAACGATGACGAAGGCGAAGATCACCTTCGCGAGCGAGATCAGCACCTCCACGTTCGACCCCGTCCCCCGGCGCTCATTCCCACTCGAGAGCGCCGACCCGCCACACGTACGCCAGCCCCACCGTGAGCACCGCAACGAAGACGGCCATCTCGGCCAGTCCCGCCCAGCCGAGCTGCCGGAAGATCACGGCCCACGGGTACATGAACACCACCTCGATGTCGAAGACGATGAAGAGGATGGCGGTCAGATAGAACTTCACCGGGAAGCGCATGCCGCGGAGCGATCCGAGCGGCGGATTTCCCGTCTCGAAGATCTCGAGCTTCGTCTTCGTCGGGTGCTTCGGGCCGAGGATCCAGCTCGCGCACACCATGATCGTCGCGACGAGCGCGCAGAGCGCGAAGCTCATCAAGAGTGCAACGTACGGATTCAGCACAGGACCGTCCCGACGGCCAAGAAAGCGGACACGCTCCCCCGCGAGCCCGCGTTTAGCTAAGGAAACACGCGGGGCATGTCAAACTGGCAGCGGATCGTGGAGCGGTGCTGGAGGGGAGCCCGCGTGACGGAGGAGGAGCCGCTCGCCGGCGACGCCTCGACGCGACGCTACGTGCGCCTCCGCCTCGCGGGAGAGAGCGTACCACGCTCGATCGTCGCGATGCTCCTGCCGGAAAGCGACGCGAAGAAGAGCGCGTCCGACTTCGTCGACGTGCAGCGCTACCTCGAAGGACGCGGCGTCGCGGTTCCGGCGCTGCACCTCGACGCGGCCGCGGAGGACGGCATCCTCCTGCTCGAGGACCTCGGCGACGAAGCGCTCGCCGACGCGGCTGCGCAGCGAGCGGCGGGCGCGGCGCTCCTGGAGGAGGCGGCCGCGATCGCCGCTCGGATCGCCGCTTCGATCCTCGATCCCGAGCGCGGCCGCTGTGTGGCCTTCGGGCGCCGGCACGACCGCGCGCTGATCGAGCGCGAGATCCACCTGATCGGCGCCTTCGCGATCGCCGACGGGGATCGTCCGGCGAAGCCGGAGAGCGACCCGGAGCTGACGAGCGCCCTCTCCCGCCTCGGCGAAGCGCTCGAGGCGCAGCCCGACGTCCTGATCCACCGCGACTACCACGCCTGGAACCTCTACGTGGACGCGGACGGGCGCGTGCGGACGATCGACTTCCAGGACGCGATGA
This sequence comes from Deltaproteobacteria bacterium, assembly GCA_016874795.1. Taxonomy (GTDB): domain Bacteria; phylum Desulfobacterota; class Binatia; order UBA12015; family UBA12015; genus VGTG01. The sequence goes on along the minus strand of VGTG01000013.1, from coordinate 44,903 downwards.
TCGGACCCGCACTGTACGACGTCGCTTCGCTCTGCACGGATCGCGCGAGCGCGCGGTTCGTCGATGCGGAGAGCGAAGCGCGCCTCGTCGACCGCTTCGCGAGCGAGCTCCGCGGCCGGGGGATCGACCTCGATCGCGCCTCGCTCCGGCGCGACTACTTCGTCGCGGTCGCGTTCCGCGCGCTACGCGTGCTCGGCCGATTCCGCCAGCTCGCTCTCGAGGCGGGACGGACCGCGCACCTCCGCTTCGTGCCGGACGTCGCGGCGCAGGCGCGCCGCGCTCTCGAAGCGATCGACGATCCGGCGCCGCGGCGGCTCCTCGCGACGCGGAGCGAGCTCTTCGCGTGAGCGACGCTCCAACGAAGCAGGCGGCTTCGGCGACGCCGCCGCGAGCGCGCGGGATCATCCTCGCCGCGGGTCGCGGATCGCGTCTCCGGCCGCTCACGGATCACACGCCGAAGCCGCTCGCCCTGGTCGCGGACCGGCCGCTGATCGCGTACGGGCTCGGTCTCCTCCGCGCGAACGGCATCGAGGAGGTCGTCGTCAACGTGCACCACCTCGGCGACCGACTACGCGAGGCGCTCGGCGACGGCTCGCGCCACGGCGTCGCGGTCCGCTACTCGGTCGAGACGACGCTCCTCGACACCGGCGGCGGGATCCGTCAAGCCACTCGCCTCTTCGAGGGGTCGCTCGACGCGCCGGTCGTCGTCCTGAACGCGGACGTGGTGACGGACGTTCCTCTCGGCGAGGTGCTCGACTTCCACGCGTCGCGCCGCGCCGCAGTGACGTTCGTGCTGCGCGACGATCCGCGGAAGGAGAGCTACGGCGTCTTCGGCATCGACACGAGCGGCCGCGTGCGCCGCTTCCTCGGCCGCGGCGCTCCGCGCGAGGGGCTCTCCGAGTACATGTTCGCATCGGTGCAGGTCCTCTCGCCCGAGGTGATCGCGCGCATGCCGGACGATCGACCCTTCAGCTCGATGCACGATTTCTACCCGCCGCTCTTCGCGGAAGGCCTGCCCTTCTTCGGCTACGTCTACGCCGGGCGATGGCACACGGCGGACAACGCGGCCGACCTCGCCGCGACCGACGCCGCCCTCCGCCGCGACGGGCTTCCCCGCTACATGCGCTGAGGGAATGTCCGAGACCCTATTGAAGTCGCTTTCGGATTCCGAAAGTGTCGAGCGTCGGGGCGACGGGCGTTCGCGATGGGCATCACCGTCATCGAGAAGAGCACTCCGCGCACGCGGAAGCTGAACCCGAAGATCGCGCTCGTCCTCTCCGGGGGCGCGGTCACCGGCGGCGCCTTCAAGCTCGGCGGGCTCGCGGCGCTCGACGACTGCTTCACCGGACGGAAGATCGTCGACTTCGACGTCTACGTCGGGCTGTCCGCGGGCGCGTTCCTCGCGGCGCCGCTCGCCTCGGGCATCTCTCCGGCGGAGCTGCTCGGAAGCCTCGAAGGTATCGGCGACGTCGGCGAGCTTGCCCTGTCCGACGTGTACTTCCCGAATCTCGACGAGATCTTCGGCCGTCCGCTCGAGTTCCTGGCCGACGTCGCGACGTGGTTCCCGCAGGTCCTCGGGGAGGTTCTCGCGCGAAGCCCGGAGACGACGCGCCGGATCCGCGAGCCGCTCGCCGCGTTCGTCGATCGCCCGTCGCTCGAGCACGCCGTCGCGGCGGCACGCGAGCTCCTGAGCGGCCTCGCGAGCGAGCGGCCGTTCCCGTTCTTCCTCGACTACCTGCCGAGCGGGCTCTTCGACAATCGCCGTCTCGAGCACTTCCTCCGCCGCAACCTCGAGGAGCGCGGAATCACGAACAACTTCCGCACGCTGTTCCGGCGGCGCGGCAAGGAGCTCTACATCGTCGCGGTGAACCTCGACACCGCCGAGCGCGTCGTCTTCGGTCACGACGAAGATTCGGCGCTCACGATCTCCGAAGCGGTGCAGGCGACGACGGCGCTTCCGGGCTTCTACAAGCCGGCGCGCATCAAGGGCGTCGACTACATCGACGGCGGCGTCCGGCGCACGGCGAACCTCGACGTCGCGATCGAGCACGGAGCCGACCTCGTCGTCTGCTACAACCCGTTCCGCCCGTTCAACAACGAGGTGAAGCCGGGCCCGCACCGGCGACGCGAGCCCGGGACGCCGCTCGCCGAGCACGGGCTCCTCGCGGTTGTGAACCAGGTGTTCCGCTCGCTGCTGCACTCGCGCCTCCATCTCGGGCTGCACCAGTACCGGGAGGATCCGAACTTCCGCGGCGACATCGTGCTGATCGAGCCGACCGACACCGACGACACGTTTTTCAACATGTTCCCGCTGAACTTCCTCGAGCGGAAGCGCGCGGCCGAGCACGGCTACCTCTCGGTGAGCCAGTCGATCGACGGCCACTTCGACACGCTGTCGCGGATCTTCGAGCGCTACGGGCTCGGCGTGAGCGCACGGCCCGTGCAGGAAGGCGCCGAGCGAATACGTGAGACGCAGCAAGTCGAGGACCCGCAGCGCCGAGTCGTTTGACGAGGGGGCACGCGCCCCCTCGCTCCACGCGGCAAAGCCTAAGCTGCGCCTCACTCCCCGCGCTCGCTGCGCTCGGCCGCGCGCTTTGCGCGCGGGGGGGCACGCGCCCCCTCGCTCCACGCGGCAAACCTAAGCTGCGCCTCACTCCCCGCGCTCGCTGCGCTCGGCCGCGCGCTTTGCGCGCGGAGGGGCACGCTCCGAGGCGGCGCTCGAGGGCTACTCGACGTAGCCGAGCGAGCGGAGCGCGCGCTCGACCTCGCGACGCTCCGATTCGGGGAGCTTCGCCGGCGTCGTCGCCGCGGCGGCGGTTGCGGGCTTCTCGCGGACCGTCGCGGCGCGCGCGTCGAGATACGCGGTCAGGATGGGCCGCTCCGCGCTCCGGTCGTTCTGCTCGAGAGGATCGGTCGGCAGGTGGAAGAGCCGGTTCTCCTTCCCTCCGAGGAGCTTCCACGGGCCTTCGCGCACGAACCACTCCGCGATCGGCCGCGGCCGCTCCATCTGCGCCGTGGGCTGGACGTCGAGCGCCTCCTCGAGAAGAACGCCGACGGCCGCCGGCGGACAGTCGCCGGGCGCGGCGCGGAGCAGGCTTCGGCCGCGTGCGTCCGGTGGGATCGGTGCGCGAGCCGCGTCGAGGATCGTCGGCGCGAGATCGAGGAGGCTCACCGGATCCGACGCCTTCACGCCGGCGGCGAACTTCCCCGGGATCCAGACGATCAACGGAACGCGCACCTGCTCCTCGTAGAGCGAGTGCCCGTGCACGTACGTCCCGTCGTCGAGGTTGCCGAGGGACTCGCCGTGATCCGCGGTGATCACGAGGATCGTCGGACGGCTCGCTTCGCCAGCGACCACTTCGAGAAACCGCCCGAGCTCGCGATCCGCGTAGGCGACGGCCGCGTCGTAGCGCGCCGGATCGAGGTAGTCGCGGTGCTCGGGATCGCCGCCGACGATCTCGACCATCGCCGCCTGCACGCCGCGCCCGATCTCGCTGAGCGGCCGCCGGACGCGCGGCTCCTTCGGGCGCTCCGGTCCCGCGAACTTCTCGCGCAGGTCCTCGGGCGGCTCGTAGGGCGTGTGCACGTCGAGGGTCTGCAAGAAGAGGAAGAAGGGGCGCTCGCGGTCGCGCTCGCGGAGCCACGCGAGAGCGCGCTCGTTCACCTTCGTCGCCGGGGCTCGCGCGCCGTTCTTCTCGTGCACCATCTCGTAGACGTCGAAGCCGCGCGCGAAGCCGAGGCCGGGGCGCACCCACGGGTTCGCCTGGAACGCGGCCGTCTGGAAGCCGGCGGCCCGGAGGCGCTCCGCGAGAGTCCAGTCCGCCCCGCCGTGCTCGCGGAGAGCCCACAGGTCGGAAGCGTGACGCGAGGAGAGAAGCGCCGGGAGAGAGTGCAGCGTCGACGGCCCCGGCGCGTACGCGTTCGCGAAGAGCACGCCGCGACGCGCGACGGCGTCGATGTTCGGCGACGTCTCGCGCTCGTATCCGTAGACGGACAGACGATCGGGACGAAGAGCGTCGATCAGATAGACCACGACGTTCGGCGTCTCGGAGGAATCGAACGCGGCGATCGGTGCCGACGCCTCCGCTCCCGTACCTTCGAGCCGCGCACCGGCGAGCGCGATCGGCTCGCTGCCCCGGTTCTCGAAGCGCAGGCGGATCGGCTCGCCGTCGACGTACGGTACCTTTCCCTGCCACGCGGCGCCCGCTTCCGCCGAGGAGTCGGACTCGACCGCGACCTCGTTCTCCGCGGTCGCGTCGGAGGCGACCGTGACGCGGAGCCGCTCGCGCGCGTCGGGGGCGACGGCGAACCGGAGCCAGGCATCGCGCGGGGGTCGCGCAAAGCGCTCCACGGTCGCGCCCGGAGCGATCTCGATCCGCTTCTCCTTCTCCGCCGTCGCGTCGGGACCCGGGCCCGCGGTAGCTCCGCCGGGATACGCGCACGGTGCCCCTGCCGTCAGCTCGACGACGACGGGCTTCTCCACGGTCGTGTCGACGGCGGCTTCTGCTCCGATGCCCGCGAGCAGCAGCGCGGCCAGCACGGCGAGAGAGCGGTTCGATCTCACGGGAACGGCGGCCAGAGCGCCGGGAGGCGCCTGCCCCGCACGGGGCGTGCCGGGCTCTACCCTACCGACTCCCTCACGGGGCCGCCAACGGCTCTCGCGCGAAGCGGGCCACGAATTCCCTCCAGCACACCCTGAATTGCCGCAGTTTGGTGCCTGTGGTAGCGCGAGAAGATGGCCGATTCGTCCAGTCCCGAAGCGGCTCTCGACCTACAAAGCCGCAACGAGCAGTTCGAGGATGCCCCTGCGGAGGAGATCCTTCGCTGGGTGACCGACACGTTCGCTCCCGACGCGGTCCTGACGATGTCGTTCCAGCACGAGGGCGTCGTGATCGCCCACATGCTGCGTGACATCGCACCCGCCACGCCGGTCTTCTTCATCGACACCGGCTACCACTTCCCCGAGACGCTCGCGTATCGCGAAGAACTCGTCTCTCGGTTCGGGCTTCCCATCCAGAACCTGACGTCGACGATGCCGCGACCCGAGTTCATCGCAAAGTACGGGGACGACCTGCACCAGCGTGACCCCGACCTCTGCTGCAAGATCAACAAGGTCGAGCCGCTGCAGCTCGCGCTTCGCGGCGTGCGCGCGTGGATCAACGGCCGGCGGCGCGACCAGGCGTCGACGCGCACGGCCATGCGGATCGTCGAGGCCCTGAAGGGCGGGATGGTCAAGGTCAACCCGCTCGCGAACTGGACGTCGAAGGACACGTACGCGTACTTGACGCGGCACGACATCCCGACACACCCGCTGTTCGAGCAGGGCTACACGAGCATCGGCTGCTGGCCCTGCACGCGACCGATCCTCGCCGGCGAGGACGAGCGCGCCGGCCGCTGGGCCGGCCGCGGCAAGACCGAGTGCGGTCTGCACACGTTCCTGGCACCGGCGGACGAAGAAGCGGCGGACACCTCCGCCGAGCCGGCCGCTCCGGCGACGCCGCCGAAGAACACCGAGTAGGACGTCCGCGCACGCTTCCGATCATCGTCGCCCTCGGCGCGGGTCTCTTCGTCGCGGCCCTCGTCGTCCCGCAGGCTTGGCGGTACGAGGTCGTCTGGCCCGACACGGTCCACTACCTCGGCATCGCGAACGCTTGGGTGAACGGCGCGGGATTCGTCGACCCCGTCAAGTGGAACTATTACGTCGAGACGCCGGTCCCGTTGCCGGCGTTCGTGGTGCGCCCGCCGCTTCCGTCCGTCCTCGCGGCGATTCCGCTCCTCCTCGGCGGCGACGTCGCGACCATCAGCGGCGCTCATGCGGCGCTGCTCGGCGTCTTCGCGGCCGGCGTCGTCCTCCTCGCACGCCGCATGATGAGCCTCACTGCGAGCGTCCTCTGTGCGCTCGTGCTGACGCTCTCGCCGGCGGCGCTGAGCCTCTCCCGCGTTCCCCTCGCGGACATCCCGGCGCTGCTCGTGCTGCTGCTCGTCCTCGGCAGCGCACGCGGCGTCGTTGCTTCGAAGAGCGCCGCGGGGCTCTGCGCGATCGCGACGATCGCCGGCTGGGCGACGCGGCCGAACCTCGGCGCGGTCGGCCTCGCCGTCGTCGTCGTCGCCATTGCGGAGCTGGGACCACGGCGCACGCTCGGAAGCACGCCGCTTCGGACGTACGTCGGGGCGCTCTTCGGTGGTCTCGCGGCGATTCACTTCCTCGTGCGAAGCGCGACCGGGCATGCCCCATACGCCGGGTACGGCTTCATGTACGAGACGCGCCTCGCAATGGAAGCTGCGAGCTACTCCCACGAGTATGTCGGGATGGCGACGTTTCTCGCCGGCAACGCGCATACGGTCCTCGCCCAGATGCGCAACAACCTCGTCGGCCTCTTCGAGGTCCTCTTCCTGCAGCCGACCTTCCTTCGCGTCGGCTGGATCGCGCTTCCCGGAATCTTCTACTGCGTGGCGCGCGACGGCCGCGGACGCTTCGAGCGTCGCCTTTCGGCGCTCGCGGCGATCGGCTTCACGCTCATCGTCGTCGTGACCTGGGGGACCTTCGACCGTCTCCGCTACCCGCTGCCGATCGTTCTGTGCGGAGCCCTCTGCGGAGCGGCGCTCCTCGACGATCTCGTCGCGTCCCTCCTGCAGCGCGTTCCGGCGCGGTCGCGCCAGCTCGCCGCGTTTGCCGCCGCGGGGATCGCGCTCGCGGCCCTTCTCCCGCGAGCTCTCGACGTCGCGTCGGCGCGACTCGCCAAGGGCGCCGAAATCGTTTCCGCCCAAGCGCGAAAGCAATCGATCAGAAAGCGAGACGAGGGGACGGTGGATCCCGCCGTCGTCGACTTCTGCGCGTCCTTGCCACCGGACGCCGTCGTTGCGTCCGGCGATCCGTGGAGCGTCCACTTCGCGTGCGGCAACCCGGCCATCCTTCTGCCCCTCGGTCTGAAGGGCGCTCCCGCGACGCGTGCACGCTTTCTCGAGACGGAGGCGCCGCGCTTCATCCTCGCCGATCTCGGTCGATCGGCACGCTGGGTCCATCGCGCCGGGTTTCGGCTCGTCGCGCGGAACGGCGACGTGTCGCTCTACGAGGTGACCGACTCTCGCGCGAAGGCTCCGTCGTGGAGTGCGCCACCTCCCCTCCTCTGCGCGGGGCGCGAGCCCGACTGCCGCGTCGCTCTCGGGCGCTGACCGCGATCGTCAGCTCTCGAGGTCCTCGTCGCCGCGCAGGAGAAGGAGCGACGGGCCGAGGCGCTGGATCAGCCAGCGATGGACCGGCGAGATCCACGCGTCGACCTCGCCCTCCAGCATCCCCCAGTGGCCGCCCTCCATCCGGAGGAGATCCGCTCCGAGGCCGTTCGCCGTGATCTCGACGAGCGAGCGCGGAACGACGGCGTCCTGCTCCTGCGCGACGAGCGCGCACGGGACCCGCGGCTCACCCGGCGCGAGGGCGCGGCCGCGAAGCGCCTTGATGCGTGAAGCGGGCTCGGGAGCGAGAAGAGCGCCGAGAAACCGCGCCGGCGGTGGCGGCGCGACGTCGCCCACACCGAGAAGCACGCGAAGCCGCGTGAGCCGATCGAGAAGCGAGGAGGCGCCTTCGAGGAGCGGCGCCACCGCGACCGAGGCACGAACCGCCGCGCGCTCCGCGAGAGCGAGTGCGACGAGCGCTCCGGAGTCGTGTCCGATGACGACGGCGGGTGCCTCGAGCAGAGCCAGCTCGTGCGCGACACGCTCGACGTGGGCCTCGAAGCCGGCCTCGAAGCGGGCCGCAGGCGTTCCGTCCGCGCCACCGCTCCGCTCATCCAGCAAACGGCAGCTCCAGCCGCGATGCGCGAAGCCGAGCGCCGCCCTGCGCCAGATCTCCGGTCCGACCCAGAGACCGTGGAGGAAGACGAGCGGTGCTGCGTAGCGCTCGTTTTCGGCTTCGATGCGGACCAGCGGCGCCATGCTCGGGTTGTGCCAGGCACCGCCCCAAACGGCGAGAGCCCTCGGTCGACATCGACTCGAGGGCTCTCTCCGTGTTCACGGGCATTTGCCCGTCTCGCCTGAGATCAGAAATCTTTTAAGCTCTGAAGCTCATCATCTTCTTTGAAATCTTCGAGAGACTCGAGTCCCTCGTGAAACCCTCAGCGTTTCCGCTGAGTTTGCGCGTTCTAGCGCTTCGCCTTCCGGCGCGCGCCAGCCTTCTTCTTACGCGCAGGCGTCTTCTTCTTGCGGCCACCAGCCTTCTTCTTGGCCATCGAAGACGACTTCTTCTTACGTCCACCAGCCTTCTTCTTGCGGCCACCAGCCTTCTTGGCCGCTCTCTTCTTCACCGCCATGCATCCTCCTTTGGTCCACGAGGGACCTCATTCCCCCTCAGGCGAGAACACCACCACTCCACCACCACATCCACCGATAAACGGCATTTTACTTCATGATGCCATCGGCTGTCAACAGGAGAATGACATTTTAAACCGTGCTGGCGCGGGGGCCTCTGAGCAGCGCCCGGCAAAATGGCGTTCACAACGCTTCCGCGCCGGGAGAGAATGGCGTTTTGGAGGGCCTCGAGCCTTGCGTCGAGCACCGAAAACGGATTAGACCCGCTGATGCGCCAGGTTCTCGAAGAGGCACGCGACCGCGCCCCGGCGCTGGTCCTGCTGATCGTCGCCGCTTTCCTCGGGATCACCGTATTGACGGGCGATCACGGCCTTGCCGGCATCCTGTCGCTGCGGGACGAGCTCTCCGAGGCGAAGCAAGCAAATTTTAGACTTGTCCAGAAGATCGCGCGCATCAAGGAAGAAATCGACGCGATCCGGAAGGACGACGAACGCCTCGAGCAGATCGCGCGCCGGCAGGCCCTCCTGGTCCGCCCGGACGAGACGATCTACATCCTGCCCCGCCCCGCCGGCCGTCGTTCTCACGCGGCAACGAACCCCGGCTGAGCCGCCTCCGGCGGCCCTTCGGTCGGCTTGACGGATCGAGCCGATCTTGCAGGTATCGAGGCAAGTGCCGCGCCTGCGTCGAGCCGGCGCGGTACGGTGGCGGGGCGCCTCGTGAGGCGCCCCGCCCCGCTCGTTGCCTGGCCCCTCGTCCTCACCACCTCGGAGCGTGCCCGCCCGCCCCCACGACCCACCGTTGCACGCCCCGACCTGCGACCGCGTCCAGGCAACCGCGGCCACTACGATCTTCCCCCCCGCCTCACCGGCGGGGGGCTTCGAAATCACTCTTCAGGCTTCAGGAGCACCCGCTCGTCGCGCCGCAGTTCGAGCAGCGGTAGCAGGAGCCGTTGCGGATCATGATCGATCCGCAGTCCGGGCAGCTCGGCGCGTCCGACTGCGGCTGGAACGCGATCCCCGCAGGAGCGGAGTCCGCGACGCCACGCAGCGGCGCCCCTGCCGGCTCGGACGCCGTGACCCCGACGGCCCCCTCCTCGACGAGACCGACCTGGCTCCGCTTGTCGGCGGCGAGGAACCGCACGCCGAGGAACCGGAAGATGTAGTCCGTGATCGACTTCGCGTACGGGATCTCCGGATTCCTGGTGAACCCCGACGGCTCGAAGCGGACGTGCGAGAACTTGCTCACGAGCGCGTCGAGCGGGACGCCGTACTGCAGCGACATCGACGTCAGCGTGGCGATCGTGTCCATCAGGCCGGAGATCGTGCTGCCCTCCTTGGCCATCTTGATGAAGATCTCGCCGGGTGTCCCGTCGTCGTAGAAGCCGACGTGGATGTATCCCTCGTGCCCGGCGACGTCGAACTTGTGGCGGACGGACCGGCAGTCGGCCGGCAGGCGCCGGCGCACCGGCTGCGGATCGCTCGAGGCGAGCTCCGCCGGCGACGTCTCCGGCGCGGTCGCCTCCGACGGCGTCGCGTCCGCACGCGCCGCGGAGTCGCGCGAGGTGTTGAGCGGCTGCGTCCGCTTGCAGCCGTCGCGGTAGATCGCGACCGCCTTCAAGCCGAGCTTCCAGGCGAGCCGGAACGCTCCCTCGACCTCGTCCGGCGTCGTATCGGCGGGCATGTTGATCGTCTTCGAGATCGCGCCCGACAGGAACGGCTGCACCGCGCCCATCATGCGGAGATGGCCCTCGGGGGCGATCGCCCGCGAGCCGCGTGCCGCCTTGAACGCGCAGTCGAAGATCGGCAGGTGCTCGTCGCGCAGGCCCGGAGCGCCCTCGATCGTGTCCTCGGCCTCGAGGTACTCGACGATCGCCTGGACGTCCTTCGAGTCGTACCCGAGCCGGCGGAGGGCCCGCGGGACGGTGTTGTTCACCATCTTGAGCATGCCGCCGCCGACGAGCTTCTTGTACTTCACGAGCGCGATGTCGGGCTCGATGCCGGTCGTGTCGCAGTCCATCATGAAGGCGATCGTGCCGGTCGGCGCGAGCACCGTCGCCTGCGAGTTGCGGAAGCCGTCCTCGCGGCCGGCGGCGAGCGCCTGGTCCCACGAGGTGCGCGCCGCGCGCAAGAGCTCGAGCGGGACGTGCGTCGACGAGAGCTTCATCGCGTGCGCGCGGTGCTTCTCCATCACGCCGAGCATCGGCTCGCGGTTCGCCTCGTAGCCCTCGAAGGGCCCGCGCACCGCCGCGAGGCGGGAGGACTGCAGGTATGCCTCGCCGCAGACGAGCGCGGTCACCGCCGCGGCGTACTGCCGGCCGCCCTCGGAGTCGTAGGGAAGGCCGAGCTCCATCAGGAGCGCACCGAGGTTCGCGTAGCCGAGGCCGAGCTCGCGGAAGCGATGCGCGTTCTTCGCGATCTCCGGCGTCGGGTAGCTGGACGCGTCGACGACGATGTCCATCGCCGTGATCAGGACGTCGACCGCGTGGCGTAGCGACACCGTGTCGAGGTCGCCGGCCTCGGTCAGGAACTTCATCAGGTTGATCGAGGCGAGATTGCAGGCCGAGTCGTCGAGGTGCATGTACTCGCTGCACGGGTTCGACGCGTTGATCCGGCCGCTGTTCGGGCAGGTGTGCCAGTCGTTGATCGTCGTGTCGAACTGCATGCCCGGATCGCCGCAGAAGTGCGCCGCGTCGGCGATCCGGCGCATCAGGTCGCGCGCCCGGATGGTCTCCGACACCTCGCCGCTCGTGACGTAGCGGGTCTGCCATTCGGCGTCGGCCTCGACGGCCTGCATGAACTCGTCGGTCGCGCGGACGGAGTTGTTGGCGTTCTGGAAGAAGATCGAGCTGTACGCCGGTCCGTCGAGCGAGCCATCGTAGCCCGCGTCGATCAGCGCCCAGGCTTTCCGCTCCTCGTCCGCCTTGCAGCCGACGAACTCCATCACGTCGGGATGATCCGCGTTCAGGACGACCATCTTCGCGGCGCGTCTCGTCTTTCCGCCGGACTTGATCACGCCGGCGGACGCATCCGCGGCGCGCATGAACGAGACCGGTCCCGAAGCCGTGCCGCCGCCGCCGAGACGCTCGCGCGAGGAGCGGATGCGCGAGAGGTTCACTCCCGAGCCCGAGCCCCCCTTGAAGATCACTCCCTCGCGACGATACCAGTCGAGGATCGAGTCCATGGTATCGTTGACCGAGAGGATGAAGCATGCGGAGCATTGTGGAATGGGCTCGACGCCGACGTTGAACCAAACCGGCGAGTTGAACGACGCCTTCTGCTTCACGAGCAGGTGGCTCAGCTCGTCGGCGAACACGTCCGCCTGCTCGGTCGTCTTGAAGTATCCCTGCTCGAGGCCCCACGTCCGGATCGAGCCGACGACGCGTCCGACGAGCTGCTTCACGCTCGTCTCGCGCTGCGGCGTGCCGAGCTGGCCGCGGAAGTACTTCGAAGCGACGACGTTCGTCGCGAGCTGCGACCAGGCGCGCGGCACCTCGACGTCCTTCTGCTCGAAGACGACGTCGCCGCCTTCGCCGGAGATCACGGCGGTGCGGCGCTCCCAGGTCTCGTCGTCGATCGGATCGACTCTCTGCGCCGGACGGGTCCTGTCGGGACGGCCCGAGCGATCGACGAGCGCGGTGAAGCGGCGCTCGAGACGGACGCCCTCGGAAGCGCGCGAGTCGCTCGCGTCGCCGTACGGCCGGCGGGTCGCGTCCTGCGATTCGCTCGCCGGCTCGGAAGCGCCCGGCTCGACTCGGTCTTTCAGCGTCGATGTCTCCACGAAACGTCCCCCCCTCGACCGCGGCGACGATGCCACCATCGGATCCCGCAGATCTCGCGATTCCTTCACCGCCGTGGCTGTCCCGAGCCGGGCGATGGTCCCCGTACCGACGCGCTCGGCCTTCCCTTCGCTCCTCGAACAGGCCCCCCCGGCACCGCGTGGTGCCGGAGGTGCCGCGCCGCCCCCTCACCTGATCTTGTATGCGGGGCGCATGTTCCACACAAGATGTAGTGCTGTCAAGGGACGGAGGCGAAAAAGCTCCGGAGCGCTTCCCGAGCGCGTCGCTCGTGCGACTCGCGACGGCGTCCATCCATGATTCCCAGCCTCGGCGAGCTCCTCGAGAGCGCGCTGCGCGGCGCCGGCCTCGAAGCGACCTCCGACATCTGGCGCATCGGCGAGATCTGGCGCGAGGCGGTCGGCGACCGGATCGCCGCACGGGCCGCGCCGGTGCGCTTGCGGCGCGGCGAGCTGCTGATCGCGGCGCCGGAAGCGGTGTGGCGCCAGGAGCTGACGCTGCTCGGACCGGAGATCGCAACGCGCATCAATCAGAAGATCGGACGCAACCTCGTCGAGCGTGTGCGCCTCGTGAACGGCGAAGCGCTCGCCGCGCTCGAGCCGGGCCTGCACCGGCGCGTGCTCCGCCCCGAGGAGACGGCGCGACCGTCGGAGGTGGTCGAGACGCCGCCGGCAGCCGCTCCGGCGACGCCGCCCGAGGCCCCCGCGCTCCGCCCCGACGTCGCGGACGCGTTCGCCTCGCTCGCCCGCACGCGCGCCGAGCGCCTGGAGAGCGATCGGAGCCTGGCGAAACGCCGACGGGGCCGTTCGCGTGCGTGACACCGGCTTCGGACGGCGAGAGCATCGCGTGGGACGACGGCTCGTGCTGATCACGCTCCTGATCCTCGTCGTCGTGGGGTTGGGCTTCGTGCTGCTCTCCGGCACGAGTGCTCCGACGGCGCGGCTCGCGCAGCCGATCGAGCTCGTCGGCCGCTCGACGCCGCTCGCGGTCGAGCTCGAAGCCGGACGTGCCGGGCTTCGCTCCTGGGAGATCTTCGCCCGGAAGCCCGACGGCAGCGAGACGCTCGTCGCGGAAGAGCGCTTCCCTCGCTCGACGTTCCTCGGCAGCGGCGTGAGCCGGCGCAGCGCGCAGACGACGCTCGACGCGAAGACGCTCGGCCTCCCCGAAGGCACGAGCACGCTCGTCGTGTATGCGGACGACTACGCCCCGCTCGGCTGGCTTCGAAGCCGCGCACCGCGTCTCGAAATCCCGGTCGCGGTCGACCTCACGCCGCCGCGCATCGAGGTGCAGGGCGGGCAGCACTACGTCTACCAAGGCGGGAGCGACCTCGTGGTCTACGAGGTGAGCGAGGACGCCGTCGGCTCCGGCATCGCGGTCGGCTCGCGCGAGTTCCCCGGCGTGCACCCGCGCGGCGCGCCGCCCTCCGTCCGCGTCGTCCTCTACGCCCTTCCGCACGACGCCGATCTCGAGGCCGCACCGCGCGTGACGGCGGTCGATGCCGCCGGCAACCGCCGTTTCGTCAACTTTCCCGTCGAGGTGCGACGCCGCGCCTATCCGGCGGAGGAGATCCTCGTCAGCGATTCGTTCGTGCGGACGAAGATCCAGCCGATCCTCGAGTCGCACGAGATCGCGGTGCCCGAGGATCCGGTCGATGCGTTCCTGCGCGTGAATCGCGAGATGCGCCGCTCCAGCGAGGAGCAGCTGCAGGAGCTGAACGCGACCTCCGACCCCGATCTCCGCATCACGACCGCGTTCCGGCAGCAGCCCGGCACGCAGGTCGGCTCGCGTTTTGCCGAGCACAGGACCTATCGATACAACGACCGCGTGGTCGACGAGCAGACGCACCTCGGCTACGACCTCGCCTCCGTCAAGCAAGCGCCCGTGCTCGCGGCGGAGGCCGGAACGGTGCGCGGCGTCCTCGACCTCGGGATCTACGGAAACGTCGTGGTGCTCGATCACGGCCTCGGGCTCGCCTCGCTGTACGCGCATCTGAGCAGCACCTCGGTCGAGCCGGGCGCGACGGTCGCGGCGGGCGACGAGATCGGAAAGAGCGGCGAGACCGGGCTCGCCGCCGGTGATCACCTGCACTTCAGCATCCTCGTCGGTGGGCATCACGTCGATCCGATCGAGTGGTGGGATCCGAAGTGGGTGAGCCTGCACGTGCTCGAGCCTCTTGCGGAAGCGCGCGGCGTACCGGCCGATGCAAGCGCGGCGACGGCACCGGCTGCGGATCCGGCAGCCGCAGCTCCTCCAGCCGCGACGAGCGCGCCTGCCGCGGCGCCGTGAACCGATGAGCAAGAAGCACCGATCCGCTCCGGCCGGACCGATCGTCGAGCGTCTCGAGGCGCGCGGCCTCGACGCGAGCGCGCCGCTCGCGGCACTCGACGGCCTCGCCTCGACGTGGGGCACCGATCCGGAGCTCGAGGCGTACGTCATCGAGCTCGTCGGCGGCTTCGACGACGACTCCGCCGGCGCGAAGCTCGCCGCGCTCGCCGAGCGCACGTCGAGCAAGGCGGTGCGTCGCGAGATCAAGCGCGCGCTCTACCGCCTCGAGCAGCGCGGCCGCTGGAAGCCGCCCGAGGCACCGGCGCCGCCGCGCGCGCGCGACCTCCTCGGGCCGGCGGACGACGCGACCGAGGCGTGGATGAGCCGCATCGACCCGCTCGGCGGACGGCTCGTGTGGATGGCGCGGCGCCACGGCTCGGGCGTCGCCTCGCTCTCGGCGCTGATCGACGAGGACGCGGGCATCCGCGAATTCCGCTCCGGTGAGACGACGCGCAAGTCGCTCCGCGAAGCGCAGCGCGAGATCACACGCGAGACGGGCATCGGTCTCGTCGAGGTGCCCTGGGAGTGGGCGCACGAGGTGCTGCGGCGCGCCTTCGCGAGAACGGAGCGCGGCCGCTTTCCCGAGACACCTTCGGTGCTGAAGGCGCTCGCTCCGCACGCGTCGGCGGACTCGGAGCACGTGCGGCACCCGATCGACGCGCTTCTCGATCGCGCCGCGGTCGCGGAGGACGAGAGCGCTCTCGCCGGCTCCACGCAGGCCCTCGCCGAGCCCGAGACGGGCGGCTGGCTCTTGCCGCTCGGCTGGCTCGAGAAGGCGCTCGATTCGTTCTCCGAGGCGGACAGCTCGCTCGTCGTCGTCAGCCCCGCGCTGAAGGAGGAGCGCTTGCGCGAGTCGTTCGAGGGCGCCGTGGCGACGATCCTCGATGCCCCGGACCGGCGCGAGCGCTTCGCGGACCGGCTCGAGGAGACGGCCTACCTTCTCGCGCGTCGCGGCGCCGAAGCGGCCGCGCGCGGCACGCTCGCAGCGGCGCTCGCCGCGCGCGCCGGACGCCCGATCACCGAGATCCCGATCCTCGCCGACGTCACGCGGCGGAGCCTCGCGCTCGCGTTCGAGGCGCGCGCCGAGCGCCAGGCGGAAGCGGCGAAGTCGAGCCTGGTGATGACGCCGCAGCAAGCGCTCGCGGAGCAGCAGCGGCAGCGCGCACGGCGTGGTCGCTGATCCGGCTCTTCGCGGGACCGCGCTCGGCGCGGCTGGAACGAGCTCGGCCCGCGGCGCATGCTCGACGGGTGCGTCGCGTCGTCGCGGCTTTCGTGATCCTCGCCGGCGTCGCGTCCCCGTCGCTCGCGCAGTGGGACGACCGGCAGATCTGCCGTCGCGAGGGACGCGAGTATCGCGAAGGCGCTCGCGTCTGCTCGAACGACCTCGTGCTCCTCTGCATCAACGGCGACTGGCAGAACCTCGACGGCGAGCGTTGCTCGCGTCCCGGCGCGTACTTGAACCCGGATCAGTACTACATCGTTCAGGACCCGATCCTCGAGATCCCCGTGACGCGGCCGCGCGGCGCGCCGCGCTGACGGACGCGCTCGCGCGAGCGGTCACGACTCCTCCGGCAGGCCGACGTCCGGCTCGGGCGCGAGGCCGCGCTCCCGGCGCCGTCCACGCTCGGCGCCGCGGAGGTACTCGAGGTACTGGCGCTGGCGCTCCTCCGGGATCTCGACCTCGTAGAGGACGGCGCCACGCGGCGCCTTCCGCGGATCGACGTACCAGTCGAGGACGCGCGCCGGGCCCCGGCGCCCGCGCTCGCGGACCTCACCCGCCTGCGCGAGCCGCGCGAGGCTCGATCGGTCGCGCGCGTCGAGCAGAAAGAAGACGCGTCTTCCCGCGAGGACGAAGCGGAGCGTCGCCTTCTCCGCATTGATCCCCAGCAAGGGAAGCTCCTCCGCGTAGAAGGCCTCGACGCCGGAGTAGTGCCGCAGGTTCTCGACGGGACGACCGAGACTCGTGCTGGTGATGACGAGAGAGCCTCGAGGGACGATCTCGGCGACCGCGCGACGCGACGCCTCGACGCGCTTCGCCTGGAACGAGTCGCGAAGCGCCGCGCTTCGCGCGACGAGGGTTCCTCCGACCACCGCGAGCGCGAACGCGGGCACGAGCGTCGCGCAGACGGCGAGAGCCGCGGTGCGCGCACGGAAGAAGCGGACGCTTGCGAGCAGCGCGAATCCGACCGCGACGGCCGTCGCGGCTCGCCCGGCTGCCGGAACGAAACCTCCGAGCGCACCGAGCCAGCCGAGCTCGCGCAGGATCAGCAACGCCGCCAGGGCCAGCACGAGAGAGCGCGCGACCCCGCCCGCCGCGACGATCGTGCGCGCCGTGACGCACGCGCCGGTCGCGGCGAGCGGCACGAGGCACGCCGCCGCGCCCGCGAGGTAGCGCGTGTCGGGATGCGACCAGCACGAGTAGAAGAGCAGTGCGACGACCGGGTACGGAACGAGCGCGGCGACGAGCAGCGGCCGCCGCCGCCACGCCCACGTGACGGCGACGGCGATCAGGAGCGTGAACCAGCCGAAAGCGCCGGCGAGGTAGAGGACGTTCCGCGGCAGCGTCATCGGGAGGTTCGCGAGCCGGAAGGCGCCTCCCGAGTGGAGCAGCGAATCGCTCGCGAGCACGATGCCCTCCTCGGGAGGAAGCGATCCGAGGAGATCCCGGAACTCCCCGCCCTGAGTGAACCGGAGGATGCTCCCTTCGGTCGCGAGGTTGTACAGCCAGAGAGGGCTCGAGGCGGCGACGAGCGCGAGCACCGCACCGAGGAGCGAGCGCCGCGACGGGCGAAGGACCGCGACCACCGCGGCGAGGGACGTCGCGTAGAGAATCGCATCGGGCCGGACCGTGCACGCGGCGCCGAGCGCCGCGCCACACCAGAGCATCCGTCCCCGCACCGCCGCCAAGAGCGCGAGAAGCGCGAGAAGGTGCGCCGGAAGGTCGCGCACGACCGTGATGCCCCAGAGGTGCACCTGCGTCGGCAGAAGGAGAAGAATCCACATCGCGGCGACTGCGGCGCCTGCGGCGAGATCCGGCTCGTCGAGCCTCGAAGCCCCCTCGGCCGCCGGATCGACGGCGGAGTCCTGCGTCGGGACGCGGGCTCGCACGAGCGTCCACGTGAGACCCGCGAGCACGACGAGGGTCAGGAGATAGAGGACCGGGTTCAGCGCGTGCTCGCCGACCTCTCCCCCGACGATGCCGGCGACCGCGAGCAGCGCCGGGAATCCCGGCGGATACCGCGAGTAGAGCCGCCCGTCGCGCCAGAAGTAGGTCTGCGCGAGCGCGTCGCGCGCCAGCGCGCCGCGGCGCCCCTCCGGCGAGATCAGCTCGAGCGTCTCGTCCGGATGGAAGATCGTCCCCGCGCGGAGATCGCGCGCGAACGTCAAGAACGCGAACTGATCGCTCGCGAGATACCACGTATTGAGGCGCCAGAGCCCCCAGGCGGCGAAGGAGAGCGCGACGATCGCCAGCCCGAGGGCGAGGAGGCGCAGCCCCGCCGGGCGCGCCGGCACCTCGCGCTCAGCGCCCCTTGAAGGCGGGCGGGCGCCGCTCGCGGAAGGCGTTCATCCCCTCCTGCGCATCCTCGGAGCCCATCACCATCGATTGGACCAGTGCTTCGTCGTCGAGGCTCGTGTCCAGGTCGACCTCGGTGCCACGGTTCAGGAGACGCTTCGAGACGCCGCACGCGAAGGTCGGCGCCTGCACGAGTCGCTGCGCCCACTCGCGCGTCAACGTCTCGAGCTGATCCGCGGGAACGACGCGATTGACGACGCCGAGCGCGAGCGCGTCCTCGGCGGTGAACGCGTCGCCGAAGAACGCGAGCTCCTTCGCCTTGCAGAGCGGCATGACCCGCGGCAGCAGGTACCCGCCCATCGCGTCGATCGCGATGCCGCGGCGGACGAAGACCTCGATGAAGCGGACGCCCTCGGCGCAGAGGATCAGATCGCTGACGAGAGCGAGGTGCGCACCGAGACCCGCGGCGGTGCCGTTCACCGAGGCGATGACGGGCTTCTCGATCTCCCAGATCGCACGCAGGAGACGCTGCGAGCCGGTTCGCATCGTTTCGCGGACGAGACCCGCCCAGGGCGTCGCGGGCATCGCCGTCCCTCTCGGCTGGGAGAGATCCGCCCCCGTGCAGAAGCCCTTCCCTTTCCCGCCGATGACGATCCCTCGCACCTCGACGTCGCCGCGCGCGCGCCAGAGCTCGTCGATCATCTGGTTGCGCATGTCGACGGTCAGCGCCCCCATCTGCTCGGGGCGGTTCAGCGTCAGCCACAGAATGCCTGCATCGCGTACGACTTCGAGGTCGGCCATCAGAAGGACTCCTTCGCTCGATCAGACGTCGAGCTTGAAAGCGCGGATCGCGTTGTCATGAAGATACTCTCGCCCGCTCCGTCAGCTCCGCGGGAGACCGAGGACGCGCTGCGAGATGATGTTCCGCTGCACCTCGGAGGTGCCCGCGTAGATCGTCGCCGCGCGCGACCAGAGATAGGCGTACTGCCAGCGGCCGTCGTCGAACGCCTGCGGTGCGTGCTCGTCGAGGAGGGCGTACGCGCCGGAGAGCTCCGAGACCACCTGCATCAGGCGCTGCTCGAGCTCGCTCCAGTAGACCTTGATCATCGAGCCCTCGGGGCCCGGGATGCCCGTCCGCATGAGACGGCTCACGTTGCGGTAGACGTTCAGCTTCAGGATGTCGATCTCGATCCGGAGCTGTGCGAGCGCCTGCCGCACGCGCGGATCGGCCAGCCGCGGCGAATCGTCGGCGAGCCGGCGCGCGAGAGCGACCGCTCCGTCGATCTCGCTCCGCAGACGCGCGTACGGCGTCGCGGTGCCGCGCTCGTGGCTGAGCGTGGTGATCGTGATGTCCCAGCCGCGGTCGATCTCGCCGACGATGTTCCGCCGCGGGATGCGCACGTTCTCGAAGAAAACCTCGTTGAACCAGGCAACGCCCGTCATCTCGACGAGCGGCCGGATCGTGATCCCCGGCGTCTTCATGTCGACGAGCGCGAAGGTCAGGCCCTTGTGCTTCGGCGCGGTCGGGTCGGTGCGGACGATCAGGATGCACCAGTCGGCGTAGCGCGCGTAGCTCGTCCACACCTTCTGGCCGTTGACGACGAGATCGTCGCCGTCGAGCTCGCCGCGCGTCGAGAGAGAAGCGAGGTCGGAGCCCGCGCCCGGCTCGGAGAAGCCTTGGCACCACACCTCGTCGCCGTTCAGGATCTTCTCGAGGAAGCGCTCCTTCTGCCAATCGGTTCCGTGCGCGATCAGCGTCGGACCGACGAGCGCCGGGCCGACGCCGAAGTCCATCATGCTCGGCGCGCCGGCCGCCGTGTACTCCTCCTGGAACATCAGGTGCTCGAGCGGAGAGAGCTCGCGGCCGCCGTGCGCGCGCGGCCACCCGAGGCCGGCCCAGCCGCCCGCGTGCAGCTTCTTCGCCCACTGGCGCGCGAAGGCGACCTTCTCGCCGGCCTCCTGCGGCATCGGGAAGCGCGGCGTGCCCCATCCGAGCGGCAGGTTGTCACGCAGCCAGGAGCGGAGGGACTCGCGGAAGGCCCGCTCTTCGGGTGTCGTCGAGAAGTCCATCGCCCGCGCTTCCGCCTGTCCCGCCGCGAGCGAGCCGCCGCTCACGCGCGAGCGACGGCCTCCTCGTCGCGAATCCCCTCCTCGAGGATGCGGCGGTCGTTGTCGTCGGCGTAGCGGATCGCGAATTTCGGCTTCAGGAGAGACACCATCGGCGGGATGAAGAGAAGCGCGCCGATCAGGTGGAACGCGAGCAGGATGACGAGCAAGAGCGCCATCTGCGCCTGGAACTTCATCGGGAAGAAGCACCAGTAGATGATGCTCGCCGTCAGCGACAAGCCCGTGAAGAGGACGGTCTTGCCGGTCGTGTTGTACGCACGAATGATCGCCTTGTCGAAGTCGCGGTCCTTCGGATACTCCTCGACGATGCGCGAGAGGACGTAATAGCCGTAGTCGATGCCGATCCCGATGCCGACTGCGGCCACGGGCAGCGAGTTGATGTTGAAGTCGATCCCGAGGAAGTACATGCAAGCCTCGCTGAGAGGCTGCGAGATCAGCGACGGCAACATCACGATGAACGCGCCGATCGCCGACATGTACGTCAGGTAGCTCAAGACGAACACCACGAGCAGGATCAACGCGAGGTTGACGCGGTAGGACCACTCGACTTCCTCGTTCGTCGCCGCGAGGATCCCGAGCAAGCCGCCGGCGAGGAGGTAGCGGACGCTGTCGTCCTCCTTCACCTCCGACTGGATGAACTCCTTCGCCTTCGCGATCGAGTTCTTGATGATCTCGTGGTTGTAGTCCTTGTAGAAGATCGTGACCGTCGCGTTGGTCATGGTCATGTCGAAGAAGCGGTCGTACTCACCGCGCGACGAGTTCGACGTGAGCAGGAAGAAGAGCTGGCCGACGTGGTCGGCCGTCGTGGGCAAGATCTCCCATTTCGGATCGCCCTCGTGGAAGGTCCGGAAGATGCGCTTCAGCATCATCGTCGCCGAGACGGTGCCACCGACGGCGCCGGTCTCGTCGCTCTGCTTCATCCAGCGGGAGAAGAGGTCGAGCGACGTGAGGGAGCGCGCGTCCTTCAGAGCCTCGGGCTTCTTGCCTTCCGCGATCACGACGAGCTGGCTCGCGCCGACGAACGCGTCGTTCACCTTGTCGTACGCGATGTTGTGCGGGTGATCGTCGTAGAGGAGCGCCTTGCCCGGAGAGGCGTCGCCCGGCTTCACCTTCTGCGCGAAATAGAAGCCAAAGAAGAGGAGCAGGACGAGGACGACGGCCATGCCGTGGCGTCGGTTGCCCGTCGAGCACCAGATCAGGAACGCCTCGAACCGGTCGTACGCGCGGGCGAAGATGCCCTTCTCGTGGTGCGTCGCGAGGTGCTTCGGCGGCTTCACGTACGCGAGGATGATCGGGTGCAGCGTCACGACGCTGACGAAGATGCTGATGATCCAGAAGCTGCACAGGATCGCGAGCTTCTGGACGATCGGAATGCGCGCGACGAGGAGCGTCAGGATCGCGAGACCGTCGGCGACGATCGACACCATCGCCGGCGCATAGATCTCCGTGTACGACTTGACGATCGCGGCGTCCTTGTCCTTCAGCTTCTCGTACTCTTCGTGGTAGCGCTCCATCGACTGGACGGAGTGCGAGTGTGCTCGTGCCGAGATCAAGAGCGGGATCACGAGCACGAGCGGATCGAGCGAGAGCCCGAAGAGGCCGCCGAAGCCGAGGCCCCAGATCGCGCTCAAGCCGCCGGACAGGATCGGGATCACGACGCCCTGCCAGCTCTTGAACTCGAACCAGAGGATGATGATCATCGTCGCGATGCTGGCGAACAGCACCCACATCATCGGACCGACCATCGTCATGAAGTAGGCGTAGAGAACGGGCGGACCCGTGACGTAGATCTTGTGGTTGCCGTCCGTCTCGCGCTCGATGATCTTCTCGATCTGCGCGAGCATTCCGGGCAGGTCGAAGTACTCCTCCCAGAAACCGGCGGCGATCAGCGTCGCCTTGTCGTCCATCGAGACGAGGAAGCCGCGGATGCCGTCGGTCGTGTAGACCTTGGTCCGCATGAACTCGAGGTCCGCCTTGTCCTCGGGCAACCTCGGATACGTCAGCGGCACGACCTTGATGCCGGTCGCCGACGTCAGCGTCGTCTTCGTCTTCGGATGCGTGACGGAGACGACCTGCTCGCCGTTCACACCGGGCACGCTCTGCAAGAGGTCGATCGTGATCCGGTCGATCTTCTTGAAGGTCTCGGGGTCGTCGAAGATCGTGCCGTTCGGTGTCTCGACGACGATCACGAGCTGGTTCGCCGTGCCGAACATCGAGCGGTACTTGGTGTACAGCTGGATGTACGGATGACCCGGCGGGTAGAGGTCGAAGAAGTTCGTCGCCACCGCCATGTGCGCCCACATGAAGTAGAGGAAGAAGAGCGTCACTCCGGTGATCAGGAGGGTGATCTTCCCCTTGTGGCGGAGGAGGAAGAACAGATAGCCCTCGATGTAGCGCCTTGGCAGCATCTCGGTGTTCCTTCGTTTCGTCGTGACTGGCCGGGCGGGCGCCTCGGCTATCCTCCGCGGTGGAGCTGGACCTTGTCGCCGTCGAAGCGGACCGTCAGCCCATTCGCGCCGGCGACCACGGCCTGATCGCTGGGCGTGGCGGAGACGCCGCGGAGCCAGAACAGGGCCATGTCCTCCGGGAGCTTGTGCTCCTTCCACGTCGCGCCGCGATCCTCGCTCACGAGCATCATGCCGATGTCCCCGACCACGTAGCCGTAGTCCTTGGAGATCGCGATGTCGTAGAGGCCGGGGTTCCGGATCGCCTCGAGCGCGCCGAGCTCGTTGAGCGTCTGCGAGACCTTCTGCCCTCTCTGCAGGTCCCAGCTCTGGCCGCCGTTCGTGGTGCGGAGGATCAGGCCATCCATGCCGACGACCCAACCCTCCTGCGGGCTCGTGAACGCCACCCCGAAAATTGTCTTGTCGGTGCCGAGGTCGCTCGGCGTCCAGGTGGCGCCGCCGTCGTTCGTCATCTGCACGGTGCCGAACTCGCCGACGAGGGCGCCGTGCTGCTCGTCCGAGAACGCGATGCCGGTGAGCACGACGTCCTCGGAGAGCGTGCGGTCCGTCCAGGTCTTGCCGCCGTCCTTCGATTCGAAGACGGCGCCCCAGTCGCCGACCGCCCAGACGTGGTCCGGCGAGGCGTAGGTGACGGCGAAGAGATTCCGGTCGGTGCCGGACTCGCGCTTCACCCAGGTCTCGCCGCCGTCCTCCGTCGCGAGGATCGTGCCGGACTTGCCGACCGCGACGCCGTGCGTCGCGGAGGTGAAGTCGATCGAGAACAGATCGTTCTCCGTCGAGGTCTCCTGCGACTTCCAGGTCGCACCGCCGTCCGACGTGCGGTAGATCACACCGAACGCACCGACGACCCAACCGTTGTTTCCGTCGAAGAGCTCGGCGTCGAAAAGATGCTCGACGACCCGCTCTGCGCGGCTTGAGACTGCAGACATGAGCACAACGACCGCCGCGGCGACCGCGGACATCACGCGCAATACATGCATCGAGCTGGCTCTCTTCTCGGAGTTGCCGGCGTCGCCGGAAGCGGGGCAACGCGAGGAATTTCCCGAGCTTATAATTTCGCTAGCGGAATGGTGTCAACCCTGATGAAAGTACCTACGCGCGTCGGGAAGCGCGCTCACGACGCAGCGCGACACTACCGTCAAGCGGGGTTCTGGCGCGGTCGCTCGCTCGGCGCGGAGCTCGCCGACACGTGCGTACGACGCGGCGAAGCTGCGGCTCTGCTCGAGGGCGACCGCGTGCTCTCCTTCGCGGCGCTGCACGATCGGGTCCGGGCTCTCGCTGCGGGGCTCGGCGCAGCGGGAATCGGTCCCGGCGACGCGGTCGCGTATCAGCTTCCCAACTGGTGGGAGGCGACGGTGACGCTCCTCGCGACGGTGTCGCTCGGGGCGCGCTCGATCCCGATCGTGCCGATCCTCCGCGCACGCGAGGTCGGCATGATCCTCGCCGAGACGCGCCCGCGCGTGGTCGTCGTACCGGGCCGTCACCGCAGGGCGGACTACGTCCCCCTTTTCCAGGCGGCGTACGAAGAGAGCGGGCTCGGCACCGAGGCCGCACCGCTCCTCGTCGTTGCGCGCGCGGAAAAAGAGCCGAAGGGAGGGACGACCTTCGAGGCGCTCCTCGAGAGCGGCGCGGCCGCGCCCGTGCCGATCGCCGGTGCCGAGGTCGATCCCGGCGACGTCGCCGTCGTCATCTACACCTCGGGCTCGACCGCCGCGCCGAAGGGAGCGATGCACAGCCACGAGACCCTCGGCGCGGAGCTCCGGAGCCTCGGCGCCGTGCATCCCCTCGGCGACGCGGACCGCGTCCTGATGCCGTCGCCGGTCACGCACATCTCCGGCGTCGTGCACGCCATCCTCGCGCCGGCGCTCCTCGGCACGAGCGCGGTCCTGATGGACCAGTGGCAGCCGGCGCGCGCCCTCGAGCTGATCGAGCGCCACCGCGTCACCTACATGATCGGCGCGCCGACCTTCCTGCAGGAGATGCTCGCGCAGCCGGATCTCGAGCGGCACGATCTCTCGAGCCTGCGACTCTTCTCCTGCGGCGGAGCGAGCGTCCCCGCGGAGCTGATGCGCGTCGCGCGCGCACGCCTTCCCGGCCTCGTCACGAAGCGCGTGTACGGATCGTCGGAGTTCCCGACGATCTCGACGACCGACGCGCACGACGCGGTGACGCGCGGGCTCGACACCGAGGGCCGCGCACTCCCCGGAGTCGAGATCCGGATCTGCGACGAGGACGGCCGCAGGCTTCCGCCGCGCCAGGAAGGCGAGATCCGCGCGCGCGGCCCCGACTGCTTTCTCGGCTACGTCGACGCGAGACTCGACGCCGAAACGTTCGACGCGGAAGGCTTCCTCCGCACCGGCGACCTCGGCGTGCTCGACGAGGACGGCTACCTGACGGTCACCGGCCGCGCGAAGGACATCATCGTGCGGAAGGGCGAGAAGATCAGCGCGCGCGAGGTCGAGGACCTGATCGCGACGCACCCGGCGGTCGCCGAGGTCGCGGTCGTCCCGGTCGGGGACGCCGAGACCGGCGAGCGGGCCTGCGCCTGCATCCGCCTCGCGCCGGGCGCGGAGGCGCCGAGCCTCGAGTCGCTGGTCGATTTTCTCCGCGAGCGCGACCTGACGCCGCAGAAGCTCCCCGAGCGGCTCGTCGTCCGCGACGACCTGCCGCGCGCGCCGAGCGGGAAGGTGCACAAGAAGCTGCTCCGCGAAGAGGTCGAGCGGCACCTCGCGGAAGGCCGCCCTGGCCGCTAGTCTCCCTCCCGGTTCGAAGCCATGCCGTTCGAAGACATCGACCGCTCCGTCATCGGCGAAGAGTACGACCGCTTCACCTACGCGCCCGCACTGGCGAGCGAGCTGATCGAGTACGCGCGCTCGCTCGGCATCGACGATCCCCTCTACCGAGACGAGCAAGCGGCGAAGAGCGGACCGTACGGGGGGCTCGTCGCCTTCCCGACCTTCGTCGTGAAGCTCCGCGGCGGAACGTGGCTTCCGCCCGCGGTGATGAAGCACATGACCCGCGACGGCTTCGACGCCGGGAAGGACATCGAGTTCGGCGCGCCGATCCGGCCGGGCGACGTCCTGACGGCGACCTCGCGGATCACCGAGATCTACGAGAAGACCGGGCGGAGCGGCAGCATGTGGTTCGTGGTCTTCCGGCACGAGATCCGGAACGACCGCGGCGAGCTCGTCGCGAACGTCGACTCGCGGCTGATGCAGCGCTCGCGCGCTCCGGGAAAGGAAGCGTCGTGAGGGGCTCCGCGCCGACCTTCGACGGCCTCGAGCCCGGCGACGAGCTCGGTCCGCTGACGATCGACCTCGGCGGCGCGTTCGTCCGCGACCACGCGGTCGCGATGAACATGAACGCGGGCCGCTTCACGAGCGACGCCGAGGCGAAGGCCGAGGGCCTCCCCGGTCAGATCACGCCGGGCAACATGTCGCTCGGTCTCCTCGCGCGCGCGCTCCTCGGCTGGCTCCCACAGGCGCGGCTCGAGCGGATCGGCACGACGTTCCGCGGTCTCGCCCTCGCCGGCGTTCCGGCGCGCATCCAGGCGATGGTGACGGAGAAGTCCGACGCCGCTCGCCGGATCGAGTGCGACTTCTGGATGGAGAACGAAGCGGGCGACCGCCTCGTGATCGGGACCGCGACGCTGCGTTTTCCGGAACCGTCCTCCTGACGGCGGCGGTCGAACGGGCTCGCACTTCACGACTCGCAGCTCAGCTGCGGTTTATCCGGATTTCCCCAGCTCTGCCGCGGGAGCGAGTTCCCCGATACTCCGAGAAGATGCCGTATTCGACGCTCCGCTCGGCGTGGGTGAAGCCTGCCGCTTCGAGAGTCTCCACGATTCGGGAAGGTGCCTCACACGCCTCGATCGTGTGCCAATAATACCGGTACAACGTCGTCGTTTCCGGACGCCTCGCGACGAATCGCGTGAGCCACGGCACGACGCCGCCCATGTAAGCCTTGAACGCGGCGTGCCCGAGCCAGCCCGAGGGCGGCGTCATCTCGAGTAGGAGCAGCCGTCCGCCCGGCCGCAGCAGGCGGCGAAACTCGCGGAATGCTGCGCCGAGATCACTCAAGTGGCGCAGCGCATAACCGACCGACAGGAAGTCGAATGCCGCGCCGGCGAACGGCAGCTCTTCGCCGCGCGCACGAACGAGCGCGAGCCCGTCGGCCTTCGCAGCGCCCAGCATTCGCGCGCTCGGATCGAC
This sequence comes from Deltaproteobacteria bacterium, assembly GCA_016874795.1. Lineage (GTDB taxonomy): Bacteria > Desulfobacterota > Binatia > UBA12015 > UBA12015 > VGTG01. The sequence goes on along the minus strand of VGTG01000013.1, from coordinate 18,167 downwards.
GCCGACGACATCGCCGGCCTCGCCCAGGATCAAGCGTGCCTCCCGTGCGAGCAGACCCGTGCCGACCGCGACGTCGAGCAGGCGCATCCCGGGCTCCAAGCCGGCGCGGAGCAGCGCCTGCTGCCGGTACCACGAGCCGTAGCCAAAGCTGAGAAAGCGATCGACGCGATCGTAATCCGTCGCGCTCGCATCGAACAGGTTCACGACGAAGTCGCGCTTGGCCTCGTCGCTTCCGTAGTACGCCGGCAGGATCGGATGCGGGGCCCGGACGGGCTCGTTCACCGCCGATATCAGGGGCCCGTCGGACGCCATCTCACGCCGGATGATCCTGCGCGGCCGGCTTCAGAACGGGATGTCCTGGGCCGACTCGCGGAAGGCCCGGAATGCGGAATCGAGCCGCCGCGTCTCACGCTGGAGCTTGTCGCGAAGCTTCTCGACCCGGGCGACCAAGCGGTTGAAGCTGCGTTGCGCCGGGGTCAAGGGCCGGTCGGGACGAGCGACGAGCAGCAGGCTCGCGGCGTCGGCGATCGCAGGGCGTTTCGATGGGAAGAGATCACCTTGAGACGGGGACATGCGGCGTACCTTCCTTCACGCGCACACGGTAGGCGATCGTCTCGCCCTCACGGACGCGATCGGGACGCGGGCGGAAGAAGCCGACCCACGCGATCCAGTACTTGTCGGAGTAGGCCTGGCCCATCTTCGCGACGATGGCGGGATCGTCGATCCGCTCCGCCTCGCCGATCAGGAAGGGGCCGTCTTCCTCTCCGACCCAGATGTAGAGCGGGCTGCCGCGCGCGAGGCGCTTCGCCTTGTAGCTCTCCGGCGAGGTCGTCGTGTAGACGTCGGTCCCGTCGAACCAGAACCAGATCGGCGCGGCGCTGCTGCGCGAGCCGTCCTGCCGCTCGGTCGCGGTGTAGATCAGGTCGGACTCGGTCAGCGCCTTCTTCGTCGCCTCGGGGAGATCGGCACGCGCGGCAAGAGGCGTCGACGAGAGGATCGCGACCACGAGGACGATCGAGGAGAGCGCTCTCCGCATCGGGGCCGACACTAGCCCCGTCGCGCGGGTCGGCACAAGCCGGGCCGCCCTCATCATTTCAGGCCCAATGCGCTCGCGGTCACACGCCCCGCCGGTGTAGGGGGCACGAGACGAGATGGGCGACGCCACTCTCCGACGTTGGGCACGCTTCGTCGTCGAGCGCCGCAGGGCCGTGATCGCTGCGCTCGCGATCGTGACCGGCGTGCTCGCCGTCGGTCTCCGCGATCTGCGCCTCGAGGTCGACCCGGACCGGAACCTGCCGCCGGCTCATCCGGCGATCCAGGCGCTCGACGAGCTGCACGGCCGCTTCGGCGACAAGAACCTCGTCGTGATCGGGCTCTTTCCGAACGACGGTGACGCGTTCGGGCAGGCGTTCCTCCGCAAGGTCGCGGAGGTGAGCCGCGGCATCGCTTCGCTTCCCGGCCACAACGAAGCGCTCTTCCAGAGCCTCGCGTCGCCGGAGATGCAGGACGTTCGTGGGTCGGACGAGGGCATCGAGGTCGGGCCGCTCCTCGAGACGCCGCCCGCTTCGGCCGACGAGGCGCGTGCCGTGCGAGAGCGCGTGCTGCGCAATCCCGCCTACGTCGGGACGCTCGTCTCGCCTTCCGCGGACGCGGTCGCGATCTACGCGACGTTCGAGCTCAGCGAAGAGCTCCCCGGCTACGAGCGGATCTACTCCGCCGTCCGCGAGCGGCTCGTCGAAGCGGAGGACGGCACGTTCACCTGGGCGCTCTCCGGACCCGTCGTGCTCGCGGGCGCGCTCGGCATCGAGTCGGCGCGCGTCGTTCACTCGCTTCCGCTGGCGTTCGTCCTGATCGGCTTGATCCACTACCACGCCTTCCGCACGCTCCAGGCGATCCTCCTGCCGGTCCTGACCGCGGTGCTCGCGGTGTTCTGGTCGCTCGGCGCGATGGGCCTCGCCGGCGTGCCGCTCGACCCGTTCACGACGACGACGCCCGTCCTGATCCTCGCGGTCGCCGCGGGCCACGCCGTGCAGATCCTGAAGCGCTACTACGAGGAGCTGACGCAGCGCGGGAACGAGGACGCGGTGGTCGAGTCGATCGCCCGGGTGGGACCGGTGATGGTCGCGGCGGGCACGATCGCGATCCTCGCTTTCCTCTCCTTGACGACGTTCGGTCTCGCGACGCTGCGGACGTTCGGGCTCTTCGCGGCTCTGGGCATCGCCTCGACGCTCCTGATCGAGCTGACGCTGATCCCCGCCGTGCGCGCGGCACTGCCGACACCCGGCGAGCAGGAGTCGCATCGCGAGCGCACGGGACACCCGTGGATCGACGCCGTCCTGCAGCGCCTCGCGCGCGACCTGCCGAAGCGCGCGGCCGCCCCGATCCTCGCAATCGCAGTCGCGGTCCTCGTCGTCTGCGGGATCTTCGCGCTTCGCGTCCAGGTCGACACGAGCTTCAAGCGCCACTTCGCGCCGGGCACCGAGGTCTTCGACCAGGAAGAGCGCCTGAACCGCCACTTCGCCGGGACGAGCACGCTCGTCTTCCTGATCGAGGGACCGCGCGAGAGCGCGATCCTCGAGCCCGGAGCACTTCGCGCGATCGACCGCTTCGAGCGGCGCATGGAGGAGCTCCCCGGTGTCGGCAAGGCGCTCTCGGTGGTCGACCGCCTCCGCTTCCTGCACCGCGCCCTCGTCGGCGATCCGGAAGCGGCGCTCCCCGACCGGGCCGCTCTCGCGAAGCAGGTCCTCTTCTCGTACGAGCTCTCCGGCGGCGCCGCCCTCGCGACGGAGATCACGCCGGACGAGCGCATCGCGAAGGTCGTCGTCCTCCTGCGCGACGACAGCACGCGCTACGGCGCCGCGCGGATCGCGGACGCGAAGCGGATCCTCGCGGAGGAGCTGCCGCCGGGGTACGTCGCGCGGATCGCGGGAACGCTCGCCTCGAACGAAGCGCTGACCGAGGTGATGGTGCGCGGCAAGCTCGGCAACATCGCGCAGTTCATCGCCGTCACGCTCGTCGTCGGCGCGGTCCTTCTACGGAGCCTCCTCGCGGGCGTCCTCGTCGTCGTGCCGCTCGCGCTCGCGGTCGCCGTCGACTTCGGCGTGATGGGCGCCTTCACGATTCCGCTCGACGTCGTGACTGCGCCGGTCGCGGCGCTCGCGGTCGGCATGGGAGCCGACTACGCCGTCTACTTCCTGTTCCGGCTTCGCGAGGAGTACAGCCGCAACGCCGACTTCCCCGCGGCGCTCGCCGAGACGTACGAGACCTCCGGCAAGTCGATCGTGTTCGTCGCGAGCGCCATCATCGCCGGATACGCGACGCTCTGTCTCTCCGGCTTCTCCGTGCACGTGCGGCTCGGCGCTCTCGTCGCGATCGCGATGCTCGCTGCGGCGGTCGCTTCGCTGACGATCCTGCCCGCCCTCGTCTGTCTTCTCGTCCGCGGACGCGGGCGCGAAGCCGTGCTGGGAGACGTCCTTGAACCCCCCGGAGAGCGGGCGTAGAAGTCGAGCATGACCCAGCTCGAGAGTGCACGAAAGGGCGTCGTCACCGCGGAGATGCGTCGCGTGGCCGTCCGCGAGTGCGTGACGCCGGATTTCGTTCGCGACGAGGTCGCGCGCGGACGGATGGTGATCCCGGCGAACGTGCGACATCTCGCCGGCAGCGGCGGACAGCCGCCCCGCGCGACGAGAGTAGACCACGACGAGCCCGCCGTCGGTCATCCCGGCGCCGCGGAAGGCGCTCGCCTCTGGGTGAATCAGACGTCACGGCAGCGCCGCGAGTCGCTCGAGGACGAGCACGCGACGCGCGGCGAGCGCGCACCGCGCCGGCTCGATCCGATCGGCATCGGGCGCATGGTGACGACGAAGATCAACGCCAACATCGGCGCTTCGCCGGTGTCGAGCACGACCGACGAGGAGGTCGAGAAGCTTCGCTGGGCGCAGCGCTTCGGCGCGGACACGCTGATGGACCTCTCGACCGGCGGCGACCTCGCCGCGTGCCGCCAGGCGATCCTCGATCACGCGACGATCCCGATCGGGACGGTCCCGATCTACAGCATGATCGTCGGTCGCAGCATCGAGGACCTGAGCCACGACACGATCCTGAAGGAGATCGAGCGCCAGGCGCAGCAGGGCGTCGACTACTTCACGATCCACGCGGGCGTGCTGCGCGAGCACCTGCCGCTCGTCGGACCGCGGATCACGGGCATCGTCTCGCGCGGCGGCTCGCTTCTCGCGAAGTGGATGATCCACCACGGCCGCCAGAACCCGATGTACGAGCTGTTCGACGAGATCAGCGCGATCATGCGGGAATACGACGTGACGTACTCGCTCGGCGATGGTCTCCGTCCCGGCTGCCTCGCGGACGCTTCGGATCCGGCGCAGCTCGCGGAGCTCCGCACGCTCGGCGAGCTCGTGCAGCGCGCGCGCGAGGCGGGCGTGCAGGCGATGGTCGAGGGGCCCGGCCACGTGCCGCTCGATCAGATCGCGTTCAACATGCAGCTCGAGCAGGAGGTCTGCGACGACGCGCCGTTCTACGTGCTCGGCCCGCTCGTGACGGACGCTTTCCCCGGCTACGACCACATCACGAGCGCGATCGGCGCGGCCGAGGCCGCGCGCCACGGCGCCGCGATGCTCTGTTACGTGACGCCGAAGGAGCACGTCGGCCTGCCGCGCGCGCAGGACGTGAAGGACGGCTGCATCGCCTACAAGATCGCCGCGCACGCGGGCGACATCGCGCGCGGCATCGGCGCGGCACGGCAGTGGGACGACGACCTCTCGAAGGCCCGCGCGGCGCTCAACTGGCCGAAGCAGTTCGAGCTCGCCTTCGACGGCGACACCGCGCGCGCCCTGCACGACGAGGACCTCGAGGTCGACACCAACTTCTGCGCGATGTGCGGCCACGACTGGTGCAGCATGCGGATCTCGAAGGAGATCGTCGCCTTCGCGAGCGGCAAGGAGCCCGAGTTCCAGCCGGCGCGCCGAGCGAAGCCGAGCCCCGGCATGAACACGGACGCGAAGGAGACGCTCGAGCGGCGCGCCCGCGTCCTGCCGACGGTCGGCGACAAGCACGCCTGCCACAGCGAGCTCGCGCCCGATCGCCCCGCCGCGGAATCCGTGCAGCACGACGCCGCTCCCGCGCGGTGAGAGGAGAGGGATTCTCCCGCATTCTCGGGGTGGACCGGAGGCCCGCGGGGCCGCTAGTCTCGCGACCCATGACCCGAGGAATTCTCCGAACCCGGATGCTCGTCCCGACGCTGCTCGCGGCGTCCCTTCTCCTGGCGACGCCCGCCGCGGCCTTCGAGGTCCAGCGCGGGATCGGATTCCTCGCGCTGCGCGGCCTCGCCGAAGCTACGGAGGTCGTCCTCGAGGAGCCGTCGGGCGGCGAGATCGAGCGCGGCTTCGCCGACCGCTTCGGCAGCCTGATCTTCCGCGAGCTCGAGCAGGGTCGCACCTACGCCCTCCGCGAGGTCGGATCGTCGGAGCCGCCGACGCTCGCCACCGTCCGCGTCTTCGAGGATCACCCGGACCGGTCCTTCTACGAAGCCCAGACCCTCGTCGCGGGCTATCAGTACATCGAGATGCGCGACGGGACGCGGCTCGCCGCGATGGTCCGCCCTCCTCTCGGTCGCAACCTGTCGCAGGGGCCGTTCCCGACCGTCATCGAGTACTCCGGCTACAGCCCCGCGAATCCCGGCGGCTTCGAGCCCGTCACTCTCCTCGCGAGCGCGCTCGGATACGCGACCGTCGGCGTGAACATGCGCGGCTCGGGCTGCTCCGGCGGCGTGCTCGATCTCTTCGACCTGCCGACGACCGCGGACGGCTACGACATCGTCGAGGCCGTCGCGGCGCAGCCGTGGGTGGACGGCGGGAAGGTCGGCCTGGTCGGGATCTCGTTCTCCGGCATCAGCCAGGTGTTCGTCGGCGGCGCGCAGCCGCCGCACCTCGCCGCGATCACGCCGCTGTCGGTGATCGGAGACATCTACCGCGCGCCCGGATTCCCGGGCGGCATCCGGAACTCCGGCTTCGCGCAGAGCTGGCTCCAGGAGCGCAAGGACAATGCCCGTCCCGCCCCCGAAGGTGGACAGGGATGGGCGATCGCGCGCGTGAACGCAGGCGACGAGGTCTGCCGCGACAACCAAAAGCTTCGTCTGCAGACGCTCGATCCGATCGAGTTCACCGCGACGCGTCCGTACTACATTCCGGAGCTGATGGATCCGCGCTCGCCCTCGCAGTGGATCTCGAAGGTCGAGGTGCCGACGTTCCTCGCGGGCGCCTTCCAGGACGAGCAGACGGGCGCGGGCTTCGTGTCGATGCTCGAGGATCTGCCGCGCGGACGCGACGTGAAGGCGACTCTCCTGAACGGCGTGCACTCGAGCGCGCTCGAGCCCGAGGTCCTCTGGGAGTGGATCGCGTTCCTCGATCTCTACGTCGCGGGCGTGCTGCCGAATCCGAGCCGCGCCAGGCCGTTCGTGCCCGTCATCGCGACGGAGATCCTCGGCGCCGGCTCACCGGCGCCACCGGTGCCGGTCGATCGCTACGACGGCGTCCTCGGTGTGGAGGGCGCGTTGAAGGTGTTCGAGTCCTCGCCGCGGTTCCGCGTCTTGATGGAGAACGGCGCCGGCTCGCCGACGGCGGGTCTTCCGGCGTCGACGTTCGAGCTCGGGTTCGAGACGTGGCCGCCGCGCGAGAAGAAGCACACCGCGTGGTACTTCGGGCCGGAAGGCACGCTCCTCGAGCGGCGTCCGAAGTCCGATCTATCCGGGATCGACTCGTTCCGTCCCGATCCCGCCGCGCGTCCGCAGAAGACGCTGCCGGGAACCGGCCAGTCCGACTCGTGGCGCGTGATGCCGCCGTACAACTGGCGCCCGCCGCTCGGCGAAACCGCGGTCGGCTATGCGACGCCGCCTCTCGAAGACGACGTGACGATCGTCGGCCCGTCGAGCGTCGATCTGTGGCTGCGCTCGTCGGCGCTCGACACCGATCTGCAGGCGACTCTCAGCGAGATCCGCCCCGACGGCAAGGAGGCCTACGTGCAGAGCGGCTGGCTCCGCGCGAGCCACCGGCGCGAGGACGGCCGCCGGCGCACGCGCATCGAGCCCTGGCCGACGCACCTCGAGGAGCACGCGCAGGAGATGCCCGCCGGCGAGTTCGTCCGCGCGCGCATCGGCATCGCCGCGGCGGCGCACGTCTTCCGGGCCGGCTCGCGCATCCGCGTGACGATCGAGGCCCCCGGTGGCGACAAGACCCGCTGGGCCTTCGACACTCCCGCGACGGGCGGCGCGGTCCTCGACGAGATCTCCCGCACCCGCGACAAGCCGTCGCGCCTGATGCTGCCGGTGATCCGCAACGTGGAGCCGCCGCCGACGCTGCCGCCCTGCCCCGGCCTCCGCGGGCAACCGTGCCGGACGTACGTCCCCGCAGGCAACGGCGGCTGACCTCGCGCGACGAAGCGTCGTCACGCTTCACAGGCAATCGCCTCGCTGAGTCCGTGGTGGTACGCACCAAGGCATGCGGGCGGCTCCGCATGCGTCCCGACCCTCCCCCGGCGGATGACCCTCGACGAGTGGGCCGACCTTCCCGAGGACTGCCCCGGGAAATCGCTCGACGTGCCCGTTTTCGCGTCGAGCGGTCGGTCGTTTGGGGGCCTTCGCTGCTCAATCCCGAGGCAGCGCGTGGTCAGTCGTTGAGCACGACGCCCGCATCGGGATCGGCGTCGCCCTCCCCGGCCGCTTCATCCCCGAGGATCGCACGCACGACTGCGCCGGGATAGCCGCGGCTCCGCAGGAGGCGGGCGGCGCGTGCGAGCCTTCGCGAGTCCTCGCCGAAGCCGAGACGGAACCGGCGCGCGACGAGGCGGCGCGCCCGCTCGAGATCACCCTCGGCGCTCTCGGCTCGGGCTCGCTCGACGAGCGCGTCCGAAAGGCCTCGCCGGGCGAGCACCTGCGCGATGCGGACGCTGCCGATGTGGCGCCGCTCGCCGTCGCGCACGACCGCTTCGACGACCGCGCCGTCGTCGAGGTAGGCGCGCTCGCGGAGCCGCTCGAGGGTTGCAGCGACGACCTCGCCTGGGAGAGCCCGCTCACGGAGCAGAGCCTCGATCTCCGTCGTCGTACGCGGACGTCGTGCGAGCGCGCGCATCGCGAGCTGGAGCCCGCGCTTCGCGTCGTCGGTCGAGTCCTCGCTCTCCTCCCGCCGACGCGCCACGAAGCGAGCTTAGCCCTGCGCCGGCCTCAAAACCGCTGCACGAGCCGCGGAGCCGGCTGCGCGGGCGAGCGCACCCGCGCCCCCGCTCCGCCGCCGCTCGCCGCCGTTCCGCCGGCGTCGCCGGAGTCGAAGTTGTCCCAGCGCGCGTCCGACGTCGACGTGATTCCGCGCACCTGCAGCGCGAAGTCGTCCGGGTTCGTCGCCTGCGCGAGTGCCTCCTCGTACGTGATCAGCTTCTGCCGGTAGAGGCTCATCAGCGACTGGTCGAAGGTCTGCGTTCCGTAGGAGATGTTGCCCTTCGCGATCGCGTCGGTGAGCTCGCGGGGGCTGCGCTCCGGGTCCTTGATGATGTCGCGCACGAGCGCGGTGTTCACCATGATCTCGACCGCCGGGACGAGGCCCTTTCCGTCCGCGCGCGGCACGAGCCGCTGGCTGATGATGCCCTTCAAGACCGACGAGAGGACGACGCGGATCTGCTCGCGCTGGTGGTCCGGGAACGCCTGGATCACGCGGGTGACGGTCTCGGGCGCGTCGAGCGTGTGCAGCGTGCTCATGACGAGGTGACCCGTCTCGGCGGACATGATCGCCGTCTCGATCGTCTCCAGGTCGCGCATCTCGCCGACCAGGATCACGTCCGGGTCCTGGCGGAGAGCGCCCTTCAAGCCCGACGCGAAGTCCTTCACGTCGACGCCGACCTCGCGCTGGCTGATGACCGAGAGCCGGTCGGTGTGTGCGTACTCGATCGGATCCTCGATCGTCACCATGTGGAGCGCCTCCCTCTCGTTCAGGAGGTCGATCATCGAAGCGAGGGTCGTCGACTTGCCGGAGCCGGTCGTGCCGGTGACGAGGATCAGGCCGCGTCCCTCGCCCGCGAGCTTGCCGACGATCTCCGGAAGACGGAGCTCGTCGAGGTTCCGGACGCGGCGCGGAATCGCGCGCATCGCGATGCGGAGCTCGCCGCGCTGGTGGTAGACGTTGACGCGGAACCGGCCGAGCTCGTCCGTACCGTAGCCGAGGTCGACCTGGCGGTCCTCTTCGAGTCGTGTGCGCTGCCGCTCGTCGGTGATCTGCTCGAGGATGTCGCGCAGGTCGAGCTCACTCAGCGTGCCGAGGTGCTCCTCCGGGCCGAGCTTGCCATAGCAGCGCAGGAACGGCGGAGCGCCGACCTTGAGATGGATGTCCGAAGCGTCGCGCTCGAGCGCGTGACGAAGGATCTCGTCGATCACGACCATGCCGTGACCATCGGATGGCCGCGACGGGCCCATGAGACATGGGCCCGCGCGGCTTGCTCACAGCTACTTTTTCCGGCCACCCGCCACGGCGGCGCGCACGGCAGGTGCGCCGTCGCCGTCGTCGGAAGCGTCTGCCGAGCCCTCCGAAGCAGACGAGGCGGACGAGATGTCGCGGACCTCGGCCGTCGAGGAGGAGGCGACGGCCTCGAGCTTCCGGGTGGCGCTCGAAGCCGGCACGCCCCGCTTCTGGCGGATCGCCGCCTCGATCCGCGCCGCGGAATCGGGGTGGTCGCGCAGGAAGTCCTTCGCGTTCTCGCGTCCCTGCCCGATCCGCTCGCCCTCGAACGAGTACCAGGACCCGGACTTCTCGAGGATGCCGTCGTCGGAGCCGAGGTCGATGATCTCGCCGAGCCGCGAGATGCCCTTCCCGTAGAGGATGTCGAACTCGGCCTCGCGGAACGGCGGCGACACCTTGTTCTTGACGATCTTCACCTTCGTGCGGCTGCCGATGACCTCGTCGCCCTGCTTGATCGCGCCGATGCGGCGGATGTCCATGCGCACCGAAGCGTAGAACTTGAGCGCGTTGCCGCCCGTCGTGGTCTCGGGGTTCCCGAACATCACGCCGATCTTCATGCGGATCTGGTTGATGAAGATCACGATCGTACGCGAGCGCGCGATCGTCGCGGTGAGCTTGCGGAGCGCCTGCGACATGAGCCGCGCCTGGAGACCCATCTGCGGATCGCCCATGTCGCCCTCGAGCTCGGCGCGCGGCACGAGAGCCGCGACGGAGTCGATCACGAGGACGTCGATCGCGCCGGAGCGCACGAGCGTCTCGGCGATCTCGAGCGCCTGCTCGCCGTTGTCCGGCTGCGAGATCAGGAGGTCTTCGAGCTTCACGCCGAGCTTCCGCGCGTAGCCGGTGTCGAGCGCGTGCTCCGCGTCGATGAACGCGCTGACGCCGCTCTCCTTCTGCGCCTCGGCGATGATCTGCAGCGCCAGCGTCGTCTTGCCGGAGGACTCCGGTCCGTAGATCTCGATCACCCGGCCGCGCGGCACCCCGCCCACGCCGAGCGCGATGTCGAGGGCGAGCGAGCCCGTCGAGACCGCGGCCACGTCCTCCGCGACGGCATCGGCGCCGAGCTTCATGATCGCGCCCTTGCCGAACTGCTTCTCGATCTGGCTCATGGCCAGCTCCATTGCCCGCTCGCGATTCGCATCCATCAGCATCCCCTCCCTTTCTTCACGTCGACTTCTGACGTCATCCTGCCAGACGAGCTGGTCAACGGTTGTCCGCCTCTCGGTTCCCCGGGCTCGCCGTCGACTCTATGGCGCCTTCCCGAGCGGATTTCATCGTCGGGGGCTACAAATCGAGCGCCGGCAGCCATCTTCGCCTTTTCTTCGTATCACGAGCGAAAGCCGGATTCCAGCACCGGAAGGCCTCTTGCCCAGCGTCGCACCCAATCGAGGGCGATCTGCGAGGTGAGGAGCTTCACCCAGTCGCGGGTCCCCCAGAGCTGGTAGCGACGCGAGATCGTGCCCTCGGCCGTCGCGAGCGCGAAGCAGACGGTCCCGACCGGACGCTCCTTCGTGCCCCCGTCCGGGCCGGCGATCCCGGTCGTCGCGACCGCGACATCCGCCCCCGAGCGGCGTCGCGCGCCCTCGGCCATCTCGCGCGCGGTCTCCTCGCTGACGGCGCCATACTGCTTCAGCGTCTCCGCTCCGACGCCGAGGACGTCCTTCTTCGCGCCGTTCGAATAGCTCACGTAGTCGGCGATGAAGTAGGCGGAGCAGCCCGGGACCTCGGTCACGCGGTGCCCGATCAGGCCGCCGGAGCAGGACTCCGCGATCGCGAGCGTCGCGCCCTTCTCGCGGAGGATGCGCCCGAGCTCCTCCTCCATCGTCGCCTCGCCCTCCGCGTAGACGACGCCGCCGAGAGCGTCGCGCACGCGCGCCGCGAGCGCGTCGAGCCGCGTCTCCGCGTCGGGCACGGTCCCCGGAAGCATGATCTTGACGGAGATCTTGGGGAAGCTCGCGCGGTAGCCGACGCGCGCCTCGTCGCCGACGAGCGCGGTCACCTTCTCGCCGAGCGCGGACTCGCTCATGCCGAACGTCTGGAAGACGCGCACCGCGGGCGGCGCTCCGCCGCCGAGCTCCGCGAGCCACGGTGCGACGGTGTTGTCGAACATCGACTTCATCTCGCGCGGCACGCCCGGCATCACGGCGAGATGGCGCTTCACCGTCTTCCCGCCGATCACGCGGTCGCACGAGACGCGGTAGCCCGGCGCCGTGCCGAGCGGGTTCTCGAGGATCGTGGCGCTCGCCGGGAACATCGCTTGGCGGAGGTTGTTCTCCGGCATCGGCCGGTTCATCCGCTCGAAGAGGGCGCGCATCTTGTCGACCGACGGCTGGTCGAGGCGGAGATCCTCACCGAGGAACGCCGCGAGCGTCTCGGTGGTCAGGTCGTCGCTCGTCGGACCGAGTCCGCCGGTCGCGAGGACGACGTCGCCGCGCTCGAAGGCGCTCTGCCAGGCCCAGGTGATGCGCTCGCGGTCGTCGCCGACGACCAGGACCGCGGTCACGTCGAGCCCGAGCGTGAAGCACCGATCCGCGAGCCACTGCGCGTTCGTGTCGGCGATCTTCCCGGTGGTGAGCTCATCACCGGTGGAGAGGAGGACGACTCGTTCGATCATGGTTCCTTCTTTCAGAGGAGCAGGCGTCCGGCGAGATTCGCGTAGATCCCGCTCACGAGATCGTCCAGTACCACGCCCGCGCCGCCGCCGAGACGGCGATCGATCCGGTTCGCGGGCCAGACCTTCACCACGTCGAAGAAGCGGAAGAGAAGGAAGAGCGTCGCGACGTTCAGGAGGGTCGGCGGATGCCAGACGAGCGCGAGGAGCATCCCGGCGACCTCGTCGATGACGATCTTCCCGTTGTCGTGCTCGGGGAACGACCGATCTGCAATGCCCGCGACCCAGCACGACGCCGCGACCAGCCCGGCGACGATCGTCAGGGTCGCGGGGATCGACTCGGCGAGAGGGAAGACGGCGAGAGCATATAGCGGAATCCCGAGGAGCGATCCGAACGTTCCCGGCGCGAATGGGACGAGGCCGACTCCAAAGCCGGTCGCAACGAAGAAGGCCAATCGGTTCGCGATCGGGCACCTCTAGCCTGCATTTCTCACCAGATCACGTCGCGAGGCGGTCGAGAGTGCCGAAGATTCGCGAGCCTCGGACCGGAGGGCGACGCAGGCGTACTTGAACAGTACGTCGAGGAGCCCGGAGGGAGAAGCTCGCGAAGATTCGGTGCTATCGGCCGCCGCAGTAGGGATCTGGTGAGAAATGCAGGCTAGATCGGTTCCCGCCGAGAGTCGAGCGACCCCGAGCGCGTGGCGGCGAAACCACTGAGGACATCGCATCGAAGCAATACGGGTAGGCCAAGTTCCGCGTAGTTTCGCGCGGTCGCGGGCTCCCTTGCAGATTTGCGAGATGAGACCCCCCATTTTTCCAGGGTTTTTCCTGGCACCACCGTTGCTGTCTCCACGCCTCGACCGGGGGATCTACCGGAACCCAAAACCAGGCTCACGCACCCGAGCAAGCCGACATCCTCCGCCCAGAACGTATCCGTACCCTGAGACCCTGAACTTCGATCCCCCGGTCCCGCTTCTGCCGCGCAGGAGCACCACGCGCCGCGAAGCGAGCCACACCGCGGCGCCCGAGCGTCGCCAGCGCCGCTTCGGCGCCGTCTAGCGATAGAACTCGGCGATTCCGCGGACGACCCGCTCCTGCTCCTCCCGTCGGAGCTCCGGGAAGATCGGCAGCGCGAGAACGTCCTCTGCCGCCCGCTCGGCTTCCGGCAGGTCTCCCTTCCGGTAGCCCAGCCCCGCGAAGCACGGCTGGAGGTGCAGAGGCAGTGGATAATGGATCGCCGTGCCGATGCCGCGCTCCTCGAGATGGCTGCGGAGCGCGTCGCGCTTCCGCACGCGGACGACGTACTGGTGGAAGACGTGCACGGAATCGGGCGCAATTGTGAGTGGTCGGACGTCGCCGTCGAGCCCCGCCTCGCCGAGGAGCTGGGCATACGTCGCAGCACGTGCTCTTCGCGCCTCGTTCCACTCATCGAGATGGCGGAGCTTCACCGAGAGGACTGCCGCCTGGATCGCGTCGAGCCGCGCGTTGAACCCAATCTCGAGATGCTCGTAGCGCCGCTCCGAGCCGTGATCGCGAAGCCGCCGGACGCGTGCCGCGAGACGGTCGTCCGCCGTCGTCACGAGGCCGGCCTCTCCGCACGCGGCGAGGTTCTTCGTCGGATAGAAGCTGAAGCAGGCGAGATCGCCGAAGCTTCCAGCACGCCACGCGCCACGCCTCGCTCCGATCGCTTGCGCGGCGTCCTCGACGATGCCGATCCGGCTCCGCCGGGCGATCGTGTCGAGCGCTTCCCCGTCGGCGCATTGTCCGTAGAGGTCGACCGGCAGGAGGGCGCGCGTTCGCGGTCCGACGACGCGAGCGACGGCGTCGGGATCGATCAGGAGATCGTCCGGTCGGACGTCCGCGAAGACCGGCACGGCGCCGGTCCGGACGATCGACGAGGCGGTCGCGAAGAACGTGAACGGCGTCGTCACGACCTCGTCGCCCGGACCGACGTCGAGCACCGCGAGGGCGAGCCAGAGCGCGTCCGTTCCCGAGGACACGCCGATCGCGTGCGGCACGTCGAGGTAGCGCGCGACCTCCGTCTCGAACCGCTCCGCGGCCGGGCCGAGGATGTACTGCTGGCTCCGCAGGATCTCGAGCACCGCCGGCTCGAGCTCGCTGGCGAGCGAATCGTACTCGCGGGAGAGATCGAGGAACGGCACGCGGGCCGAGCCGCCCGCCTCCCTCATCGCGCGCCCCGATCGCGCAGCATCGCCGGGATCGTGCGGAGAAGGATCTCGAGATCGAGGCGCAGCGACCAGCGGTCGATGTAGTCGAGGTCCGCCTGCAGGCCCGCGAGGTAGGGGTCGCCGAGCCGCGCGCTCACCTGCCAGAGGCCGGTCATTCCCGGAAGCATCGAGAAGCGCTTCCGCTGCCACGACGCGAAGTCGACGATCTCGCTCGGCAGCATCGGCCGCGGCCCGATCAGGGTCATGTGGCCGAGGAGGACGTTCACGATCTGCGGCAGCTCGTCGAAGTCGAACCGCCGCAGGAAGCGGCCGACGCGCGTCACGCGCGGATCTTGTCGCAGCTTGAAGATCGGACCGTCCGCCTCGTTCAGGTCGCTCATCAGAGGCCGGAGCGCGTCCGCACCCTCGTGCATCGTGCGGAACTTGAGCATCCAGAAGCGCCGCTTGCTGAGGCCGACGCGCTCCTGGCGGAAGAGCACGGGTCCGGTCGAGTCGAGCTTGATCGCGATCGCGATCAGGAGGCCGATCGGCGCGAGGAGGACGAGGAGGATCGGCGCGAAGAGATAGTCGAGCGCCCGCTTCACCGCGCGGGCCCAGGCGGAGTGCACCTGCGGGTTGACGGAAAGGAGCGTCTCGCCCGCGACGCGCTCGAGCGTCGCGCGCTCGAGCCCCGCGCCGAGCGCCGCCATCGAGACGTGCAGCGTCACGCCCTCGCGGTTGCACGCCGCGACGAGTCGAGCGAGATCCGCGGGCTGCAGCTTCGTCGTCGCGACCGCGACCTCGTCGATCGCCTCGTGCGCGAGGAGCGCGTCGAGCGCGGGTAGCGTCGGATCGCTCGGGCTCGCCTCCTCCGAGACGCCCTCGGCGGCGCGATGCAGCTCCTCGACGGACAGCCGACCGACGACCTTGATGCCGAACGCCGCCTCCTCGTCGAGCGCGCGCGCGAGATCGGCCGCCTCCTCTTCCGTCCCGACGAGGAGCACGCGCGTCGCTCCGTCCGCCGAAGCGCGCGCATACGCGAGGAGCGGCCGGAAGCCGATCCGCACGAGAACGAGGAGGACGACGCTCGTCGCGCCGTAGAGCGCGACGAAGAGACGGCTCACGTACGCGAGCTTGAAGACGAAGAGCACGCTCGTCGCGAATCCGAGCGCCATCCCGACCGAGAGCAGCACCCAGCCCGCGAGCGCGTCGAACGAGCGCAGGTCGTTCAGCCGATGCGCGGCGCGCCGCTGCAGGAGGAAGAGGGTCGGGATCGCAACGAGAGCTGCGGGCGCGACGTAGACCTCCGGCGCGTAGAGAGACGTCAAGTCGGCGGGCAGGAGCTCCGTCTTGACGAGGTAGGCGAGCGGGAACGCCGCCATCAGCATCAAGCCGTCCGCGAGAAGGGCGAGATGCCGGAAGTGCGCTGCCGGACCGCCGCGTGCGACGGCGCGCGGCGATGGGCGACGGGCGATGCCGAGACGATGCTCGGCGGGAGCGACCGCTCGCGAACGCGCGCCCTCAGGCCTTCCGGCAACCACGGCCATCGCCCACGAGAGGCGTTACCGCACCCCCGTCAGGGGCGCAATTCCGAAGGAGAGCGCTGCCGCTCGTCGCTTCCGCGGCGAGACCGTTCGGCGTGTCGTCGTCGCGGTCGTCCTCGTCGGCGTCGCCGGACTCGTCCGGATCCTCCGCGAGCGCGGCGGTCGGACGGCTCTTCCCGACGACACGATACGCGAGCGACTCGTACGCGGTCGTCACCCGGTCCCAGTCGTACAGGCGCCGAACGCGTCCGAGCGCGGCGAGGCCGCGCGCACGTCGGACGTCGTCGTCCCCGAGGAGCACGTCGCGCAAGCGCGCCGCGAGCTCGACGCTCGAGTTCTTCCGGTAGTACCAACCGGCGTCGCCGAGCACCTCGCGATGCTCGGGGATGTCGTTGGCGATCACGGGGAGCCCGGCCGCCATCGCCTCGAGGAGAGCCGGATGCGTGCCGCCGACCTCGGTCGCCTGCACGTAGCAGGCGGCGTGCGCCCGGAGCTCGTCGTAGCCCCGGCCGAAGACGAAGCCCGCGAAGCGCACGCGGCCGTCGCCGCCCGCGAGCGCGCTGAGCCGCGTCTTGTACTCGTCCGCGTACGGTGCGTCGCCGACGACGACGAGGTTTCCCGGGACGCCGGCGGAGCGGAACGCCTCGATCACGACGTCGGCGTTGTTCTCGGGCTCGAGCCGGCTCACGTAGAGCACGTACTTGCCGGGTGCGACGCCGAGGCGCTCGAGCATCTCCGCGCCGCGCTCCTTCGGCGGCTCCGCGCCGTACGCGATCATCTCGACCGACTTTGCGCCACGCTCGCGGTAGTGCGCCTCGATCACGCGGCAGTCCGCGACGACGACGTCCGCGAGACGCGGCCCGAGCCACGCGGCAAGCAGGTAGAAGGTGCGTCCCGCGAAGCCCCACTTCCGGCGCGCGCTCTCGATCCCGTCGATCGCGAGAAGCGTCCGCGCGCCGCCGCGCCGCAGGAGAGGCAGCGCGGGAAAGTTCGCGCTGTTGCAGACGAGCGCGACGTCGAACCGCTCCGCGCGCGCCCACCACGCCGTGCGCACGGTATGGAGAACCGTTTCGAGGTGCTTCGAGCGCGGCGCCGGGAGGACGACGAGGCGGACGCCGCGGTGCTTCTGGCCGTGCCTGCTCGGATCGACGCTGGTCGAGCGCCCGAAGACGGTGACCTCGTGACCGCGTGCCGCGAGGCGGACGCCGAGCTGCTCCGCGAACGTCTCGAACCCGCCGTACGCGGCCGGAATGCCGCGCGTCCCGAAGATCCCGATGCGTAGACCGTCTGCCATTCGCCGTGCTCCCCCGCCCCGCGCCCAATCATCGGGTTGGGACGGGCGCGCGGCAAGCGGAACGCGGGCAGCGCGAGGGCCATGGCGTCGCGGCGACGGCGCGAGCTTGGACGCCGATCGTGCAGCGCCGCGAGATCACCGAGCGGCGAAGCGCGGTGGCGACGCGCCCTTTTTTGGTCCGACGGTTGCTCCGGTCGACCGCCGTGGCGAGCCTCGCGACGGCGATCGGACGGCTGCGCGCCCTCCTCCTGGCCAACGTCGCCCTCCAGCTCCTGGACGGCTGGGTGACCCTGGTGGGGACGAGCCGCGGCTTCGGGGAAGGAAACCCCCTCGTGTCGGCGGCGATGAGCTCCGTCGGCCCGGCCGAAGGCATCTTCGCGACGAAGCTGATCGCCCTCGGATTTCTCTACTTGCTGTACTGCCGCGGTACGCATCCGTTCGTCGAGCCGGGGCTCGCCTCCCTCGCCGTGACCTACACCGTCTTCGCCGTGCTGCCCTGGACCGTCCTCCTGGCCGGGCCCCCCCCCGGCTAGTCCTCTCCTCCCTGTCCGGAGCGGCACGACGAAGGCCTCCCGCCGGCGCGCGGGCCGACACCACGCCCCCTCCACCCCGTGGGGCCCGCGCGCCGGTCGGGCACGAGTTTATCCACCGACAGGGGCGCGCCCCTCTCCGCCACGCGGCAAAGCCCAGGCTACGCCTCCTCACCCCGCTCGCTCGCGCTTCGGCCGCTGCCATGCCCCGCGGGATTCGCGCGCGATTTGACTTCGGACCCGTTCCGTTGAATCAGCGGCGGCGACGAAGCCACGGGCATCCACGCCTTCCCCCGCGGCATCCTTCGCGACCGGAAGAGAATGGATCGGACGAGAACGGCGGGGCGACTCTCGGCCCTCGATGCGGCCTTCCTGTACTTCGAGCGCCCGCACGAGCCGCTCGTGGTCGGCTGCGTCGTCGAGCTCGAGAGCGCGCCGGAGCGCCGCCGGCTCCTCGCGGACCTCGCGTCCCTCGTGCGGCGCGCGCCGCGTCTCCGTCAGCGTCCCG
>VGTG01000012.1 GCA_016874795.1 Deltaproteobacteria bacterium | reverse complement strand
AAGAGCCAAATTTCATGACATCGACAAGCCGAAAGGCGCCTTCGCGGGTGCGAGCGACCATCGATGTCGATTGTTTGGTCTTGCCGCGATGTGTCGTAAGGACGCTCGGACAAGCGCGCGTCTCGCTCTCCGGGACGCGTTGCGACGTGTCGCTCCGCGTGGACACCGCGACGCGCTCGGTGGTATCCGCGCCCATGGCAACGACGACCCCGAATCAACGCCTCGACGGCAAGGTCGCTCTGGTGACCGGTGCTTCACGCGGTATCGGACTCGGCATCGTACGAGCCTTCGCGGCCGCGGGGGCGCGCGTGATGATGGTCGCGCGCAAGGCGGAGGCGCTCGAGGAAGCGGCGCGCGGCGTCGACGGCGAGGTCGCCTGGCGCTCGGGCCACGCCGGCAAGCCGGAGGACGCCGAGGCGTGCGTGCAGGAGACGCTCGACCGCTTCGGGAGCATCGACATCCTCGTGAACAATGCCGCGACGAACCCCTATGCGGGGCCGACCATCGACGTCGACCTGCCGCG
The DNA here is from genome assembly GCA_016874795.1 of Deltaproteobacteria bacterium. Lineage (GTDB taxonomy): Bacteria > Desulfobacterota > Binatia > UBA12015 > UBA12015 > VGTG01. Next base: position 59,426 of record VGTG01000012.1, on the reverse strand, counting down.
CTGGGAAAAGACGTTCGAGATCAACGTCCGCGGGCCGCTCCTCTGGACGCAGGTCGCGTGGCGGAAAGGGATGAAGGAGCACGGGGGCAGCGTGATCAACATCTCGTCGATCGGCGGCCTTCGTACGAATCAGATCCTCGGCGTCTACGACGTGTCGAAGGCGGCGCTGATCCATTTGACGAAGCAGCTCGCCGCGGAGCTCGCGCCGGGAGTGCGCGTGAACGCGCTCGCACCGGGCCTGATCCGCACCGACTTCGCGCGCGCTCTGTGGGAAGGTGGACGCGGCGAGAAGGTCGCGCAGGCCTATCCGCTGAAGCGCCTCGGCGAGCCCGAGGACGTGGCCGCGGCGGCGCTGTTCCTCGCCGCGGACACCGGGTCGTGGATCACCGGCCAGACGCTCGTCCTCGACGGCGGCGACCTCATCAAATTCCCGAATTGACAACGGCGCGGCTTGAAGCAGCCCGGCGGCGTGCTATCGTGCCTGCATCGAGCGCGATCGGGCCGCCCAATCCTGGAGCGGGCCCGAGAGACGCGCTGAATTCCCGCCGAAGACTCGACGGGTCTGAACGGCGGCCCCACCGGCAGCTCCTCCGTTCCCCCATCCACGCCGGCTCGTTCCGAGGCGTGAGACCCTCTCGCAGGGGTGCGCCTCATCGAAAGAACCCCGATCCAATGTTCTCAGATTTTGGTCTACACACCGCCCTCGAGCGCAACGTCGCCCGTCTCGGCTTCGAGGAGCCGACCCCCGTCCAGGAGAAAGCCATTCCGATGGCACTCGATGGACGCGACGTCCTCGCCTGCGCGGCGACCGGAACCGGCAAGACGGCCGCTTTCGCTCTTCCGATCCTGCACCGCCTCATGGGCAAGCGCTTCGGCACGACGCGCGCTCTGGTCTTGACGCCCACGCGCGAGCTCGCGGCCCAGGTCGAGGAGCACGCTCGCGATCTCGCCGTGCAGACGCGCCTCCGCACCGCCGCGATCTTCGGTGGCGTCGCGATGGGTCCGCAGCAACGCGCACTGCGCGACGGCGTCGACCTTCTCGTCGCGACACCGGGCCGTCTTCTCGACCACATGCAGTATCCGTACACCCGCCTTGGCAACGTCGAGGTGCTCGTTCTCGACGAGGCGGACCGCATGCTCGACATGGGCTTCCTTCCTGCGATTCGCCGCATCCTTTCGGCGCTGCCCGATCACCGGCAAACGCTCTTCTTCTCGGCGACGATGCCGGGCGAGATCCAGTCCCTCGCGCGCCAGATCCTGCGTGATCCGGTCGTGATCCGGCTCCAGAGCAAGGAAGCACCCGCCGCGCGCGTCACGCAGCGCGTCTACCCGGTGCCGGCCGAGCGGAAGACCGGCCTGCTCATCGAGCTCCTGAAGCGCGAGGACATCACGAACGCACTCGTCTTCACGCGCACGAAGCACCGGGCGAATCGCCTCGCACAGACCCTCGAGCGCCACGGGGAGCCGAGCGCCCTGATCCACGGGAACCGCACGCAGGCGCAGCGGACGAAGGCCCTGTCCGGCTTTCGCGAGGGCCGGTATCGCGTGCTGATCGCGACGGACGTCGCCTCCCGCGGCATCGACGTCGAGGGCCTGAGCCACGTCGTCAACTTCGACGTGCCGCAGGCGTCGGAGGACTACATCCACCGCGTCGGCAGGACGGCCCGCGCGCAGGCGAGCGGCGACGCCTGGACCCTCGTCTCCCCGGCCGAAGAGGGCGAGCTGCGCGACATCGAGAGGAAGCTCGGCCAGCGGATCGACCGCGTGAAGCTCGACGACTTCGACTACACGGAGAAGCCGGGCGAGAAGCTCGAGATCCCGCTGCGTGACCGGCTCGCGGCGATGCGCGCGCAGAAGCGCGTCGCGGCGGACCGCAGGGAGATGCGGAACGGTTCGAGCCACGGAGGAACGGCGCGGAACGGCGCCGGCCCGCATCCGCGCGGACCGGGGAACGCGAGCTCTCACGGCGCCCCGCACGCGCATCCGCGCGGCGCTACGACTGCGTACACCCAGGGCGCCCCGCACGCGCAGCCACGCGGCGCTGCGAGCACGCATCCGCGTGGCGCTGCGAGCGCGGAGCCGCGCAGCAACGAAAACGCAGCGTCGCGCGGCCGGCGCGGCTCGCGCGAGCGGACGTACTTCGCGCCGCCGCCCGAAGGAGCTCCGCATCGCTCCCGTCGGAGCAAGCGCTCCCGCGCTCGCGCCTGATCGCGTTACGATGCGGGACCGGCCGGCTTCGCGCGCTTCGCGGGCCGGCCGGGTCTTCGCGCCGGGGCGGGCACCGGGCCGGTCGGGACGCGCCAGATCTCCGCGGCGTAGCCGTCGTGCACGATCTCGAAACCCGGCGTCTTCGCGAGGAGGTTCCGGAACGCCTGCGAGCGCGCCTCGCGCGTGACGAAGATCCAGCGCGCGTCGAAGTCGCGCGCGAGGACTTGACGCGGGTTCTGTGACATCCCGCGCGAAAGCGCGAAGCTCTTGCGGAAGAGGCGTGGATCCTTCCCCCAGAGGAACACGGGGTCGAGCCCGACGATGTACCGGCCGTCCGGCCGGAAGAAGTAGAGATACGAAAAGTCGCGCCACGACGGGTGGTAGACGACGTCTCCGGGCTCCGCGATCTCGTCGAGACGCGCGACGTCGCCGCGGAACACGCCGCCGAAGCTCTGTCGCGCGAGATCTGCCGGGACCTCCGCCCAGACACGCGCCTGCCCGGCGATCACGCACGCGACGAGCAGCGCCGCCGCCGCGCCCGCCCGGAGAGGGCTCGCGCGGAAGAGATCGCTCGTCATCCGACCCGCCGCGAGACGCGTCCAGAGCGCGCCCGCGAGGAGCACCGCCGAGAGGACGGCGACGTCGAGGAAGCGGCGTGAGGCGAGCGCGAGCCCGAGAAACCCCGCCGCCACGAGAGCCAGGAAGAGATCCCGCGTGCTCCATCCGTGCCTCCCCTGGACCGCGAGCACGGCGATCACGCCGGCGACGGCCGGGATCCACGCCGGAGCTTGCTTGACGAAGGAGTCGAGCTTCATCGGACCGAGCTCGCTCCCGAAGGCTTCGCGCGGAATCCCTCCCGCACCCGTCCAGAGCTGCGCCGCGAGCTCGACGATCTGCGAGTACGCGACGGAAAGGTTGTTCGGGAAGTACGGGTGCACGAGCGTCGCGACCAGAACTCCCGCGATCACCGCTCCCGCGGAGCGCCAGGGAACGGCCGCTCCTCGCACGAGGCTCGTCGCCGCTCGCGCGACGAGCAGGGCGAGGAGGAGCGGAAACGAGCTGTGCGCGAGCACGTGCACGAACGCGACGCCGAAGAGCGTCTTCCAGCGGTCGCGCACGAGGAGGGAGATCTCGACCGCGATCAGCGCCAGGCCGACGAGGTGCGGACGGAGCGGCAGGAGACGCGTCACATAGTACGGGCTCGCGGCGACGAGAAGGAGGATCCAGAGCGCGCCGAAGCGGATGCCGAGGGTCTCGATCGCGAACGCGACCGCCGCGAGCACGAGGAGGTCGAGCGCGATCACTCCCCACTTCCCGCCCGCAACGAGGTCCTCGCCGGAAGCGAACGGGATCAGAAACCCGTGGAAGAGGAAGTCCTTGTCGCTGTAGGCGTCCGCCCAGGTGCTGAACACCGCCTGCGGGAGCTGTTTCTGCACGCCGTTCGCGGCGAGCTGCTCGGCGGCGCGCACGTGGAAGTAGCTGTCGAGGTCGTAGAGCCCGTCGAAGGAGAGCTGGATCCAGGCGAGCATCGCGGTCGCGGCCAGCACCGCGATCCACGTCGTGACGCGGTCCGCCAAGCTTCGCCCGCGGTACGCTTCGATCGCCTCGCCCGACATTGGCGACAGGATTTCAGATTTCCGGGCGATGCGCACGAGGGCCGGCGGCCGGGCCTCGACCCGAAGGCGGCGGGAAGCTACGTCGTCTCGCCGTGGCCACGCACGAACGGACGCCCCTCCGCACGAAGCTCTTCTACGGATTCGGGTCGGTCGCCTTCGGCGTCAAGGACAATGGCTTCGGTACGTTCCTCCTCCTCTACTACAATCAGGTGCTCGGCCTTCCGGAGGAGCTGGTCGGCTTCGCGATCATGCTCGCGCTCATCGCCGACGGGCTCTTCGATCCGATCATCGGATGGGCGTCGGACCACCTGCATTCGCGCTGGGGACGCCGCCATCCCTTCATGTATGCTTCGGCGATCCCCGTCGGCGCCGCTTACTACTTCCTCTGGAGCCCGCCCTCCGGGCTCTCGCCGAACGAGCTCTTTCTCTACCTCGTCTGCATCTCGATCTTCGTCCGCGCGCTGATCGCCTGCTACGAGATCCCGAGCTCTTCGCTCGCGCCGGAGCTGACCGATTCGTACGACGAGCGGACGTCGATCCTGAGCTACCGCTACTTCTTCGGCTGGTGGGGCGGGCTCGCCGTCGCGGTGCTCGCGTACTCCGTGTTCCTCGTGCCGGACGCGAATCATCCGGTCGGCGTGCTCAACCCGGACGGCTACCGACGCTACGGCATCGCGGCCGCCGTGATCATGACCGTCGCGATCCTGATCTCCGCTGCCGGCACGCACTCGCAGATCCCGCGGCTCAAGCCGCCGCCGCCGAAGCGCCGTCTCGGCTTCCGAGGGTCGATCGCGGAGCTCCGCGAGACCCTCTCGAACCACGCTTTTCTCGTCCTGTTCGGGTTCGCGATCTTCACGATGATGGCCGTCGGGCTCGCCGCGGCGATCGCGATCTACTTCAACACCTACTTCTGGGAGCTGTCGTCTTCGGGGATGTCGCTCCTCGCCTCGCTGAACTTCGTCTCCGCGGCGCTCGCCGCGAGCGTGACGCCGTCGCTGTCGCTGCGCATGGGGAAGAAGCCGGCGGCGATCGGGACTTCGCTCGCCGTACTCGTCCTCGCGCCGCTTCCGATCGTTCTCCGGCTCGCGGGTCTCTTTCCGGAGAACGGCTCACCTGCTCTTCTCCCGATCCTCGCCGTCGCGAACACCGTCGTGATCACGCTCTTCATCATCGCGAGCATCCTCGTCTCGTCGATGCTCGCCGACGTCGTCGAGGACAGCGAGGTCACGACCGGACGGCGATCGGAGGGCGTATTCTTCGCCGCGAACGCCTTCGTGCAGAAGGCGGTCTCGGGCGCGGGGATCTTCGCCTCGACGCTCCTTCTCCGCGCGATCGGCTTCCCGCGCGGAGCGAAGCCCGGCGAGGTCGATCCCTCGATCCTCGAGGGGCTGGCGCTCGTCTACACGCCGGCTCTCGTACTGCTCTTCCTGATCGCGATTGCGCTCTTGACGACCTACCGCATCAGCCGCGAGTCGCACGACGAGAACCTGCGACGGCTCGGCCGCACAGGATCCTGAGTCGGGGACGGACCCGTCCCGCGCTTCAGCGCGGACGAATCTGGGTGCCGGCTCCCGCGGTGATGAAGAGCGCCGTTGCCGCCCCGGACACGTCGGCCGTGTGCCAGACGCCCGGATCGTTCACCACGGCCTCTCCCTCCTCGAGAGTGACGGTCGCCGTCCCTCCACCGCTCTCCTGGTGGAGGGTGATCCGACCCTTCACGCAGACGACGAGCTCGTGGCCGCTCGGGTGCATCTCCCAGCTGTCCCACGGTTGGGAGAACGTGTGCAGCGACACCAGCCGGCCCTCGAGGCCGTCGGCGGCCACGCTCTTTCCGTACGCCTCGTACCACTCCATCGCGCCGGTGAACTCGGGAAGGTGCTGGATCACGGCGCCGCGGCCGAGGTGCACCGGAAAGCGTTTCAGATCGATCTTTCCGCCAGAGCCCAAGTGGGTACCCTTCCTTTCCTTCGACGATGCCCTCGTCAGCGCGCCGGAATCGTCGCGAGCTCCTCGTACGCCAGCGTCCGCAGGAACTCGGTCCACTGCGCGATCGCATCGGGGTTGTCGAACACCGGGAAATGTCCCTCGTTCTCGAAGTGCACGAGCCCGCCCGTCCCCGTGCGCGAGCGGTACGAGAGGTTGCCCGCGACCGGCGGCACGAGCGTCGGCAGACCCGCCAGGTCGAACGCCTCCTGGTACGAGTAGCCCGGCAGGTAGTCGAACGAGAGCGGCGGGAACGTCGGCGCGACGAGCGGGTAGCCGGCCGCGACGACCATCGCCGTCGTCATCGGCGTGGTGACGTAGCCGTCTTCCAGACCGTGCGTGAAGAGGATGCTCTGCGGACGCCCGCCCTTCCCCTTCCCGAACTCGGGCGCGAAGAGGATCGGATCGGAAAGCTCGCTTCCCATCTGGAGGAGATGGAGCCCCGGATGGAAGAGGTCGACGTCCGTGCCGAGCAGGATCGCGGCGAGATCGCGCAGCTTCAGCCCCGCGAAGAAGGTCTCCTCGCGCGTCAGGATGTTGACGAGGAGATGCCCGCCGCCGGCGGAAAGGATCGCACCCGGGACGCTCCGCGCAACGCCGAGGAAGAGCGGCCCCGTCGTCGCGCCCTGCGAGTGACCCATGTAGAGGCGCTTGTCGTCGTCGAACTTGAAGTCCATCTTCGGCGCGGCGAAGCCCGACCCTGGCGGGATCGTCACGAGCGCGTCGTCGACGCGGAGGCTCCGAAGGAGCTGGTGCACGGCGAGCGAGTCCGCCGCGGCTTGCCGCGGATTGTCGCGCAGAGCGAGCGGGCGGAGCGGATTGTAGAAGTTCGAGCCGTCCGCCGTCGCGCCGGCGCGCAGGCCGTGCAGCGGCTGATCGATCGCGAGCATCGCGACGCCGACGCCGGCCGCGAGCTGCGCCGTCCCGCCGTTGTACGCGCTGAAGCGGCTCCCGCCGGTACCGTGCATGTACTGCGCGATCGGCCAGCCGCGCCGCGGCATCTTCACGGTGCCGTCCGCTTTCTCCTTCGGGATCGTCAAGACGAAGGTCAGCGTCTCCGTGCGCTGCTGGACCGGACGGCCGGCGTCGTCGAACACGAACGCGCCGGTCGATGCGTTGAAGGGCGGCGTGCCGTTCTGGAACTGCGGCGCGTCGAACTGGCCCGTGAAGACCCACATCGAGCCCGCGGAGCGCGCGACGTCGAGCGTGATGCTCTTCGTGCGGATCGGGCCTCGGTGGCGGAGCCACTTCTCCGTCGCGAGAAGGCCGTCGAGCGGCGTGCCGGTGCGGAAGACCGTCGCCCCGACGACACGCGAGCGGTCGATGCCCTCGTGCCGCTCGAGCTGGTTCCAGAGTGCGCGGTAGAGCGGCTGCGAGCGGCCCTCGAAGACGCTCTGCGGCGTCTCGGCGATCATGCGCCCGATGAACGGCGAAGCAACGAGAGGCAGCGCACCGTCGTCGACGAGGCCGTCGAGGAGCACGGCTGCGTACAGCGTATCCGCGTCCATCAGATGGCCCGGCACCGGCATCATTGCGAGCAGGTGATCGTCGCGGTACGCGTCGCCGACCGAGCGGAACTCCGTCCAGAGCGGGATCCGGCGACCGCGGTTCTTCGACATCGGGTCGATGTCGATCAGGAACACGGAAGACGAAGGCTCGATCGAATCTGCAGCGGTCGGCGGCAGGGTCGCGGGATCGAGATCGCCGTCGAGCTTGAAGAAGACGCCCGCGCTCTGCCCGAAGCCGGGGATCTGATCGATCGTGTCGATGTACTGGTCCACGAGCGCGCTCGGACGCGGGAAGCTCGCGAGCGCGACGGTCCCGTCCGGATCCCGGCGCAGCTCGTACGGGAACGGCAGGTCGTAGAAGGACGTGCCGGCCGGGTCGAACACGGGCGAGACGGCGGCCGCGGGAGCGGCGACCAGGAGGGCGAGGGTCAGGACGAAGCGGCGGAGGAGGACGCGCCGAGCGGCGCGGCGACGCCTGGAGTCGAGACGAGCCATGCCTCCCGCTACCAGCGTCGCCGCGAACCGGTCAATTCCCGAAGCTCGCGAGCTCCATCGAGTCCTCCGGACCGATGGGGCGAACGGCCTCAACGCGCCCGAAGGGAGCTCGCGATCTCGTCGTGCCGCCGGCGATCACCGCCCGTGCGCGAGGTCGAGCACCAGAGCCTGGAGATCCTCCTCGTGTCGCTCGAGCGATTCGAGGAGGCGGCGCTGCGTGCGCCAGCGATCGAGGTTCTGACCCGGACGGGTCGTGCGGAAGTAGGGATCGCCTTCGAGGTGATCCGTCAGGAAGCGGACGCCGATGATGAGCGTCATGTAGCCCGCGCCGAAAAGAAGGTTCTCGATCTCGACCGGGTCGGCGAGGCGGCTCGTCTCCTCGAGGTAGCCGTCGGTCACCGCTTCGAAGAGGTCGAGATCGACGTGTACGGGCGCGGAATCGCCGGCGTCCTCGCTCGCGCGGCTCGTCGCCGTGCGGACCAAGTCGCCGTAGTCGAACAGGAGCGTACCCGGCATCACCGTGTCGAGGTCGAGGACGCAAACGCCTTCCCCCGTCTCGTCGTCGATCAGGACGTTGTTCACCTTCGTGTCGTTGTGCACGACGCGGACGGGCAGACCTTCGTCGCGCCGCAGGCGATCGAGCCGGTCCGCCACGCCGACCCGCGCGCGGACGAAGTCGAGGTCGCGACGGACGCCGTGAGCGCGTCCCGCGCGGTCCTCGTCTGCCGCCGCGAAGAGCCGCGCGCAGCGAAGACGCAGGTCGTGGAAGCGCGGAATCGTCTCGATCACGGTGCCCGGGTCGAGACCTCCGAGCTCACGCACGAAGCGCCCGAAGGCACGCGCAGCGGCGCGCGCGATCTCCGGCTGGTGGCCGGTCTCGAAGGTGCGCGCACGCTCGACGTGACGATAAGTCCGCCAGACTCCGCCTTGGGGGTCGCGGTGCCAGGACCCGCCCGCGCGCGCCGGAACGAGCGTCAGCACCTCCCACCGGCCCGCCGAGCCTGATTCGAGACGTTCACGGAGGTGTCGCGTGACGGTCTCGACGTTCCGCATCACCGCGAGCGGGTCGGGAAACACGCTCTCGTTGATGCGCTGATGCACCCAGCGCCGGACGTGCCCGTCGACGTCGAACTCGGCGAGGTACGAGTCGTTGATGTGGCCGCGGCCGAGCCGCTCGGCGCGACGCCACTCACCGGGGATCTCGAAGGCTTCGCCGATCGCGCGGAGCTCGTCCGCGGAGCACTCCGCCTTCCGGCTCACGAGCGAAGCTTGCGAAAGTCCGGCGGGCGCTTCTCGAGAAAGGCGGTGATCGCCTCGACGTTCTCCGGCGATCCGACCTGTGCCTTCATGCCCGCGTCCTCGGCCTCGATGGCACGACGGATGCCGTCCGCGTGGACGAGCTGGAGCGTGCGCTTCGTCGCGCGGAGCGACGAGACCGGGTGCTGCGCGATCTCGCGCGCCTTCGCGAGAGCGGCTTCGAGGAGCTGGGCGTCCGGGAACGCGCGCGTCGCGATTCCCGTCTCGACCGCTCGTGCCGCGTCGATCCACTCCGCGGTGTACATCAGCTCCGCGGCGCGCCGTGCGCCGACGACCGCCTGCAGCATGTAGCTGCTCGCGCCCTCGGGGACGACGCCGAGGCGCACGAACGGAAGGCGCAGGCGCACGCTCTCGCCGACGTAGACGACGTCGCAGTGGAAGAGGAACGTCGCGCCGAAGCCGATGCCGACGCCGGTCGCGGCTGCGATCAGCGGCTTGTCGAAGCGGACGAGCGCGTCCATCGTCTTGTGGTAGCCGCTCGCGAAGCCGTCGGTCCGCTGCGGCACACCGCCGAACGAGCCGAGGTCGACGCCGGCCGAGAAGTCGCCCCCCGCGCCGTTCACGACGACGACGGACACGTCGAGGTCCTCGCGCGCGCCGTTCAATGCGTCCGCGAAGGCGTCCCACTGCGGCTCGTCGAACGCGTTCTTCTTCTTCGGACGATTCAGGGTGACGAGGAGGACGCCGTCCTCGAGCCGGCGGAGAACCGATTCCTCTCCCATGGCTTCCTCGGTCTCCGTTCAGGCGCTCGCGTGCGCGCGGAAGGCGGCGGCGACGTCGTCGCAGCGGGTGATCGTCGCGAGAAGCCGCATGCTGTTGCGCAAGACCGCCTCGCCGTACTCCGTCGGAATGCCGACGACTCCGTCCTCGGGCACGACGACGCGATACCCGCGGTTCACCGCCTCGATCGTCGTGCCGACGATCGCGATGTTGAGGCTCGCGCCGAGCAGCACGACCGTCTTCACCCCGAGGCTCCGGAGGATCGCGTCGAGCTCCGTGTCGTGGAAGAGCGACACGCCGTGGTAGCGCGGCACGATCCAGTCGTTCGGCCCCGGCCCGAGCTCCGGCACGAGAGCCGCCGCCTCGCTGCCGGCGAGGAGCGGCTGCGCGCCCGACTTGCCGACCGCGGTGAAGAGACGACAGTTCATCGTGACGCCGCCGCCGTCGGTCCGGCGCACGACGGTCCCGTGCAGGACCGGCGCGCCGCACGAGCGCGCGACGTCGAGCAGCGCCGCCGCACGCGCGACGAGGCCGCTCTCGCGGATCGTCTCGACGAGCACGGGAAGCGGTCCGTTCGGTCCGATGACGCCGCGCTGGCATTCGACCGTGATCACGGCCGTCGTGGCGGGTTGCAGCAGCTCCTGGAGCTCCGTCGACATGCTCACGGCTTTAGCGAGAGCCTCGCGCGTCCGCGAGGGGCGTCCGCACCGAAGTGTCTCGCCGCGGCGATCGCGCTCGACGGATCTCCTTCCTCGCGGCGCTTCACGCCGCGGGCGTGCGCTCGCCGAGCCGATCGGCGAGCGCCGCGAGGAGCGGAGTCGCGGCCATCGACATCGAGATGACGAGCGCCGCGAGGGCGACTCCGTGAGGACGCTATCCTCGACCCGTCCCCGAGCGCGCCGCCGAAGTTCGAGGGAAAGCTCGTGCCATAGGCGCCCTGGTAGAAACCTTCGAGCGCCTGGTCGTCGAGGCCGCCGTCCGCCGGCATGTCGAGCGGCACGCTCGCGAGGCGCCAGCGTGCCGGCGAAGATGCACCTGGCTCGGCGGCCGGCGCGCTCGTCAGCAGGAAGGGAAGCAGACAACCGACGAGCGCGACGAAGCGAATCTCGTGTCGGCGAGCGCGGGAAAGCGGCCCGCGCGGTCCGATGATGCCGCCGCTGCCACTCGCCCATCCTCATCGCCCTCGTGGCGGCGCGCCGCGGTCAGGGAGCCGGATCGAGGAGGCTCGCGCGCAAGCAGAGCTCGTGCTCTCGCAGGGAGTCGCGGCGCATCGAGCCGAGGACGTCGTTGGTACGAATCGTCCCGAGGCGGCGTTCGTGCGACGGATCGCCGGCGCGCGCGCGGTAGCACATCAGGTGCGCGTCCGGGTTCGCCACGGGATCATCGCCGTAGCCTGCCGCGAGACAGATGCGCTCGGGTTTGAGAATGCGCAGGAACCGTTTCTCGAACTCGTCCTCGACGACGAGACGGAGGCCCTTCGGCCAATCACCGATCAGCTTCGCCTTGTAGCAGAGGTGATAGTCCTCGATGTCCGGGGCAGGCGGCGACGCCGGTCCTTCGAGATCCATGTTCGCCGGAGTCATCATCCCGACGGCCCTTCCAGGCTTCACGGTGATGGTCCCCAGACGGTCCTTGATGGTGAGTGTCTCCGGTGGCCGGCGGCGGTTTCTTTCGGCGACGAGGTAGTCGAGCCGGTAGGCGTCGTGCCGGGCGATCGTTGCCGTCTCCACTGCGCTCGGCATGCACAAGTTCACGATCTTGCGCGCGAGGAAGCTCCTGTCGCCGACGAGGTCCGTCAGCTCGAGCCCCGCGACCGGCACGAACGGCTCGCTCTTGCTGGTCGTCGCGACCTGGTAGCACGTGTAGTCGTTCTCGCAGCCGAAAGGATGGGTCGTGCCGCCGGCGCAGACGCCCGCACTGCAATGGCCACCGACCGTGCAGAGACCGTCGCCCTGGCAGAGGGCGCCGTCTGGCTCGAGAGCGCAAGTCGAGGAGCAGCAGTCGCCGTCCTCTTCGTTGCCGTCATCGCATTCCTCTTCCGCATCGATCACGGAATTGCCGCAGCGTACGTCGACCGCATGGGGCACGACGAACGTCGCCTTCCCCTCGGTCCCGCACGCGTCGTACACCGTGAACTCGATCTCGTTCGAGCCGAGCTGCAGCGGAATCGAAGCGCTCCAGTCGGAGCCCGCACCAGGTCCCATGTAGCCCCATTCGTCCGTCGTGCGATTCTCCCAGCGCGCGCCCGCACCCGCCGTCCCGTCCACGAGATCGATCGAAACCAAGGCCGGCGAAACGTGCGAGCCGCCCACCGGCGAGGTCAAGGTCGCTCGCGGTGCGGAAACTCCAGGCCCGAAGAGGACGAGCCGCGGCGCGCGCTCGAAGGACGGCAGGCCCGTCGTTCCGGGCGCTTGCTCCGCCAGGAAGCGCGCTCCGTCGCGCTGATAGAGCTTCACTGAGCCGTCGGTGACGGTGTCGGTGGTCATCTTGAGAAGCCAGCTGACCGGTGCATCCCGGCCGACGACGTCCGGTGTCACCTCCCAGAGGAGCTGGTCCTGGAAGGGGTCCGTCGTGTACGTCGCCGCCGCGCCGGGAAGCTCGTAGCAAGGCGAGCCGTTGCAAAAATCCCCACCGTCCCAGCGATCGGGCTCTTCGCAGTTGCTCGTGCCGCCTTCCGCGAGATCGGTGTCGATCCGACAGTCCCACGTGGAGCCGATCCCGGAGCCCGGGTGCGGTCCGAGCTGACCCCACGACGTGGAGAAGTCGTTGAACGCCTGGTTGCCCTCCGCCCAGTTCGAATCGATTCGATGGGCCGAAAACGAAGTCCCGGTGGTGCTCGGCAGACCTTCGTGGATCGAGAGCCCGAGGAGCGCGCAATCGAGCAACGGCGTCACGGCCGCATTGCACGAGAGGTCGAAATTGATGAGCCCGCGCGTGTGGGGGCTCGCCTTGAGCCAGATCAGGCCGGCGGCGCCATCGTTCGAGCTTCGATGCGTCTGCATGAGACGTGCGTCGGCGTTGGCCCGCACGATGACGCCGTTGCCCGACGCGCCATGATCCGCCGGGCACGGCTCGTCGGCGGCGCCGCCGCAGATCTCGCTCGCGTCACAGGTCTCGTCCTCCGGGTTCCAGCCCGCGCCCTGTCGGCAAATCGTTCCAGACGCGACGATCGTGTCGGCCGGGCAGACGCCGCCGGCGACGCCAGGACAGCTCTCTTCGGGGTCGCACTCGAGTCCGCCATGCGGCGTGCCAGAGCCGGCGTTGCAGACCTGCTCAGACGGCGCGAAGACGTCGGCGGGGCAACCGTCGCCTTGCGTTCCGGGACAGTGCTCGTCCGGATCACACACATGTCCGGAGGCGTTTGGATCGCCGCCGCCCGCACGACAGACGGTCGTCGTCGGCTCGACCTCGTCGTCCGGACATGGCTCGACGGGAGTGCCGGTGCACGTCTCGTTCGGGTCGCAGAGATCGCCCGAGCCATTGCGGCAAACGGTCTCCGTGGGGGCGACGACGTCTTCCGGGCACGCCTCACCGGACTCGCCCGAGCACGTCTCGTTCGGATCGCAGAGATCGCCCGAGCCGGAGCGACACGTCGTCCCCGCGGAAGCCACGAGGTCGGGTCCGCAGGCTTCGCCTACGACGCCGCTGCAGAGCTCGTCGGGATCGCAGAGGTCGCCGGAGCCAGGGCGGCATACGGTCTCCGCCGGCTCCACGGCGTTTGCGGGACACGCCTCCCCGGCCACGCCGCTGCAGACCTCGTCTGGGTCGCATACGTCGCCCGAGCCCGCGCGACAGACGAAACCGGCAGGCCGGACCGCATCCTCGGGACACTGCTCGGACGAGCCGGTGCAGGTCTCCTCCACGTCGCACGAGCTCGAGCCGGCCGAACGACAGACGGCTCCCGAGACCTGAAAGCGGCACGTGGAAGGCTCGCAGCAGGAGGCAAAAGGCGCTTCGCAGTCCTCCCCCGGCTCGAGAACTTCATCCCCGCACGTTCCGGCTGCTGCCGGGAGGTGAATGAGGAGCACGAAGAGCAGGACGAGCGCGCGAACCCCAAAGAGCGAGGGCTTCGCAAGGAGGGAACAGGCGTGTCTCGGGTCGAGGAGGCACCTCGGCATGCGCGGGATCTCCCAGTCTAGGTCGGTGGTTTAGGAAGCAATCAGTTCGCACGGCCGGGAATGCGTATCCAATTTCTACAAAGCTGGGCAATATTCTAAATTGTTTCCGGTAAGATCGCAAGAAACGATCTCCGGCCACGGCGCGGGAGGCCGGCCACCGCGGGCGCTTACGCCAGGGCGGAGTCCCCGGCCCAGGAAGCGCGTCGGGCAGGGCACGGGGCCCGCGACGAGCGCGCCGAGGCGCGTCGGATCACTCCACGCCGCCGGAAGCGCGGAGCTCGGAGATCTCGGCCGCGTCGCAGCCGAGGAAGTCGCGCAGGACCTCGTCCGTGTGCTCGCCGAGGAGCGGCGAGGGACGCGCGTAGCCGGAAGAGGCGTCGCTCAGCCGGAATCCATTCCGCTCGTACGGCGACGGACCGAGGTACGGATGTTCCAGATTCGCGAAGTGCTCGCGCGCGGCGAGCTGCGGGTCGCGCAGGAGATCCTCGAAGTCCTGCACGGGTACGGCCTCGATGCCCTCGGCCTGCAGGATCTCGGCGACCTCTTCGCGCGTGCGCTCGTGCGTCCATGCGGCGACGAGCGCTTCGACCTCGCTCTCGCGGGCGAGACGATCCTCCGTGCGAGCGAGCTTCGCTTCGCGCGCTTCCGAGCCGAGGTGGGCCGCGAGGCGAGCCCACTCCGCGTCGCTCCACACGGCGATCGCGACCCAGCGGTCCTCGCCGCGGCACGAGAACGCACCGTGCGGCGCCGTGCGTTCGGAGCGATTCCCATTTCGCGCGTAGATCCGACCGTCGTCCGCGTAGGCGAGGATCCACGGCGCGAGCGCGTACTGCGCCACCTCGACCTGCGCGATGTCGAGATGCACGCCGCAGCCCGTCCGACGTCGATAGTGGAGACCCGCCGCGAGCGCCGTGGCCGCGAAGCGCGGCGCGAGCGAGTCCGTGATCGTGCCGAACGGACCCGCCGGCTCGCGGTCGGGCCAGCCCGTCAGATCGTTGAAGCCCGAGAGCGCCGAGCCCTGTCCGCCGAAGCCCGGATAGTTGCGATGCGGCCCCGTCTGGCCGTTCAGGCACGTCGAGACCATCACGAGGTCGGGCTTCTCGGCCGCGATCGTCTCGTAGTCGAGCCCGAAGCCGCGCATCGCGCGGGGTGCGAAGTTCTCGAGGACCGCGTCCGCCCAGTGCATCAGCCGTCGCGCGATCTCGACGCCGCGCGGGTTCTTCAGATCGAGCGTGATGCTGCGCTTCCCCGCGTTCAGCGCGTCGAAGAGCTGCGAGCCCTCGAGACCGTGCGGGCTCGTCGAGGCGTACATCGCGCGCAGGAACTCGGGGCGCGTCTTCGACTCGACCTTGACGACGATCGCGCCGTGCTCCGCGAAGTAGCGCGCCGCGATCGGGCCTGCGGCGCCGGCACCGAACTCGACGATGCGGAGCGGACCACCCGCCGACGAGGCCGCGCTCCACGCCGGGGTACCGTGCGCTTCGCGCGAAGCCTGCACTGCCGGTACGCTGCGCGCCGTCCACGCCGGTACGGAATCTCGCCCGAGCTCCGGCGCATCCGCACGCGCTTCGATCGACCGCGCACGGCCGTCGTGGCTCGCGACGATTGCGATCCGAGCCGGCAGCGAACGGAGCGCGCCCACGTCGCGGAAGACCTCGCGCGCGCGGCTCTGCGCGGAGGCCAGCATCTCGCGCGGGGTGTTCACCGGCGCGAGCATCAGGTTCGTCTCGCAGGCGCGCTCGTACAGCTCCGTCATCGTCTTGCGCGCGAAGAGACGTCCGAGCGGCTCCTCGAGCGCGGCGAGATCCTCGTCCGACACCTTGAACTGGTCGAAGGCGTTCCAGTCGCGATCGGTCCATGCGGGCGTGTCGAGACCTTCCTCGAAGAGCATCGCGGTCAGCGTCTGCAGGCTCGGGACGCGCGCCCGTCCGCCGCGGAGACCGAAGGAAACGAAGCCGTCCTTGCACGGCCAGATCTCCCGCGTGCGTCCGATGTTCGCGCCGTGACGCTTCCCGGGGCCGCCGCCGCGGAACGCGGAGGCGACGCCGGACATGTTCGCGACCGTCACCACCTCCTGCATCGCGAGATCGATCACCTGCGGCCGTCCCGAAGCGAGCGCCGTCAAGACGGCGTACGCCGCCTCGGGCCCCGCGTGCGCGTACCCCGACGGCTCCGTGCAGCGGACCGGCGCCCGATCCGGCTCGCCCGTCGAGAACATGTTTCCCGAAGCGGCCATGACGCCGAGGTCGGAAGCACGCCACGCCGCACGCGGACCGGCGAGCCCGAAGGGCGTGATGCGGAGCCAAACCGCCGCGGGCGCGCGCTTCGGATCCAGAGTCGGCGAATCCGGAAAGCCCGGCGTCTCGAGCACGACGTCCGCGCCGCGCAGCAGCTCGTCGAGCCGCGGATCCTCGGAAGCGAGGACGACGCTCGACTTCCCCGCGCTCCACGCACCGAAGCGAAGCGAGCGACGGTCGCTCGCCGCGAACGGCGGCGTCCGCCGCAGCGGATCGCCCTCCGGCGGCTCGACGTGCACGACCTCGGCACCGAGATCGGCGAGAATGCGTCCCGTCATCGCGCCGGGCTCGCCGGCGAGATCGAGGACGCGGAGCCCTGCGAGGAGCGATTCGCTTTCGCCTTCCGTGCTCACGAGCGCTCGAGGTAGCGAAACCCGCTCGCGTCCGCATACCCGTCAGGGCAGGCAGGACCCGGAACCGCCCGCCAGCGGTACGGTGCACGCGAGGCCTTCCGGGCACTCGAACCCCTCTCCGCCCCCGCACGCGGCGCCCGGCGGCGAGCAAGCACAGGTTTCGAAGCTGACCCCGGAGATGCGCAGCCGGTGACAGCTCCAGTCTTCCGGGCAGCCGCCTCCGCAGCTCGGCAGCGTGCCGCAGATGATCGGGAGGCAGAACGGCAAGCTCCCCGGAAACTGAGTGCAGACGAGAGGAGACGGGCAAGCCCCGCCGAATCCACCGCACGGTCCCGGCGGAAAGCACCCGCAGTAGGAGCCGTTGACCGACGTGACCGGCTCGCACGCGTTCCCCTCGGGGCACACGCCGCCGCACGAGGGGAAGCCGCTCGCCCCGCACGGCGTCACGCCGACCGGCGTGCAGGTGCAGCCGTTCACCGGAAGCCCGGTCGCGACCGCGACGCACTCCTCGCCCTCCGGACACGTGCCGTTGCAGACCGGCTCGGTGCCGCCGCACGGGTCGCTCGAGAAGACGCACCGGCACGAGCCCGCGAAGATGTCGAACGTGCAGACGCCGTCTCCGGGACACGTCCCGCCGCAGCTCGAATCGCCGGGATCACCGCAGAAAGTGCCGAGGACGCTCACGATCGTGCTCGTGGCGCAGTCGGCAAGACCCGCGGCGTCCGCTTCGACCGCGCGGAACACGCCGCCCGAGTCGCGCTGGATCGTCGAAGCAGCGAAGAAGGCGCAGCTCGTCTCGCTGCCGATCTCGATCCGCACGACGACCGGACCGAGCGGTGAGCCGACCTCGAAGCCCGGAAGGAAGCCGCGAACACGGAGGTGCTTGCCCTGCCGGATCTTCGCGCGCCGTAGCGGCGAAGGTCCTTCCGGCGCCCGTCGATTGAAATAGGAGTACCGCGGAGCGAGCCCTCCGGATTCCGACCAGCCCTCGCCGGGGGAGACGAAGATGCCGCCGACCTGGCTCGCGGCGAAGACCTCGATCCGGAGCCCGGTCGGTCCGTCCGCAGGCGGCCCGACGGGTGGGAAGGGAAAGCCCGGATCGCTCGAAGCGAAGAGGAAGCGCGCTCCCGCAGCGGATTCGCTCAGACGGAAGCGGTCGGCCGAGATCGGTCGCGATTCCGCGCCGGCCCACGCCGCGCTCCACGCGACGAGAGCCGCAAGGAGCGCCGCCTGGAAGGTGGCCTTCCCCACGACTGCCACACCTGCTCCATGCGCCCTCGCTGCGGCTCGGTCAACGGTCGACGATTCGCTTCGCGTTGCGCGGCCCGCAACGCCGCGCGACAGTCCCGCATGGCCGAAACCGAACCGCACCTCCTCGTCGAGCGCCGGGACGCCGTGATGATGCTCACGCTGAACCGTCCCGAGGCGCGCAACTCTCTCAGCCCGGAGATGCTCGTCCGCCTGGCCGAGGCCTGGTACGAGTTCCGCGATTCGGACGACCTCCGCGTCGCGATCCTGACCGGCGCGGGCGACGAGGACTTCTGCGCCGGCGGCGACCTGAAGCTGACGATGCCGCTGATGACCGGTGCGCGTCAGCCCGAGACCGAGTGGGATCATCGCCTGATGGCGAACCTGCAGCAGTTCGCCGACGCGATCCTGCGCGGGTTCGAGCTCTACAAGCCGGTGATCGCCGCGGTGAACGGCAAGGCGCTCGGCGGCGGCACCGAGATCACGAACGCGTGCGACCTCCGCGTCGCCGCGGAGCACGCGATCTTCGGCACGCCGGAGGCAAAGGTCGGTCTTCTCCCCGGCGGCGGCTCGCTGACGCGGCTGCCCCGACAGGTGCCCTACGCGAAGGCCGTCGAGATCCTGATGATCGGCGAGCCGTTCTCCGCGCAGGACGCGCTCGCGATGGGCCTCCTGAACTACGTCGTCCCGAGGGACGAGCTCCTGCCGAAGGCGCGCGAGCTCGCCACGAAGCTCGCGGAGAACGGGCCGCTTGCGGTGCGGAAGATCAAGGAGGGCATCCTGCGCGCGAGCGGCAGACCGCTCGACGAGGCGCTGCGCATCGAGGACGAGGTCTCCGCCGCGGTGATGGTCTCCTCGGACGCACGCGAGGGCCCGCGTGCGTTCAAGGAGAAGCGGAAGCCGCGCTTCACCGGCAAGTGAAGCCCGCGCTCAAGTCTTCTTCGTCGGCTCCGGAACGAGGACTTTCACGCGCAGGCTCGGGATCGTCCCGTCGAGGCGGTGCGGGATGCAGGTCGTCAGGTCCTGCACCGTCTCGTGCGTGAACGACGGAAGGACCGTATCGGTGAACCGCTGCACCATCTCGCAGTCGCCGCGTGTGATGTGCTGCGGCGCTTCCTGCTGGACCTTCACCTCGGGGTAGACGTCCCGCAGGGCCCAGGTCGCGGCGACGAGGCCGGACTGCGCGCCGTCCGCCGGGGCGAGCGTCTCGAACTCGAGATGCAGATTCACCGCCGGAGCGGGCCGGTACGGGTCGGCCCCGCACCCGTAGGCGCGCACCTTCATCCCCTCCTCACGCGCCCCGAAGAAGACCAGCAGGGCCTTCACCTTGTCCTTCAAGCCTTCGCACGAGTACGACGTCGTGAAGCCCTGGTAGCCGACGTTCAGCTCGTGCTTCTTCCAGACCGCATCGATGGCGGCTTCGCCGGGCGTCTCCATCCCGAGCAGGAGCACCGCGGAAGCCGCGACGGCGAGTCGAGAGTCCATGAGTCCCTCCTCTCCTTTCGTTGGCCACGAGTGCGGCTCGCGCGCAAGCTTCGACTTGGCGCGTAGCGTCAAGAATCTCTCGGGGATGCTTCGAAGCAATCGACGAAGAACGAGCTGCAATCCGTCGACAGTTTGTCCTCCACGGTGGACAGTCCCATCACCTCGCGCACTGGAATCGCAACGGATGCGACCCTCCGAAACCGGCATAGGCCTTGCTGCATCGAGGTCTTCGAAAGGAGGCTTGGATCCAATGCTTCAAATGATCGTCACGGCAACCGCGGTCATCAGCGCGCTCGGAGTGGTGTGGGAGATCGGCTCGCGCGTCAGGCCGCACGCTCGGCCGATGGCGCGGCATCCGTCCTGACCGGTTCCTGGACGCGGATCTTCCGGCGCAAGACGCCGCTGCCGCCGCTCTCCGCGAACCAGCCGCTGCCCGCCTGCTCGACTCCGATCTCGAGGTCATACTCGCCGGGAGTCGTCGGCACGAGGACCGCGAGCTGAGCGCGGCCGGCCCGGCCCGGCGCAAGATCGAAGGCGAGCGGATACGGCTCCCCAGTCGCTCGCACCGTCCCGTCGGGATTCCGCCAGCGGCCCTGGAGGCGGACGACGCCGGACGAGCTGGAGCTGAGACCGGGCCACGCTCGATCGCCCTCGTTCTCGACGTCGACCCGAATCCAGCGGAGCTCGCCGCGGAGCAACGTGGTGGGAATTTCCGCCCGCAGCTCCGCCCGCCGAGCGGATGTCGGAAGCGGCGTCATCGGCGTTCCGAGCAGACTCGTTTCAGACGGAGTGCCGGAGAGCTCCGTGAGGAGCGCTCCGCGAAGCGTCGGCGGCGGACAGTCGGCCTCGTAGATGACGTTGCGGTCGAACTCGGCGTGACGCTTCAGCGGCAGACGCCGGTCCGCCTTCCGCCACGCCTCGCGCTCCGCGTCGTCCATCAAGGCAGTATGCGCGACGATCCACCGCGGCGCGGCGAGCGCGCAGATCTCCGCGAACGCCTCCTCGTCCGGAAGGCGCTGCGCGAGCGTCATCAGCAAGCGGTGGCTCGCCGGGGCGTGCCCCGAGTAGCCGTTCAAGAGCGGCAGCCAGTGCAGCGTCGAGCCCAGCATCGCGCGCGTCGTCGCGAGCATGAGCCCCGCGTGCAGGGCGGAGTTCGCGACCGGCACGTCGAGAACGGGACCATCGGCCGCATGGTCGCGGAGCCACAGGTGAGGCGCCATGAACACGCCGTGCAACGGATCGCGAACGATCGGGAGGGGCAGCGGACGGGCGCGCACCCACACCAGGAGCAGCGCCGCCGCGACCGTCGAAGCGGCAAACCCGGCAGCGAGCCGGCGCCGCCCCCCGCCCGGTGCCGCTTCGCGCGACCTCCACCGCGATTCGATCGCTCTCAGGAGACGCGCCGCACCCATCGTGGCCGCGATCGCGAGCGCGAGGTGCGTCAAGACGAGGAACCGAGACGGGGCGCGCATTCCGGCGAACCCGGGAACGAAACGCATCAGCTGCTCGTACGGGCTTCCCGGAAACGTCGGTCCGAGCGACAGCACGAATCCGACGAGACCGATCGAGACGAGCGCCGCGCGGATCTCCGCAGGCGTGGACCGCGACGCGATCCCGAGCGCGGCGAGCACGAGCCCGGGCCACGTGATGTCTGCCAGGATCGCGTCCCAGAGCCGTCCCACCGGCGGCGTGAAGGTCGGCACGATCGCGAGCGAGGTCTCGAGATCGGGCAGCACACCCGCCGCGCGGACGCGGAGATACGGCAGCGCGACCGGAACGAGCACGAGCCCGCCGAGCGCCATCGCCGCGAGCGGTGCAACGCAGGAGCCGCGTCGGCGGCGCGCGTGCCAGACGAGCGCCGGAACGAAGGCCGCAAGAAGCGCCAAGAGCTCGAACGCGACGTAGATCCCCGCGAGGAGCTGGACCGCCGTCACGAGCACCAGGGCAACGAGCCGCGAGCGACGCGGGTCGTCGACGGCCCGCCAGGCGAGCAGCAGCACCAGGGGGAACAACGCGACCGCGCTCACGTGCACGCGCACGAAGGAGAGGACGTTCGCCTCGCCGAGCGCGAAAATCGCTCCGCCGAGGAAGCCCGCGGCTGCGCGCCCGCTCCACTCCGTCGCGAGGAGGTACGTGAAGACCGCGCCGAGCCAGATCACGACGAGCGTCGTCACGTTGTAGGTGAGGACGGCGTTCCCGGTCGCGAGGAAGACCGGCGCGCTGATCGGCAGGAGCCCGATCAGGTGCTCGGACGAAGCGAGCGTGTCCGGCGCGGGATGGAAGATGTTCGCCTGGAACAGCGCCATCGGCGCCGCGACGAGCGCGTGCGCCGTCCACGCGAGGATCCAGGCGAGGAGGTCGAGGTCGTTTCGACCCCAGATCGCGGAGCCGCCCGGCTGGCTCGGCTTGATGAACGCCGTGCCGAGCCGCGTGACGAGCGGCCACGAGAGCACGACCACGAGGACGGCGTAGCCGATCCCCGCGGCAAGGAGCCGGCGCGCAGGCGGTGAGGAGGGTCTCACGATGTTCGAAGTCCTCTACGGACGGCCCGCCCCGCCGCGCGACGCCGGCTCAGCCGTACATGTTGAAGCCTGATTCCTTCGGCAAGAACACGGCGGCCTCGTTGTCCGCGATGTCGCGCGCGGTGAAGCCTTCCTTCTTCATGCCCTCGGGGCCGACGATCTTCAGCTCGGCGACGCGCGCGCCGCTGACGAAGAGGAACTGGCCCGTGCGGCTCCCGGAGAGATCGCTCACCATGTAGAGGACGGCCTGCGAGACCTTCGCCGGATCGAGCGCCTGCTTCGACTGCTCCGCCGCGGCGCCGCCCATCAGATCCTCCGTCAAGCGGGTGAACGCAACCGGAGCGAGACCCCAGACGCGGATTCCGTACTTGGAGCCCTCTTGCGCGAGACAGCGCGTGAAGCCGGCGATGCCCGCCTTCGCGGCGCCGTAGTTGCACTGTCCGAAGTTGCCGATCAGGCCGGACGTCGAAGACGTGTTGACGATGACGCCTCCGCCGCCGCGCTCCTTCATGTGCGTGAAGATCGGACGCGTGACGCAGTACGTCCCCTTCAGGTGCACGGAGATGACCGCGTCCCAGTCGGGCTCCTCGGTCTTGATCAGCGTCTTGTCGCGGAGGATACCCGCGTTGTTGACCAGGATGTCGACGCGGCCGAACGCGTCGAGAGCCGTCTTCAAAATGCCCGCGCCGCCCTCGGGCGTCGCGACCGAATCGTAGTTCGAGACCGCCTCGCCGCCGGCCGCCTTGATCTCCTTGACGACCTGGTCGGCCATCGCCGAGCCGCCGCCGGTGCCATCGCGGGCTCCGCCGAGATCGTTGACGACGATGCGAGCCCCCTCGCTCGCGAAGAGCAGCGCATGCGTGCGGCCGAGACCTCCGCCCGCGCCGGTGATGACAGCGACTTTACCGTCCAGCAGTCCCATTTCATTTCCTCCTTGGTTTCCGCCTGGATCGGGTCAACAGAACGATTCCGGGACCGCCGCGCAAGTGCCGGGGCCGGTCCGCCGGACGGAAGCCGCCGCACCCGACGTCGAGGGCGAAATCCGGTCGCCCGATCCACCCGGCCGGTGTAAGGGGGCGGGATGACCTCCCTCGTGCAACGAGCCCATTCATCGTTCTCGGCCGCTCTCCTCCTTTCGCTGCTGGTCAGCCTCGGTTGCGGCAGCAGCGACGACCGCGACTCCTTCAACGGATCGATCGACGTCGACGCGCCGGACGCGGCGACCTGCGATCCGCTCGATCAGAAGAAGTGCCTGCTTCCGTTCCCGAGTGACTTCTTCACGGTCGCGGACGATTCGACCGACACGGGACGACGGATCCAGCTCCCGGCCGAAGGGACGCCGGCGAATCGCGAAGGCGTGCACGTCGATCCGACCGAGTGGAACCGGAACGACGGCTTCTCGCCCGGCACGCAGATCGTCACGTTCGTTCCCGGCCTCGACCTCGCCCAGACCGGCGCCGCTCCGATCACGGACATCGGTGCTTCGCTCGCCGGGGATTCTCCGGTCGTGATCTGGGACGTCGACGGGGGCAAGCGTGTGCCGCACTGGACGGAGCTCGACGCGAATACGGACACCGACCGCGTGCTCTTCGTGCGTCCCGCCGTGGCGCTCGCGGAAGGACATCGCTATGTCGTCGCGCTGCGCGGCCTGCGCAATGCCGCGGGCGAGGAGATCCCGCCGCCGGACGCGTTCCGCGCGTACCGCGATCG
Organism: Deltaproteobacteria bacterium; assembly: GCA_016874795.1. Classification (GTDB taxonomy): domain Bacteria; phylum Desulfobacterota; class Binatia; order UBA12015; family UBA12015; genus VGTG01. The sequence goes on along the minus strand of VGTG01000012.1, from coordinate 35,846 downwards.
CCTGAACACGAACGACGAGGTACTCGAGGCGCGGCGCGAGTCCTTCGAGGACGTCTTCGAGGACCTCGAGGATGCGGGCGTCGCGCGGGGCGATCTCCATCTCGCGTGGGACTTCACGATCGCGAGCGAGCGGAACCTTTCCGAGAGGATCCTTCGCATGCGCGACGATGCCTTCGCGCGCCTCGGCGACGCCTCGCCGTCGTTCACGGTGACGCAGGTCGAGGAGAACTTCGACGACCGCGTGTCGCGGCGGATCAGCGGCACGTTCGAGGTGCCGCTCTACATGACCGGTGGCGGCGCCCCCGGAACACGGATCAGCTACGGCGCGGACGGTCTCCCCGCCTGGACGGGCACGTACACGGCCGACTTCCGCTGCATCGTCCCGTTCGCGGCGCTCGCCGGCACGAACGGCGCCGCCGTTCCGGCGCGGCCCGCGCTGTACGGCCACGGTCTCCTCGGCGCCGAGGGCGAGGTCAGTGCGAGCAACGTCCGGAGCATGGCGAACGAGCACAACTTCGTCTTCTGCGCGACGAAGTGGATCGGCATGTCGGAGCAGGACGTGGGCAACGCAATCTCGATCCTGACCGACTTCTCGAAGTTCCCGACGCTCGCGGACCGCACGCAGCAGGGCATCTTGAACACGCTGTTCCTCGGACGATTGATGATCCACGAGAACGGGCTCTCATCGCACGAGTCGTTCCAGGGGAGCGACGGCGTCTCGGTGATCGACCGGAGCGAGCTCTACTACGACGGCAACAGCCAGGGCGGGATCATGGGCGGCGCCGCGACGGCGGTCGCGATCGACTGGACGAGAGCGGTCCTCGGCGTACCCGGAATGAACTACTCGATCCTGCTGGATCGGAGCGTCGACTTCGATCCGTTCAACGAGGTGTACGTCACGACGTACCTCGGTCGGATCGAGAGGATCCTCGGCATCCAGATGGTGCAGATGCTCTGGGATCGCGGCGAGGCGAGCGGCTACGCGCATCACCTGACGGACGACCCTCTGCCCGGGACGCCCGCACACACGGTCCTGATGCACGTCGCGTTCGGCGACCATCAGGTCGCGTCGGCGACTGCGGAGATCGAGGCGCGCACGATCGGCGCCCGGATCCACGCGCCGGCCGTCACGCCGGGCCGGCTGCCGGACGTCGAGCCCTACTGGGACATTCCCGCGATCCCGAGCTACCCGTGGAACGGCTCCGCGCTAGTGATCTGGGACAGCGGCGCGCCCGTTCCTCCGCTCGAGAACGTTGCGCCGCGTGCGGGCGAGGATCCCCACGGCGACCCGCGCTCCGATCCGGACGCACGCGTCCAGAAGTCGGAGTTCCTCCGCCCCGACGGCGCGGTCGTCGACGTGTGCGGGGGCGAGCCCTGCCCCGCCGACCCGAGCTGAGTAAAGGCCAAAAAAGAGCCGGCGCCGTCCCGATGAGGGACGGCGCCGGCTTCGTTTCACCCGACCGGACCGGTCTCTAGCTATAGCTAGAAGAGGCCGCCCGGACGATCGACGAGCGCTCGCGCCGTCGAGCCGTACGCCGGAGTCGGCGTCGGGCCTGGGCTCTGCGTCGGCTCCGCGCGCATCAGCTACGACTTCAACGACGACCGCTCGCAATTCGCGCTCTGGAAACAGAACCTGACGGACCAGGAGTACTTCCAGCAGGTCTTCCCGACCGCGAGCACGCTCGGGAACATCATCCGCGACTACGAGCCGCCGCGGTCGCTCGGCATCGAGATCAGTCACCGCTTCTGATGGACTGGCGGGCGTGCAACCTCGGGTCGCCTGCGTCACGGGCGCGAGCCGCGGGATCGGCTGCGCGACGAGCATCGCGCTCGCCGAGAAGGGCTTCGACCTCGTCCTCGCCGCGCGCACGATGAAGGAGGGGGAAGGCGTCGCGCAGACGCAGCTCACGCAGCGCGTGCTCCCCGGCATGATCGCGCGCGGCGGCGGAACGATCGTCAACCTGACCTCCGGCTAGGGGCAGATGGATCCGCCCGGCCCCGTCGGAAAGGGCGGCTGGGGATTCGCGTACGCGGCCTCGAAGGCGGCGTTCCATCGCATGGCGGGGATCCTCCACGTCGAGCACCGCGGCGACGGCATCCGCGTCTTCAACGTGGATCCCGGATACACGGAGACCGCAGCGATGCGCGCGCTCCGCGGCGCGGCGACCGATCTCGACGAGCATCTCCGCGGTGCTCCGCCGGAAGTCGCGGCGGCGGTGATCGCCTGGCTCGCGACCGACGCCGGTGCCGCCGAGTGGGAGGGAAAGCTCGTGCTGGCGCAGCGCCTCTGCCGCCAGCTCGCCCTCGTCTAGGGGGCCCTCGTCCAGGGGGGTCCGGTTCGTTACCGCGCATCTGGACCGGGGCTCGGCAACGAGACTGAATGAGCCTGGGTGCAGATGCGCCGAATCGAACCGGACCCCATTCTGACGCGGGAGGGAGGCCGATGCAGCTCTGGTCGGACGACATCGAAAAGGAGCGCGCCGAAGCGCGAGCCGCCGTCGCCGGCGGGATCGAGGCCTTCCGCGAGTACCTCGGACCGACGAAGGAGCCGACGTCCACCGATCCGTTGCGGATCGCGCTCGAGCGACGCGAGCACATGGCGAAGCGCTTCGTGGTCCTCGCCGAGGGGAGCGAGCGCGAGATCGCCGGCGTCCCGTGCCGCGTCTTCCTCCCGGACGGACCTCCGAAGGGCGTCTACCTGCACTTCCACGGCGGCGGCATGATCACGGGCGCCGCCGTCATGAACGACATCTCGAACCGCGAGCTCGCGCGCTCCCACGGGCTCGCGGTCGTCTCCGTCGACTATCGCCTCGCACCCGAGCACCCGTTCCCGGCAGGGCCGGACGATGGCGTTGCCGTTGCCGCTTGGCTCCTCGAGAACGCGGAGCGCGAGCTCGGCAGCGCGCGGCTCTTGACGGGAGGCGAATCGGCAGGCGGCTACATGGCCGCCGCGGTGCTCCTGCGCGTACGCGACGAGCTCCGCGCGATCGAGCGCTTCGCCGGTGCGAACCTCGTCTTCGGCGTCTACGACTTCGGACGCTCGCCAAGCCAGCGCGGCCTCCGCCCGCACGACGGTCCGGACGTGCTCGATCCCGCCGCGATCCGCTTCTTCTCGGACTGCTACCTGCCCGGCCGTACCGACGACGAGCGGCGCGATCCCTCGATCTCGCCGGCCTTCGCCAATCTCCGCGGTCTGCCGCCGGCGCGGATGAGCGTCGGCACGACGGACCACCTCCTCGACGACACGCTGATGCTCGCCTCGCGCTGGGCCGCGGCCGGAAGCGAGGTCGAGCTCTTCGTCGCGCCCGACATGCCGCACGGCTTCATGTTCTTCCCGTGCGCGATCTCGAGGCGCTGGGCGGAGGAGACCGACCGCTGGTTCGCGCGCATTCTCGCTCGCGGTTAGCCGCTCAACGACGACGCTTGCGCTCACGCGACGGAGCCGGAGCGCACGACCCGCGATCGACGAACTCCGCCGGAAACATCGGCGGCGGGGGGACCCTATTTCGAGGGCGGCGTCCGCGTGCCGTTCCTCATGCGCTGGCCGAGCGCGACGGCGCGTTCTCGTACCTCTTCGAGGTCGAAGCGGACCGGAACGAGCAGACGAACCTCGCGGCCGAGCAGCCGGAGACTCTCGACGCCCTCGCCACGCGCGACGCGGAGTGGGAGCGCGATCTCGCCGCACCCGGGTGGGAGCCGCGGCCGGCGACGCTGCCGGCGTGCGGGGACGCGCTTCGCGCTACCGTTCTGAAACGGCCGCCCTGTCCGAGCTGGCCGTCCGACGCCCGGACCAGCTATCGTCGGTCGCATGTCCGAGCCCATCTACCGCTCCCGTCCGGGCGGCTTCGGTCTGAAGCCGGCTTCGCAGGCAGAGGCGACGCGGATCAACGACTTCGTCTGGCTGTCGGAAGGACTTTCGAACTCGTACCTCGTCGTGACGCCGGAAGGCCGAGTCGTGATCAACACCGGCATGGGGTTCGAAGGGCCGGTGCACAAGCGCAACTTCGACGCCGTCGACCGCGGCCCCGTCCGCTACATCCTGCTGACGCAGTCGCATGTCGATCACGTCGGTGGCGTCGAGCTGTTCCGCGAGCCGGGCACCGAGATCGTCGCGCAGGCGAACAACCGCGCCTGCCAGGAAGACGACCAGAGGATCCACCGCTTCCGCGTGCGACACAGCGCTCCCTTCTTCCCGATCGCCGTCGACCGCGCCGAGAAGAACCTCGCCGTGCAGGCGCGCCCCGAGCCGACGATCACGTTCGAGGACCGGTTCGACTTCACGCTCGGCGGCGTCCGCTTCGAGCTTCTCGCAACGCCCGGCGGCGAAACGATCGACTCGATGTGCGTCTGGCTCCCCGAGCACCGCATCGTCTTCGTCGGAAACGTGTTCAGCGCCCTCTTCGGCCACTTCCCGAACCTCGTCACCCTGCGCGGCGATCGGCTGCGCTTCGTGCCGCCGTTCCTCGCCGCGGTCGAGCGCGTGCGCGCGCTCGAGCCCGAGCTGCTCTTGACGGGCCACTTCGGTCCGATCGAGGGTGCGGCGCGGATCCGGGAGGAGCTGACGCGCCTCCACGACGGCGTCCGCTTCGTGCACGACGAGACCGTGAAAGGAATGAACGAGGGGAAGGACCTGCACACGCTGATGCGGGAGATCCGTCTCCCCGAAGCGCTCGAGCTCGGCCAGGGCTACGGCCGCGTCTCGTGGGGCGTGCGCGCGATCTGGGAAGGCTACGCGGGCTGGTTCCAGCAGAGCTCGACGACGGAGCTCTATCCCGTGCCGGCGCGCGAGGTGTATCCCGACGTCGTCGAGCTCGCGGGCGGCGCGGAGGTCGTCGCACGGCGAGCACGCGCACGACTCGCGCGCGGCGAGGCGGTCGCGGCAGTGCACCTCGCCGAGATGGCGCTCGCGTTCGAGCCCACCGCGCGCGCAGCACTCGAGGTGTACGCGGCGGCGCACGAGCGGCTCCTCGAGGAGAGCGGCGGCGTGAACTTCTGGGAGGTCGGCTGGCTCCGACACCGGATCGCGTGGGCGAAGAGCGCTCTCGAGGAGCTCGCGTGAGCACGCGCGTCCGCTTCGACTACTCCGGCCTGCACGTCCTCGTGACAGGCGGCTCGAACGGGATCGGGCTCGGCATCGCGGCCGCGTTCGCGGAAGCCGGTGCCGCGGTGACGATCACCGGACGGCGCGCTTTTGCATCCGAGTACGAGAGCGACCTCTCGCGCTTCACCTACCACCCGCTCGACGTCACGGACGGCGGTGCGATCGAGAGCCTCGCCGCTTCGCTGTCTTCGCTCGACGTGCTCGTCAACAACGCGGGCGCGAACCTGCCGGGCGGACGCGACGAGTACGTGCCCGACGTCTTCGAGGAGTCCGTCCGGATCAACCTCTTCGGCGCCTATCGCATGGCCGCCGCGTGCAAGCCGCTCCTCGCGCGAAGCGCGCTCGAGGGAGGTGCCAGCGTCGTGAACCTCGCCTCGATGGCGTCGTACTTCGGAATCGTCTTCGTCCCGGGCTACGGTGCGGCGAAGGCCGGGATCGTGCAGATGACGAAGACCCTCGCCGCCGCGTGGGCGCGCGAGCGAATCCGCGTGAACGCCGTCGCGCCTGGCTTGACGCGCTCGAACATGACGGCGCGGATCCAGGAGCTGCCCGAGTTCGTCCGCGCCGACTTCGCCCGGATGCCGATGTCGCGCTGGGGAACGCCGGAGGACGTCGCTCCCGCGGTCCTCTTCCTCGCGTCCCCGGCGGCCGGCTTCATCACCGGGCAGACGCTGCCGATCGACGGCGGCTACTCGATCGCGTGACGATGCGCGTTGCAGCGAAGAGCTTTCTCGCCCTCGTGCTCTCGACCGCGGCTTGCACGCTTGCCGGCGCACCACCGGCGATCTCCGCCGCGGACCGCGCGCGCTTCCCGGAGCACGTCGAGACGATCGACGGCGAGGCGATCGATCTCGCCGCGATCGCGAAGACGAAGACGCTCGTGGTCGTGACGGTGAAGGCGACGTGGTGTCCCGTCTGCCGCCGGCAGCTCGAGCGGATCCAGGAGAAGCGCACGGAGCTCGAGCGCTGCGGCGTGAGCTTCGTCGTGCTCGGCCCCGGCCCGCGCGAGGAGCTGAGGAAGCTCCGCGACGAGACCGGCTCCCCCGATCCCTTCGTCGAGGATCGCGATCTCGCGATCGCCGGCCGGCTCGGGCTCCGTCTCGGCGAGGACCAGATCGAGCCGGCGATCCTGATCCTCGAGCCGGACCTCGAGATCGGCTGGGCACAGCTCGGCCGGAGCGAGCGCTTCTACGGCGACGGCGCGCTGCAGAGGAAGGTCGATTGCTGGCTGTCGGTCTGAGCGGCGTCTCACGATGCGGGCCGAAATTTCCGTTGATTCGTCTTCCGGCGCCTGGATTGATCTCCGTCGAGTCACGGCAACGGAGGATCCCATGCGCTCGTTCTCGGCGCTCGTTCTCGGCGCTCGTTCTCGGCGCTCGTTCTCGGCGCTCGTTCTCGGCGCTCGTTCTCGGCGCTCGTTCTCGGCGCTCGTTCTCGGCGCTCGTTCTCGGCGCTCGTTCTCGGCGCGGCTCTCGTCGCGGCTCTCATCGGCTCGGCAAGCCTCGTGCAGGCCGGCGAGCACCTCCGGTGCCGGTCCTGATCGGTACGTGGACCGGGAAGGTGAGCTGCAAGGGCATCAGCGACTCGCCCTTCCTGTTCGGCAGCTTCAACTACACCGACAAGGAGGCGACGCTCGAGATCAATCCATCGGGCGACGCGCTCTTGGCGTCCCTCAGTGCGGACGATCCCGACTTCGCGTTTCCTCTCGGCATCGAGCCGATGTGCGGCGCCGTCGTCGTCGACCCGGCGAGGCCGGACAAGGCGCGCGCCGGCCTGGTCGCGGGCGGAGATTTCCTCACCGCCGCGGCGTTCGCGGTGGACTTCTCGACCGTCAAGGTCTGCGCGGCGAACGCGAAGGGCGTCACGGGAAAGCTGACGGGAACGGGCGTCTTCATCTCGGCTTCGGGGCTCGGAGGCAACGTCAGCTCGACTTGCAAGTACTCGCTCGAGCGCACGAGCGAGACGCCGCCGACCCCTCCGGGAGAACACTGCAGCTCTCCGCCCCCCGCTTGAAGCGACAGACTTGCGTGCGGAGGCTACGCGCTCGCCGTGTTAGCCTCCGTGGATGAGTCGGCGCTTCTGGATCGTCGCATTCGCCTTGGGAGCTCTCGGGTGCTCGGCGCGACAGGCGAACGAGCCTGAGCCGACCGCTCCTCGCTACGTCTTCTCCTGGCCGTTCGTCGACACCAAGGATCTCGCGCCGCGAGGCGGCACGACGCGCGGTGCGCCGGTCACGCTCGCGAACGGTCCCACCGAGGACTGGCAGAAGCTCCGGCAACCCGGTCTCTCCGCTTTCGACCGGGATCGCGCCGCGATCCTCGCGATGGCTGGCGACTACCGCGCCTCGTTCGACTTCCTCGAGACGGTCGTGTTCGCGCCGCCGTACCAGCCGGCGAAGCCCTATCGGTCCTGGGGAACGGAGCGGGTGTACGTCGCGGAGGATCGCGGCGACTTCATCTCGCTGCAGCACGTCCTCCTGATGCTCTTCGTGGACGACGACGGAAAGGTCCAGGGACCGTTCGTCCAGAAGCACTGGCGACAGGACTGGCAATGGGAGCCGAAGAGCATCCACGAGCACGCCGGCAAGGAGCAGTGGAAGCGTCGCGACCTCTCCGCGAGCGAGCGGCGCGGCGCCTGGAGCCAGTCCGTCTACCAGGTGGACGACTCGCCCCGCTACGCTTCGGTCGGGCGCTGGGAGCATCGGCCGTCGTTCTCCGCGTGGACGGGCGGACGTACCGGAAGGCCGCTGCCGCGCCGCGAGCACACCGTGCGCGACGACTACGATCTTCTCGAAGCCGTCAATCGCCACACGATCCTCCCCGCCGGCTGGGTGCACGAGGAGGACAACGTCAAGGTGGTGCTCGAAGGACCGGGTGCGAAGGCGCGAGAGGTCGGCGTCAATCGCTACGAGCGCTTGTCCGGCTTCGACTTCTCGGTGGCCGACGCCTACTGGGGCTCGACCGGGCCGTTCTGGGTCGTCGTCCGCGAAGCATGGGCGAAGCGGCTGTCGGATTCGAAGACGCTCCGCATCTCGACGACGTGCGAGGGCAAGCCCGCCTTCGAGCCGTTCTTCGCGTACGCCGCGAAGCTCGAGGCCGGTCCGTCACCCTCGCGCGAGGAGATGCGGACGTTCGTCGACGAGCAGCTCGACTGCATCGTCACGAACGAGCGCGGCTGACGTCGTCGATCAGGTCTTCCTCGCGCGCGGGTCGTCGGCCGGATTCACGTACGTGAGCGTCCACGGACCCATCGTGCTGAGCTGCAGGATCGTCTCGCCCTTCATCCAGGCGAAGTGCTTCATCCCCGGAGGCATCGAGCTGTAGGCTCCGGCGGAGAGCGCCTTGGTCGCGCTCGCGTCGAACGAGTCTCCCATGCCGAGGTTCAGGACGCCGGAGAGCACGGTCACCCGCTCCTGCTTCGAGTGCCAGTGCGCGGGGACGCGGTAGCCGTCGGGCATCTTGATGCGCATCGTGAAGAAGCCCTCGGCGTTCGGATCGCCCTCGAGAAGAGCCACCATCGCGCCCGGCGGAAGAGAGTCGGAGGCGCGCCACTCGATCGCATCGGGCTCCTCCAGGAGCCAGGGCTGGCCGGCCTCCTTGCCGATCGCACGAGACGCTCCGACGACGACCAGAGCGGCCACCAGCAGGAGAGCGATTCGCTTCATCACGTGCCTCGCTTCTGTCCGCTGCCGACGATCGGCTCGGGCAGCGCCTCGAAGCCGATCACCGTTCCCTTCGACGCGCGCCAGCGATGCTGCGCGATCGCCTGGTACTCGGGCGATTCGTACCAGAGTCGCGCATCCTCCTCGCTCGGGAAGCGGAGGACGACGGCACGCGTGAACGGCCACTCGCCCTCGATGACGCGCGGCTCGTCCGAGACGGCGAGAAGCTCGCCGTTGTAGCGCGCGAAGACGTCGAGGAATCCGGCCTGGTACTTCGCGTATTCCTCCCAGTCTTCGACGGCGATGCTCGCGACGATGTAGACCGACATCGGACTCGCCGCGCCGGAGCCGTTCCTACTGCCCCGCGGCGCGCTTCTCCTTCAGCTCCTGTAGCACCTTCTGCTTCATCTCGTCCTTCGAGGCCTCGTAGGTCTGGAACTGCTGCGGATTGAGCACGCCCCGGAGCTCGGCGTCCTTCTCGCCCTCGAGCTTCTTCCCTTCGCGCATGCGCGCGAACATGCCGCCCGCGGAGCCGTCGAGGACCGGCTGCATCTTCTCGGCGTACTTCAGATTGATCGCCTCGACCTTCGACTTCTGCTCGGGGTTGAGCTGAAGCTTCTTCTCGAGGAACGCCGTCTGCGCCTTCGCGCGCACGGGCGGCGGGATCTTGGCCATCTGCTCCATGTCCTGCGACTGCGCAGGCGTGCCGAGCAGCAGCGCTGCGGCGATCGAGAGTGCGGCGATGATTGCAGTCTTCTTCATGGGAATCTCCCCCTTTGCCCCTGCTCCATCGGCATCCGGCGACGAAAGGAAACGCCGTGTCGCGGTTACGCGATCTTCCGCCGGAGCGGAACGCCTGACGACGCCATGGTCGACCTCGCCGCAACCACGTTCCTCCGGGAGTGACTACGGCTTCTCGCTCCCGACGATCCAGGTCGAGAAGTACTGCGAGCCGCCGCCGTAGGCATGCCCGAGCGCCTTCTTCGCGCCGTCGACCTGGTGCTCCCCGGCCATGCCGCGCACCTGCAGCGCCGCCTCGGCGAATCGCAGCAGACCCGAAGCGCCGATCGGATTCGACGACAGCACGCCGCCCGACATGTTGACGGGGAAGTCGCCGTCGAGCGCCGTTGCGCCCGACTCGGTCATCTTCCAGCCCTGGTTCGTGTCGGAGATCAGCATCCCCTCCATCCACATCGGCTCGTACCAGGAGAACGGGACGTAGATCTCCGCGCAGTCGATCTCCTTGCGCGGGTTCGTGATGCCGGCCTTCTCGTAGAGCGACTTCGCGTTGTCGAGCGTCGCGCGCGGCATCACCTGGTCGCGGCCGGAGAACATCGTCGGCTCGCTCCGCATCTCCGTCGCGTGGATCCAGGCGACCGGTTTCGAGGCGCGCTTCGCGATCGACTCCTTCGCCATCACCATCGCGCAGGCGCCGTCGGAGGACGGGCACGTCTCGAGGTAGCGGATCGGATCCCACAGCATCGGCGAGTCGCGCACCATCTGCGGCGTGATGTCCGCGAGCTGGAGGTGCGCGTACGGGTTCTTCAGCGCGTTCAGGCGGTCCTTGACGGCAACCTGGATGCCGATCTCCTCCGGGCAACCCGAGCGGCGGATGTAGCCGCGGATCAGCGGGGCGAAGTAGCCGCCCGCGCCGACGACCGTCGCGACCGAGAAGGGCATCGAGATCGAGAGCGCCCAGGTCGCGTTCGACTCCGACTGCTTCTCGAACGCGACGCAGAGGACGCGGTCGTGGATCCCAGCCTGCACGAGGCTCGCGGCGACGATGCCCGTCGAGCCGCCGACACTTCCGGCGGTGTGCACGCGCAGCATCGGCTTGTAGGCTCCGCCGACCGCGTCGTTCAGGAAGAGCTCGGGCATCATGACGCCCTCGAACATGTCGGGCGCCTTCCCGATCACGACGGCGTCGATGTCGGCCCATGTGCACTCCGCGTCCGCGAGCGCGCGCTCGGCGGCTTCGCGGATCAGGCCCGCCATGGAGACGTCGATCCGCTTCGCCGCGTGCTTGGTCTGTCCGATGCCGATGACGGCGGTGAGCTCGGCCATGATCAGTCTCCCTCCAGGACGCACACGAGGTTCTGCTGCAGGCACGGCCCGGAGGTCGCGTGCGCGACGGCACGGTTTGCGCTGCCGTCCCAAATGCGGCTCGCCGCTTCGCCGATGCGCGAGAGGCCGACCGCCATCAGAGGATTCGCAGCGAGCGCGCCGCCCGACGGGTTGATGCGCGTGCCGTCGTCGAGGCCGAGAGCGCGCTCGATCAGGATCTCCTGGTGCGTGAACGGCGCGGAGAGCTCGGCAACATCGATTTTCTTCTTGCCGACACCGGCGCGGTCCGCCGCGATCTCCGTCGAGCGCGAGCGCGTCAGGTCGCGCACGCCGAGGTCGAGCGGCTCGCAGATGTGCTCGAAGCCGCGGATCCAGGCGGGACGCTTGCAGAGCTCCTTCGCGCGGTCGCCGGCGGCGAGGATCACCGCGGAGGCGCCGTCCGAGATCGGCGCGCAGTCGTGCTTGCGAAGCGGCGAGACGACGAACGGGTCCTTCAGGATCCCGTCGACGGTGAAGTCGCCCTTCACCTGCGCGAAGGGATTGTCCTTCGCGTTCTTCCGATCGCGCACGGCGCGCTCGGCCATGTCGCGCTCGGTGCAGACGCCCTTCTCGAGGCAGATCCGCGCCTGCAGCGCCGCCAAGCTGATCGCGTCCGGCCAGAGCGGCGTCAGCACGTAGGGGTCGAGCTGCAGCGCCATCGTGATCGGCAGGTCGCCCATCGAGGGCTTCCCGAAGCCGTACACGAGCGCCACCTGCGCATAGCCCATTTGGATCTTGACCCAGGCCTCGTACAGAGCCCAGGCACCGTCCATCTCGACGTGGCTCTCACAGACGGGCGGCCAGGCGCCGACCGCATCGAGGCCGGACACGAACGCGAACGCCTGCCCCGCGAGGTAGTCGCTCGAGCCCGAGCAGACGAAGTCGACGTCCTCGTTCTTGAGGCCGGTCTTCTGCTTCAGCTCGTGGATGACGGGGATCAGGATCTCGACCTCGTTCCGATCGAGGTCGCGACGAACCGAGGGCGCTTGCGTGAACGCGACGACGGCGACGTCTCGCATCAGATGTGCTCCTTGAACGAGTCGTACGGCGCATCCGGCTCGTCGATCGGCTCGAAGTAGAGGATGTTCTCGACCGAGCTCGTCCACTCCTCGCGGGGCTTCCACTTCGCCTGGACGCGCATCCCCATGTGGACCTTGTCGACGTCGCACTTGAGGAGGTGCATCAGCACCGTGTCGGCGCCGTCGAGTACGACCTGGACGGTGACGTACGGCAGCTCGAGAGGAACCTTCTCGATCGGAATGCGCACGATCGAGTACGTGGCGACGGTCCCCTTGTCGGCGAGCTCGACCGGCGCGCCGTCGAGCGGCACGCCGTGCTGCGGGCAGGAGCCGCGGCTCGGGAAGTACACGCGGCCGTCGACGGGACAGCGCTGTCCGAGGAGCTTTCCCTTGGCCATCGCGCCGAGAAGCCGTGAAGCGGACTGACCGGCGGAGAACACGTACTCCAGGCGGACCGGCGTCTGCAGCACCTGCACCGGTCCCTCCTTCTCTTCGGGCTTCTTGTCGCTCATGCCCCTCTCTCCTCAGTCGACCGGCTCGAAGCAGGCGATGTCACGGATTGCGCCGGTGGTCGTGTCCGCCCAGCGCGCACGCACGCGCATCGAGGTCTTCATGCGCGACTCGCTGCCCGCGTCGACCGCGTGCAGGAGCGGCGTGTCGGCGCCGTCGAGCCGGATCAGCGCGTACGCGAAGGGCTTCTGCAGCGGCTGCTGCGGACGCGGCTTCGCGACCCACGCCCAGCTCGTCACGACGCCGGTGTCCTTCAAGGGCACCATGTCGCCGAGGGACTCGCCCGTGTCCGGGTCGTACTCCTTCGGCGGGCAGAGGACGGTTCCGTCCTTCCGCCGCACGCCGACGACCCGCCGTTCCCGGAGCGCCGTGAAGAACTGCGACAGCACCGGTCCGAGCGAGCGCTTGTAGGTGTACTCGATGACGTGCGGCGCGGTAAGCGCCTTCTCGATCTGGCTCATCGCGAAACCTCGGCTCGTGATTGCGTGGGCGCCCGACGACGCGCTGCAACACGGCACGCGGCGCGGACGCAGGAATACAACATGCGCCCCGCGGTCTGTCCACGCTGCGCAAGCGCCCGTCAGGCCTGCGCTACCACCCTTCTTCGGGATCGGGGACATCCCCGCGCAGCAGCGCGACGTCTGCCAAGTCGCGCAGGGCCTTGCTCCGCCGGCGAGCCGGGTCGCTGGCAGCGCGCTCCTTCATGACGATCAGGTCGGCGGTGATCACGACTCGGATCGGACGTTCATTCACGTCCACCGCCTGGGCACGCTCGATCATGGGATCGAACGCGCGGTCGAACATGACCTGAATCGGCTCGCCGCTCGCGTGTCGAAATTTGACGGTGTGAGCAAACTGCCCACGGAGCTCGAATCCGGCCGATCGAAGCATTTCGATCAAACGAGAACGCTCGACCGTCGTCGCGACGGCGAGGTCGGTGTCGACCGTCGCCCGAGGAAGACCCGACCGAATGCCCACGGCTACGCCACCCACTAAAGCGTACGGAACGGAATGCGTCTCGAAGACCTCCACGACCGAATGGAGCGCAGCCAGCTTGTCAGGGGACGAATCCACGCCAGCTCCTTCTCCCCGCGCGGCAGCAATCAGCACACGCTCGCGCGCACTGAGCCTCGCGATCTCTTCGAGAAGCGTCGCCACGGAAGCAGTCTATCAGCGGATCCTCCCCGGCGGAATTCGTTCCGAAGCCGCGTGGTGCGCTCGCACAGGGTCGACAACCGCCGTGAAGCCCGCCAGGATCCCCGCCATGTCCGAGGACTTCGTCACGCTGGAGCGCGACGGGAACGTCGCGATCGTCTCGTTGAACCGTCCCGATCGGCTGAACGCCTACGGCTGGGAGATGGGCGGAGTCTTCGCGCGCCGCATGGAGGAAGCCGCCGAGGACGCGGACGTCCGCGCGATCGTGGTGCGCGGGAACGGACGCGCGTTCTGCGCCGGTCTCGACCTGAAGGGCGACGTGCGCGAGCGCATCACGGGCCGCTCGCCCGCGGAGCGCGTGCGCAACACCTACCTCCGCTTCCGCATGTCGCACCGGCGCACGCAGGCGATCGAGGACCTGCCGCAGCCGGTCCTCTTCGCGCTGCACGGCTACTGCTTCGGCGCGGGTCTCGAAATCGCGCTCCTCGGCGACATCCGTCTCGCTGCGGAGAGCACGGTGTTCGCCGCACCAGAGGTGCAGATCGGCGTCGCGATCGACGGCGGTCTCGACATGCGTCTCTGCGAGGAAGTCGGACCGGGCTGGGCGAAGTGGATCACGCTCAGCGGACGGCGCTTCGACGCGAAGAAGGCGCTTTCGATCGGCCTCGTGCAGGAGGTGCATCCCGACGCGGAGCTCTTCGACAAGACGCTCGACCTCGCCCGCGAGATCGCGGCGAACGCGCCGCTCGCGGTGCAGGGGACGAAGCGGGCGATCAATCTCTGGAGCAAGCGCGGCCTCTCGGACGCTCTCAAGTTCGAGGCGATGAGCACATCGACCTGCTTCATCTCGGACGACCTCGTCGAGGGCTACGCCGCCGGCCGCGAGAAAAGGAAGACCCGGTTCGAGGGCAAGTAGGTCGTCACCGTAAAGGTCGGAAAACGGTCGCCTGCGACCAGTGCTTGCGGTAGGCTCCTTCCTCGCGAACCCATGGCCGACTACAGCTACGAACGCCTGAGCTCCGAGAGCGCGTCCTTCCTCGAGCGCGAAACGCCGCGTCTGTTCGCGCACACCGGCTTCGTCCTCGTGTTCGAGCCGGGTCCGCTCGCGCGCACGAACGAGGGCGTCGATTTCGCCCGCATCCGCCGCGCGATCGAGTCGCGGCTGCATCGCGCGCCGCGCTTCCGGCAGAAGCTCGCGTGGATCCCGCTCGAGGAGCATCCGGTCTGGGTCGACGACCGCGACTTCCGGCTCGATTACCACCTGCGCCACACGAGCCTGCCGCGGCCGGGAACGTACGAGCAGCTCGAGAACGCGGCCGCGCGCATCCTTGCGCAGCGTCTCGATCGATCGCGTCCGCCCTGGGAATGCTGGGTCCTCGAAGGACTCGAGGGCGGACGCTTCGCGATCCTCCTGAAGGTGCATCTCTGCATGGTCGACGACTCGTCCGGCGCCGACCTCCTGCAGGTGATCCTGACGGACGACCCGAAGGAGGCCGACCCGACGCCGCTGCCGTTCGTGCCGCGCCCGCGGCCGTCCGCGCGCGAGCTCTGGCTCGACGAGATCGTGCGTCAAGCGCGCCTTCCGCGCCGCTATCTGGAGCGGCTCGGGGAGCTGCTGCAGAACCCGGAGCGACTCGACTGGGAGGTACGGAGCGCGGCGCGCGGGCTCGCGGCGTTTCTCGGCTACACGATCCGCCGTCCGGTCGAGGCTCCCTTCAACGGGCGCATCGGCCCGCACCGCCACTTCGCGACGCTCTCGACCTCTCTCGTCGAGGCCCGCGAAGTCGCGCGCGAGCTCTGCGGCACCGTCCACGACGTGGTCCTCGCGACGGTTGCCGCGGGCTTGCGGAGCTTCCTCGCCTCGCGCCTGGTGAGCCCCGCAGCGCTGGACGTGCGGATCGCGACGCCCATTGCCATCGACACGCCCGAGTCGACGGGACACCGGTCCGCGATCACCGAGTGGGTCGTGGACCTACCCGTGTGGGAACGCGATCCGCGCGTTCGCTTCGAGATGATCGCCGCGCGCACGCGCGCACTCGCACACGCGGAGGGGGCGCTACCGGCGCGCCGGATCGCCGGGGATGGGCCGTGGCGGAACGCGCGCATCCTCTCCCTCGGGGCGCGCGCGCTCGCGAGCCACACGCCGGTGAACCTCGCGGTGACGAGCGTCCCGGGACCGAGCGGACCCCTCTACTTCGCGGGGGCGCGGCTTCTCGAAACCTATGGACAAGTGCCGCTGCGCGACGGGCACGGGCTCGGCATCGCGGTGCTGAGCTACGCGGGACGCCTCTTCTGGGGCCTCTCGGGGGATCTCGATCTCCTGCCGGACCTCCGCCAGCTCGCGACCGGGCTCTCGAACGCGTTCCTCGAGCTGCGCGACTCGGTCCTCGCAGGAAGCGCATGCCACTCCGCCTAGCCTGCATTTCTCACCAGATCACGTCGCGAGGCGGTCGAGAGTGCCGAAGATTCGCGAGCCTCGGACCGGAGGGCGACGCAGGCGTACTTGAACAGTACGTCGAGGAGCCCGGAGGGAGAAGCTCGCGAAGATTCGGTGCTATCGGCCGCCGCAGTAGGGATCTGGTGAGAAATGCAGGCTAGGCGGGCCGTATCATCCCAAGTTCGTGCGACCCCTCCGCGACGAAGTATCGTTGATGATCGAGCACGACCTCGTGTCCATCCTCGGCACCGAAGTGAACGGTGCTTCGGGCGGTGGCGGATTCGACATCGATAGTGGGGGAACGGAAAACGCCAACCGCCTCATCTTCTTCGTCCAATCCCTCGGGACGTTCGGCACGGGCTACCCGCTGCCGCATCAGTAACGGCCGACGGGCGAGCGCTGGCCGTTCGTTTGCGGTCCGCGATGTACGGCGAGTAGCCGGCTCGGCGATCGAGCTCAGGAAGCGCTCGTCATCCCCGATTCTCGGAGGGCCTCGGCGACGAAGTCGCGGGCGCCCGTGTTCATCACGCCGAGCACGTGGCCGCCGGAGAACCAGTGGATCTTCGGGCGGTCCCAGTGCCGCCAGAGAGCGCGCGCGTGCACCGGACGCACGACGCGATCCGCGGTCCCGGCGTAGATGAAGCGCCGCTCCACCGGCACGGCGGGAGTGAACGCGAGCGGCGACACGACGTGTGAGATCGAGCGCACCGTGTCCCAGTCGACCTCGAACTCGTTGCTGTAGCGCCGGAATACCCACGGCTCGTTGTCGCGCGCGAGGCTCGGGAAATCGACCGCGGGAATTCCGGCGACGACGCAGTCGAGATCCGGCTCGAGCGCCGACGCAATCGCGACGTTGTAGCCGCCGAGCGAGATCCCGTAGAGCCCCATCTTCGGCGCGCCGCGATTGCGCACCCACGCGATCGTCCGCCGGATGTCCCAGATCGACTGCGCGAACAGGTGGATCACGGCAAGGTAGTCCGGCTGCAGCAGCTCGCCGCCGCTCATGCGCGTCGCGCTCCGCGCGCCGTGCAGCGGCAGGCACGGCATGATCAGGTTCAAGCCGAGCTCCGTGTGCAGGCGGCCGACGTCGAATCCGCGGAAGTTCACGAGCGGCGTCCCCATGCCGAAGCCGTGCACGCAGACGAGCCACGGCCGCGGCGGACCGGGATGCTCGAGGACCCACGCGTGCAAGCGATGGTTGTGCGACTTCGCGAGCCACTCGTCACGGCCCGGCTCGTCGTGGTGCGGCGCGTAGCCGCTGTCGAGCTCGAGGTGGCGATAGCGGAGCCAGCGGATGCCGTTGCCGAGCCAGGACGTCGCGTCGCGCAGCTCCCAGCTGTCGGGAGTGGACGGTCGACGGTGATACCCGAGAGGGCTCTGCAGCCAGCCGTGCGCGTCGAGGAACTCGTGCATCGAGCGCACGTCCTGCTGCGCGCGTCGGACCTGCTCCGGCGCGGGCACACCGGTCACGAGGCTCACCACGACGCCGAACGTCTGATCCATCATCGACTCGGCGACGAGCCGGAGCGAGGGCTCGAGCGGCGGAACGTCGCTCCACTGCGAGGCGCCGCGGTACGCCGCCCAGCTTTCCGCCAGAAACGACGCGACCGGCTGCCCGGACATGGAGACGAGACGAACCAGATCCAACCGTGGCTCCCCGCGACGCTCCCGCGCTGCAACGCGCTTCCGCCGCGCGGCGTCAAAGTACCCGCTCGGTACGAGCGTACGCAAACGAAACGTCACGCTCCGGTAACCTGGGGCCGAGCGGCGCAATCCGCACGGCTGCGCTAGGCTCGACGGCCGATGCGCCCCGCGCCGAGCCCGACCTCCCTCCTCGTCGGGCTCGCCGCGCTCCTCTGGACGGCGTGCTCCTCCCCGCCCGAGCGCGTGCTCGAGCCGGTTGCCCGACTCGATCAGAGGCTCGCGAGCCCGGCACCGCCGGGCGACGCGCCGACCTTCTGCGCGCAGGGCGACGAGTTCCGTCCGGCCCTGGGCTGCCCGCGGATCTTCCCCGTCGAGTCGAACGCGATCCCTTCCGCGGACGGGACGTCCGCCGTGACGGTGGAGATCCCGCGCGCGCTCCACGGCGGAGCGCTGGCGCTCGTCCCGACGGTCACCGCGGGGAAGCGCACCGGAGGAAAGGGCAAGAAGGGACGCGGAGAGCCGCCTCCCGAGAAGACCGAGGAGCCGGAGATCCTGCCGCCGACGGTGGTCGCGCAGGCGCCGCCGCGCGTCCAGGTCCCGCTCCTCGGGTCGATCGAGGGAGCCGGCCGGCGCGTGCAGGTCTCGGCCTGGGTCCTGCCACCGCCGCGGCAGGTGTTCCGCACGGAGCCGATCGCGATCCCCGAGAGTGCGACTCTCCACGTCGCGACCGCGGTCTCGAAGCTCGCCGCCGTCGCGGGCAGCGGACCGACGGAGTTCCGCGTCGACGCCGAGATCGGAGGGGATCCGAACGGAGGCCGGCACGAGATCCTCCAAGAGACGATCGCCGCGAGCGAAGGCGGCACGTGGCATCCGCACGCAGCGGATCTCGCCGCGCTCGCGGGTCGCAAGGTCACGTTCGTTCTCTCGACCGCGTCGCAGACGGGGAGCGACGAGCCGAGCGTCGCCTTCCCCGTGTGGGGCTCGCCGCGCGTGATCGCGCCGCGTCCGCGCGAGAAGCGGCCGAACCTGATCCTCGTCTCCCTCGACACGGTGCGCGCGGACCACGTGAACGCGCGCGCCGCGGACGTCCCGATCACGCCGTGGCTCGATCGCATCGCGTCGGAGGGAACGGTCTTTCGCGAGGCCGTCGCACCCTACAACTCGACCTCCGCGTCTCACATGAGCCTCTTCACCGCGACGTATCCCGTCCTCCACCGCGTCAATCATCCCGCGCACCGTCTCGCCGACGGCATCCCGACGCTCGCCGAGATCCTCGGACGAGCCGGCTGGGAGACGACCGCGGTCACCGAGGACGCGATGATCTCCGCGGCTTCGGGCTTCGCGCGCGGCTTCGACCTGTACGCGGAGAACCGCGCGACGATGCTCCGCGCCGGCGCCGTCGACGAGACCTTCGCGCGCGGCGTGCGCTGGATCGAGAAGCACCCGGACACGCTCTTCTTCCTGTTCCTCCACACCTACGAGGCGCACGCTCCCTACGTGCCGACCGACGCTTCGCTCGATCGGTTCCCGGACACCGAAGGGACGGGAGGCAAGAAGCAGACGCGCTGGCAGCGGATGCTGCGTCGCTACGCCGCGGAGATCCATCATTCGGACCGCGCGCTCGAGAAGCTCTTCGGCGAGCTGTCGCGGCTCGGCATCGCGGACGACACGATCGTCGTCGTCACCTCCGACCACGGCGACGAGTTCGGCGAGCACGGTCTGCACGGGCACGCGAAGACCGTGTACGACGAGGTGCTGCGCGTACCGCTGCTCTTCTGGGGACCGGGTCGGGTGCCCGCGGGGAAGACGATCGAGGAGCAGGTGTCGCTCGTCGACGTCGCTCCGACGCTCGTCGAGATGCTCGGGATCGAGGCTCCTGCGGGACTGCACGGCCGGAGCCTCGCCGGTTCTCTGCGCGGCGAGAGCGCGGAGGGCGACGAGGTGCGCTTCGCGGAGGGCCTGACCCCGGGACCGAAACCGCAACGGCTCGTCACCGCGCGCACGCGCGACCACAAGTGGATCTGGCGCGAGGGCGAGAGCGAGCCCGGCGAGATCTACGACCTGCGAAGCGATCCGGGCGAGAAGAAGCCGCTCCGCGATCCGGCGCTCGCCCTCGAGGGGAAGAAGTTGATCGATCGTTACCTTGCCCTCGGCGGCGGTGCCGAGGCGAGCCCGCCGAGCGCGCGCGCGCTCCCGATCGACGACGCGACCCGCAGAAAGCTCGACGCCCTCGGCTACGTCGACTGAGAGTTTGTGAATCAATCCCCGGACCGAGCCGGAAGGTCGAGGCGCCCCGCCTGCAAGGCGCGACGACGAGTCATAGCCGTAGGCTATGCCGGGGAGGAGCAACGCAGCAGGCGGGGATGCATCGGCCTTCCGGCGACGGGAGGGGATTGATTCACAGACTCTGAGCCGGCTCACCCTTCGGGCAGCGCCATCGCGCCCGGTTTGCGGTACAACGAGCCGATGAGGCGGCTCCGCCGGCGCTGGCGCACGCTGCTCCTCGCCGCGGCGGCGAGCGGGTGTGCCGCGGCGGAGCTCGACGTGACCCGCCCCGTGCCGATCCCGCTCCACGCCGTGACGCTGACGCTGCACGACCGGTCGCGCGGCGAGATGTCGCCCGAGGATCAGGAAGCGCTGCGCGAGATCTTCGTCGAGCAGCTCGAGGCGGCGCGGATCCGGGTCCTTCCGGCGTCCGCGCCCGGCGCCGCGAACGTCGAGGGAGCGGTGCTCGAGTTCGACGGCGGAATGCGTCCACTGCGCTTCCTGACTGGATACGGCCTCGGCACCGGGAGCTTCGTCACCGCCTGGCGTGTCCGCACCGCCACGAGCGACGACATCGCGCGCTGCCGCATCGAGGGCAGCGTGTCGACGGGGACGTTCGGCGGGAGCTATCACGCCGTGCTCGAGGACGCGGGACGCGCCCTCGCCCGCTTCCTGCACGGCGAGATCCGATGAAAAGCCGAGCGGCTACTCCGCGCAGCGAAGGACGCCCTCCTTGCCCGTCGGCGGCGCGCCGTCCTTGACCTTCGGGACGAGAGCGACCTGCGCGCCGTCGTGCGAGACGCCGAGGAGATCACCGAAAGCGCGATACGCCGCACCGACGAACGGCGTCGGCGGGGTGTCCGCGTTCGTCTGGACCGAGGACGACGTCGGGTCGAACCGGATCACGCCCTCCTTGTTGGTCGTTCCTTTGAACTTCGACTTGACGAAGACGACATCCCCGTTCGCGAAGGCGACATCGGAGAAGCGCACGAACGATCCGCCGGTCTGCGGGGAGAAGTCGCCCTGCTGGACGACCGTGGTCGTCGTCACGCCGTCCCAGAGGAACACGGCCGTCGTCGGGACGAGGCCCGTGAGCTTGGCGGTGAAGGCGACGTTGCCGCTCGCGTTCACGAGCGGCGTGAAGCGGAAGTCGTCGTAGACCGACCCGCCGATCGGCGAGTTGCCTCCGGCGAGCGCCACGTCGGTGATCGTCGCGCCGCTCACGTGCAGCACCGACTCGATCGGGTCGATCGCCAGGTTGGCGCAGCCGCCGCTTCCGTTCGGCTTCGTGTCGGCGAGGATCGCGAGGTCGCCGTTGTCGGCGAGGCCGCCACTCGCAACGAGATTCCGCCGCCCGCGAGCCGTTCCGCCCACCCTGTGGAACTCTCGACCCGAGACCTTGCCCGCTCACGTCGCGCTGCATTAGGCCGAGACGGTGTCGCGAGAAGTCGAGGTGTTCAAGGAGGTCCAGTTCGAAGCGGCCCATCGCCTGCCGAACCTGCCCTCTTCCTACAAGTATAGCCGCCTCCACGGCCACTCGTTCCGCGCGCATCGGCGTGCGTGGTCAGATCGATCCGACACTCGGCTGGGTCGTCGACTTCGCGGAGATCGGCAAGGCAATGCAGCCGCTCCTCGAAAGACTCGACCACCACTATCTGAACGAGGTCGAGGGCCTCGAGAACCCGACGTCCGAGAACCTCGCGGTCTGGATCTGGGAACGCCTCGCGCCCACCCTCCCCGGGCTCTTCGAGGTGAAGGTGGGCGAGACCTGCACGGGGAGCTGCGCCTACCGCGGCTGATCCACGCGCGCGGGACGCTCAGACGTACGTGCTGCCCTTCATCCCCGTGTCGACGTCGCGGCGCATCTTGACGTTGACGAGCGCGGGCTTCCCCGAGGCGAAGGCGCGCTCGAGCGCGGGGCGGATCTGGCCCGGCTCCTCGACGTACTCGCCGTGGCCGCCCATCGCCTCGACGATCTTGTCGTAGCGCGTGTACTCGAGGAGCGTCGCGACCGTCCGCTCGGTGCCGTAGAACGCGACCTGCGGGCGGAGCATCTGTCCCCACGCGCCGTCGTTGCCGACGATGCCGACGATCGGGAGCTTGAAGCGCACCGCGGTGTCGTACTCCATCCCGTTGAAGCCGAACGAGCCGTCGCCGTAGACGATCAGCACCTTCTTGTCCGGGTTCGCGAGCTTCGCGGCGAGCGCGAACGGCATGCCGACGCCGAGCGTGCCGAGCGGTCCGGGATCCATCCAGGCGCCTTCGCGCATCACCGGCACGATCTTCGACGCCTGCGCGACGATGTCGCCGCCGTCGCCGATCAGGATCGTGTCCGAGTCGACGAAGTCGCGGATCTCGCGGCAGAGGCGCATCGGATCGATCGGAACCTCGTCCGAGTCGAGCTGCGAGTGGAGCTTCGCCTCGAGCTTCCGCTCCGTCTCGCGCAGCTCGTCGCGCCACGCGCCGAAGCGGAGCGAGGGAGCACTCTTCCGGAGCGACTCGGAGAGCATCTCCAGCGACACGCCGAGGTCGCCGACGAGCGCCACCTCGGGCGAGCGGTTGTGGCCGATCTGGCTGCTGTCGATCTCGAGCTGGATGATCCTCGCCTCCGGCGCGATCGCACGGCCGAAGCGGAGCCGGAAGTCGAGGACCGATCCGGCGAGCACGAACACATCGCAGCGCGTGAGCGCGTCCTTCCGTACGTGCGAGAAGAGCTGCGGCGAGTCGTGCGGGATCTGCCCGCGGCCCATGCCGTTGACGAACGAGGGCAGCTCGAGACGGTCGATCAGCGCGTTCAGCGGTCGCGCGGCCTGGCACCACTTGATCCCGGTGCCGGCGAACACGACGGGGTGCTTCGCCGAAGCGAGGAGCGCCGCCGCGCGCTCGATCTCTGCCGCCGGCGGTGCGAGCCGGTAGCGCTCGGTACGGATCGCGGGGATCTCGACGTCCTTGTCCGCGACGCCGCTCAGCACGTCCATCGGGATCTCGAGGAAGGCGGGACCGGGATTGCCGGAGACCGCGTGGCGGATCGCGATCTCGATGTACTCGGGAATCCGGCGCGTGTCGTAGCAGGCGTCCGCCCACTTCGTGATCGGGCGCATCAGCGAGACGTGATCCATCTCCTGCAGCGATCCGCGGCGCAGGTTCGAAAACGGGCCCTGTCCGCCGATCACGAGGATCGGGCTGTTCGCGCGCCAGGCGTTCGCGACGCCGGTCACGCCGTCGGTCACGCCCGGTCCCGCCGTCAGCACGGCGACGCCGATCTTGCCGGGATGGAGACGGCTCCACGCGTCCGCCGCGTGCACCGCGGCCTGCTCGTGCCGCACGTCGATCACGCGGATCCCCTCGTCGAGGCAGCCGTCGTAGATCGCCATCACGTGGCCGCCGCTCAGCGTGAAGATGACCTCGACGCCCGCCTCCTTCAGGGCGCGCGCCGCGAGCTTTCCTCCGTGACCCGTCATGACCGATCCCTTTTCCTTGCTGCCGGCCTAGCAGATCGGGAACGCCGAGCGCAGGCCCGGCGTCGACGCGTCACTCCACCGGCACGCAGCGTCCCTCGTCGCCGCACGTGCCGAGCACGAGCCGGTCGATGTCACCTTCCGTCGGCGGCGGGAACGACCCGCAGCCGAAGCCCCCGATTCCGCCGGCGGTGGTCACGATCGCGTCCCGACAGCCCCCCGCCGCCTGATTGCAGCAGAGAGGAAGCGGATCGATCGCGTGGTCGCTGCACGATCCGATCCTGCAGCGCTCCGGGGCCTCGGGGCACGGCGACCCCTCGCAGACGCCGAACGACCCCTGGCCGCCGAGGGCCAGGAAGCACGGCTTGAAGACGTTGAAGTACGCGCTGAAGTCGTCGTACACCGTGCTGCCGATGCACCAGTCGCCGAAGTCGCAGCACGCGACGCGCGGGAAAGCGCACGCGGGACCGCACGCGGCCTGACCGTCGCACTCCTCTCCCGGCTCGATCACGCCGTTCCCGCAAGTGTGGATGAAGAGGCAGGCGTCGTCGCAGGTGGCCGTGCCAGGGGGCTCGCACTCCTCGGAGAAGAGGGCTTCCACGACCCCGTCGCCGCAGCGTCGCCGGCAAGCCCCGCCGCAGGTGAACGAGAACGGCGGCTCGCATTCCTCCGGAGGATCGACGACGCCGTCACCGCACTCGCTCGGCGTGCAGGCATCCCCGGACGAGCAATCCTTCAAGTACCGCGACGGCGCTTCGCAGGCGGATCCCTCGGTGGGAGCGACGCAGCCCTCGCCGGCGGCGCGCACGGCGCCGCGCCATTTTCCCTTCCGCCCTTCCAGGCAGCACGCGACGACGTCGTCGCGCCCGCATGTCGATCGGCGCGCGAACTGCCGCACGCGGCCGGCGCACGCCCGCGGGAGCTCCCCGGCGAAGGCGAGCTCGCGGGCGATCGCGCGCGCGCAGTCGACATGATTCGCGTGCGTCGTGGCGGCTGCGCAATCGCATCGCTCGCGCACCTCGTCTTCCGCGGCGGCCAGGGCGGCGGCATGCGCCCCGTCCTCGTCGCAGCGAGACCGAGCGGCTGCGAGGGCCGGTGCGAACGTCAGCGTCAAAGCGATCACAACGAGGGTGCGAGCGACCATGCGACGTCCTCCTCTTGGGCAAGTGCCCAACCCTTATAACGGCCCTGCCGCTCTTTCAATCGCATTTTGCGGAACGGCTCACCTGAGCTGGACGAAGACGTAAGCGACCGCGAGCGAAGCATAGGCCGCGACGACCGCGCCGAGTAGAAGCGCGCCACGCGGCGACGGCCGCGCGGCCGGCGGCAGGAGCGGCGGCAGCACGCGATAGTTCAGATGCAGCAGAGCCGCGGAGTAGAGCACCGTCCCGAAGAAGCCGATCACCGCGGACGTGAGAATCAGTGCGGAAGGGCTCCGCGCCGCCATCGTCAGCGACGTCACGACCGTCAAGGCCACGACGAAGAAGTAGTACATCGCGCGATACGAGTAGCGCTCGCGGAGACGACGCGAGAACGAGCGGAACATCTCCGTGTGCGTGTGCGCGACCGCGTCCGCGGTGCCGAGCCAGGTGTCGGCGAGGAACGCCGCGGCGACGACGAGGAACACGATGCGTCCGAGGTCGCCCCACGACGACTCGAAGAACTGCGCCTGCAGCGTGACGAGCTGATCGTCCGTCGGCACCTTCCCGTGCGGGAACAGAAGCGCGTACGAGAGCAAGCACATCATCAGCGTCGTCAGGATGTTCCCGAACACGCCGACGCCAGAGTCTGCCCAGAGGAGACGCGTCCAGCCCTTCACGCGCGCGGCGAGGCCGGGCTCGTCGAGCGGAGCCGCGCCCGAGTCCTCGACGAACTCGCCCTTGCCGGTGATCGGGCTCGTCACCTTGCCCATGTACGCCGCCATGCCGAAGCCCTTCTCGCGGAGCCACGACGAGTAGAAGAGCGCCCAGAAGCCGCCGAGCCCGGCGAAGCTGAGTGCGGTGAGAAGCCGCGTCGCATCGCCGAAATCGAACACCGCACCCGGAGGACGGTCCGGAGCGACGAGCCCGGCCGCGAACGCCGGCAGCCGCTCGCGCACGTCCGGATGGAAGCACGAGGCGAGGAGCCCGATGACGGTCACGATCGCGACGACCATCATCACGCGCTCGACGAGCGTGTACGCCGTCTTCGAGAAGAAGAGCGCCACGAACGACACGGCGACACTCGCGAACCCCCAGAAGAGCTTCTGCCCTTCGGGCGACAGCCCGGCGGGGACGTTCGTCAGAGAGGCGATCGCTTCTCCGCCGGCGGACGCGAAGCCGCCGAACCAGAGGAACGAAGCGGCCATGAGGAGCCAGAGGCCGAGCGACAGCAAGCGACTCTGCCGGTAGAACCCCTGCCAGACGCTCTCGCCCGTCAGCATGGTGTAGCGGCCGATCTCGACGTTCAGCGGCCACTGCAGCAGGCACGCCGGAACCAGCAAGCAGAGGAACCAGAGGCCGTACTTCGCGATCAGGTACGGCCACCAGATGAGCTCGCCGGATCCCTGCGCGAGAGCGAGCCACACGACTCCCGGGCCGAGCGCACGGAGGAAGGCGGGCCGCGGAGGGAGCTTCGCGGTGCGAAGGGGCGGCGGTGCGGTCATCGAGCGCTCGGCCGCCTGGCGTACCACGCCCGGCGCGGCGTGCTAAGGTCGGGACGAGCGGGACCGATATCGAATGAGGATGCGTTCGCGACCGACCCGGGTCCGGGCCACGTGGCTCGCCCTCTCCCTGCTGCTCTCCGTGAGCGTCGCGACCTCTCTCGGTCTCTCCCTCTGCATCGCGAAGGACGGGCACGCCTCGCTCGAGCTCTCGCACGCCGACGCGCCGTGCACCCTCGAGGTCGAGCGACATCATCCGGAAGAGGCCGCCTTCGATGCTCGGGAGCTCTCGCACCATCCGTGCGAGGATCGGCCGCTGACCCAGCGAACGAGCTGGATGGCGTCGCCGTACGTGCGCATGGATGCACCTCCTCTCGTGGCGGTCGCGCTTGCCGCGACCGCGCCGCCGGCGATCCGCGTGACGGTCGGCGACATCGCGGATGCTGCGACCGCGCTCGAGTCGCTCGAGCGGCAGCGGCGCGGCATCGTCCTCGTCCTCTGACCCGAGCCGTCCTCGCTCCGTCGTCCGCGGCCCCCGTGCGTCCGACGCACGCACGCGCCGCGACCCCGACTTCACTCCCTTCACGAGGATGGCTGCTCCATGCTGCTTCATTCGGTCGCTCTCTCGTCGATCGCGTTCGCCTTCGTGCTCACCGCTCCACGCGGCGCACCTGCCGCGGATCCACCGCCCGCGACCGAGCCGCCGCGCGGCGTCGTCACGCTGCGCGCGGCGCTCGCCGCGGCGCTCGTCTCGAGCCCATCGCTCGAGACGTACTCGTGGGAGATCCGCGCACGCGAGGCGCACGCCCTGCAAGCGGGCCTGCTGCCCAATCCCGAGCTCGGCATCGCGGCGGAGAACGTCGGCGGCTCGGGAGATCGTCAAGCATTCGAGCAGACGGAGACGACGATCTGGCTCTCGCAGCGCATCCCCATCCTGGGAGAGCCAGGGAAGCAGCGGGACGTCGCCGAGCACGAACGCGACCTCGCCGAATGGGACTATCAGGCCGCACGGCTGCACGTCCTCGCCGAGACGACGAGAGCCTTCGTCGCGACGCTTGCCACGCAAGAGCGCCTCGCACTGACGAACGAGATCGAGCGCATCGGACGCGATGCGGTGCGAAGCGTCGCCGAGCGTATCGAGCAAGGAGCGGCGTCGCCGGTCGAGCGGGCGCGGCTCGAGGTGGCCCTCTCGAGCGCGCGGCTCGAGCGGACGCGAGTCGAGCACGAGCTCGCGGCGAGCCGCCATGCCCTCGCGTCGAGCTGGGGCGAAGCGAGGCCGACCTTCACATCCGTCGAGGGCAACCTGGACGAGCTCCTTCCGCCCCCGCCCCTCGCCGAGCTCGAGTCGTCGATGGCGGGCACGCCCGAGCTCGCGCGCTGGTCGAGCGAGCTCGATCGCCGCAAGGCGACGCTCGCACTCGAGCGAGCGCGGGGCGTGCCGAATCCGACGCTCCGGGTCGGCGGACGGCGCTTCGAGGACAACGGCGACACGGCCCTCGTGTTCGAGGTCTCGTTGCCGCTGCCGATCTTCGATCGCAACCAGGGCACGGTCCTCGCGGCGCAGCGCGACATCGGCAAGGCGAAGGCGGAGAAGGTCTCGGCGGAGCTGACGTCGCGAACGGAGCTCGCCCGACGCTACGAGGACCTGCTCTCGGCGTATCAGCAGGCGAAGCTCCTGCACGAAGAGGTGCTTCCCGACGCGGCGGCGGCGTACGAGAGCGCACGCAGCGGCTATCGACAGGGCCGCTTGCTGCAGCTCGACGTGCTCGACGCGCACCGGACGTGGTTCGAGCTCCGCACACGCGAGGTCGACGTGCTCGCGGCCTATCACCTCGCGCGTGCCGACGTGGACGAGATGAGCGGCCGGCTCCTCGCGGGCTTGCCGGCGGCGGAGGACGTCCGATGACGACGTGGACGCGAATCGTGGCGATCTGCGCGCTCCTTTCGCTCTCCGGCGCGGCGGCCCCGGGGTCGAGCCGGGCCCACGAGGAAGGGGCGACACACGACGAAGGCGCGACACACGACGAAGGCGCGACACACGACGAAGGCGCGCCTCACGACGAAGGCGCGACACACGACGAAGGCGCGACACACGACGAAGGCGCGACACACGACGAAGGCGCGACACACGGCGAAGGCGAGCCGCACGACGAAGGCGCGACACACGACGAAGGCGCGACACACGGCGAAGGCGAGCCGCACGACGACGATCACGAGGAGAGCCGCTTCACGGTGGACGATTTCGCCCGCTTCGGCGTCCGCGTCGCGACCGCCGGGCCCGATGCGGTCGACGTCGCGGTCGAGCTCCCCGCCGAGGTCCGCCCGAACGGCGAACGCATCGCGCACATCGCTCCGCGGTTCCCCGGCGTCGCTCGCAGCGTCAAGAAGAGCATCGGAGATCGCGTCGAAGCCGGCGAGACGCTCGCCGTCGTCGAGAGCGAGAACCTCGCCGCCTACCCTCTCGAGACCGCGATCGCCGGCACGGTGATCGACAGGCACATCGCGCCGGGTGAGACCGTCCAGCCCGACGACGCCGCCTTCATCGTCGCCGACCTCTCGACGGTCTGGGTCGACATCGGCGTCTACCAGCACGTCCTCGACCAGGTCCGTCCGGGGCAATCCGTCTGGATCTCGAGCCGCCCCGGGGAGCTCGAGACCGAGGGCGTCGTCTCGTACATCTCTCCGATCATCGATCAGGCGACGCGCACGGCGACCGCGCGCGTCGTCCTCCCGAACCCGGACGGTGCGTGGCGTCCGGGGCTCTTCGTCTCGGCGACCGTGTTCAATCCGGTCGAAGCGCCGATCGTCGTTCCGCGACGATCGGTGCAGCGGCTCGGCGGCCACCCGGTCGTCTTCGTCACCGAGGGCGAGCGCTTCGAGCCGAAAGCGGTCACGCTCGGCCGGACCGGGCGCTCGAAGGTCGAGATCGTCTCCGGCCTCGCCGCCGGAGACACGTACGCCGACGAGGGAGCGGCCCTCGTCAAGGCGGAGCTCGCGAAGGCCGGCATCGCCGGCCACCAGCACTAGGCGCCGCCGTGCTCGAGCGAATCCTCCGCTTCTCGATCGACCACCGCGGGCTCGTCGTGCTCGCGGTCCTCGTCGCGGCCGCCTACGGCGCCTTCTCGCTCGCGAACCTGCCGATCGACGCGGTTCCCGACATCACGAACCGCCAGGTGCAGGTGAACGCGGTCGCCCCCTCGCTCTCGCCGGTCGAGGTCGAGACGCAGGTCGCGTTTCCGATCGAGACCGCGCTCGCCGGCATCCCCGGGCTCGACTACACGCGATCGTTCTCGCGCAACGGCTTCGCGCAGGTGACCGCTGTCTTCCACGACGACGTCGACGTCTACTTCGCGCGACAGCAGGTTTCCGAGCGCCTCGGCACGATCCGCGACGACCTCCCGCAGGGCGTCGAGACGACGCTCGGGCCGATCTCGACCGGCCTCGGCGAGATCTACATGTGGACGGTCGCGTACGAGCATCCCGACGGCGTCGGTGCGCCGCACGTCGACGGCGAGCCCGGCTGGCAATCCGACGGCTCCTATCTGACGCCGGAAGGCGAGATCCTGCGGACGGAGCTCGAGCGCGCCGCATACCTCCGCACGGTACAGGACTGGATCATACGGCCGCAGCTCGCCGGGACGCCGGGCGTCGCCGCGATCGACACGATCGGCGGCTACGTCAAGCAGTATCACGTGCAGCCCGAGCCGCGCGCCCTCGCCGCGTACGGTCTGACGTTCGCGGACGTGCTCGGCGCTCTCGCGCGAAACAATCTCAGCACGGGCGCGGGCTACCTCGAGCACGGCGGCGACAGCTACGCCGTGCGCGCGGCCTCGCGCCTCGCGAACCTGGAGGACATCGAGCGCGTCGTCGTCGTCGAGCGCGACGGCAAGCCGATCCGCGTCGGCGAAGTCGCCGAGGTCGTCATCGGGCGAGAGCTTCGCACCGGCAGCGCCAGCAAGGACGGCGAGGAGGCCGTCGTCGGCACCGCGATGATGCTCTTCGGTGCGAACAGCAGGACGGTCGCGGCCGCGGTCGACGAGCGGATGCGGAAGATCGAGACGAGCCTGCCGCCCGACATCCGCGCGCGAACCGTCCTCGACCGGACGCAGCTCGTCGACGCGACGATCCACACCGTCGCGACGAACCTCGCCGAGGGCGCGGTCCTCGTGATCGTCGTCCTCTTCCTCCTCCTGGGGAACGTCCGCGCCGCGCTGATCACGGCGCTCGCGATCCCGCTCTCCATGCTCCTCACCGCGATCGGGATGGCGCAGACGCACACGAGCGGCAACCTGATGAGCCTCGGCGCGATCGACTTCGGGCTGATCGTCGACGGAGCCGTCATCGTCGTCGAGAACTGCCTCCGCCGCCTCGCCGAGAGACAAGCGGAGCTCGGTCGTCCGCTGACCCGCGCGGAGCGCCTCTCCGTCGTCTTCGACGCGAGCCGCCAGGTGCGGAAGGCGGCGGCGTTCGGCGAGGCGATCATCATCACCGTCTACCTCCCGATCCTCACGCTCACCGGCGTCGAAGGGAAGATGTTCCAGCCGATGGCGCTCACGGTGATCTTCGCGCTGACTGCGGCCTTCGTGCTCTCGCTGACGTTCGTGCCCGCGATGGTGGCGCTCTGCATCACCGGGCGCGTGCGCGAGCGGGAGAACGTCGCCGTCGCGCTCGCGAAGAGCCTCTACGCGCCGGCGCTGCGCTGGTCGCTTCGCTGGCGCGGCGCAGTCGTCGCGACGGGGGCCGTACTGTTCGCGGCTTCCCTGCTTCTCCTCCGGACGCTCGGGCAGGAGTTCGCTCCGACGCTCGCCGAGCTCGACCTCGTCGTGCACGCCTTCCGCGTCCCCGGAACGAGCTTGACGCAGGCGACGAGCATGCAGCGGGAGCTCGAGAAGGCGATCGACCGCGTCCCGGAGGTCGCCTCGGTCTTCTCCCGCTCGGGCACGGCCGAGGTCGCCTCGGATCCGATGCCCGTCTACATGTCGGACACCTTCGTCGTCCTGAAGCCGCGCGAAGCGTGGCCCAACCCGCGCGACACCAAGGAGGACGTCCGCGCGCGGATCGAGGAGGTGATCGAGCGCGTGCCGGGGAACGCCTACGAGTTCACGCAGCCGATCGAGATGCGCTTCAACGAGCTCCTCGCGGGCGTGCGCAGCGACGTCGCGATCAAGGTCTTCGGCGACGACTTCGAGCGGCTGCAGCCGATCGCGGAGCGGATCGCCCGGATCCTGCGCGCGATCCCCGGCGCCGCGGACGTCAGCATCGAGCCGATCAGCGGCGCTCCGTTCCTCGGCATCGAAGTCGATCACGAAGCGTCGGCACGCTACGGGCTCAGCGCCGCGGACGTCCACGACGTCGTCTCGATCGCGATCGGAGGACGGAGCGCGGGACAGGTGTTCGAGGGCGATCGGCGCTTCGACCTCCTCGTGCGCTTGCACGACGAGTTCCGCGACGATCCCCTGGCGCTCGGGAACCTTCCCATTCCCGTCTCGCACGAGCACACGCCGGCGACGGCGGTCGCGCTGCAGAACGGCGAGCGCGCGGGGCTGCGCTATCTGCCGCTGTCGGCGGTCGCCCAGATCTCGGTCGCCGACGGACCGAACCAGGTGAGCCGCGAGAACGGCAAGCGTCGCATCGTCGTCCAGACGAACGTCCGCGGGCGCGACATCGGCTCGTTCGTCGAGGAGGCGCAGGAGCGCATCGACCGCGACGTCGATCTCCCGACCGGGACGTGGCTCTCCTGGGGAGGCCAGTACGAGAACCTCGTGCAAGCGAAGGAGCGCCTGCTTCTCGTCGTGCCGATCTGCTTCCTCCTGATCCTGATGCTGCTCTACGGAACGTTCGGATCGATCGGCCCGGCGCTGCTCGTCTTCACGGCGGTACCGCTCGCGCTGAGCGGCGGCATCGTCAGCCTCTGGCTGCGCGACATGCCGTTCTCGATCTCGGCGGGCGTCGGGTTCATCGCGCTCTCGGGAGTCGCGGTCCTGAACGGCCTCGTGATGATCACGTTCATCGACCAGCTCCGCGACGAGGGCGTCGAGCTCGACGACGCGATCGTCTCCGGCGCGGTGACGCGTCTCCGGCCGGTGCTGATGACGGCGCTCGTCGCGTCGCTCGGCTTCATCCCGATGGCGCTCGCGACCGGGACGGGCGCCGAGGTGCAGCGGCCGCTCGCGACCGTCGTCGTCGGCGGCCTCGTCTCGAGCGCCGCTCTGACGCTCTTCGTCCTCCCGGCGCTGTATCACCTCGCCGCGCCGCTCTTGACGCGGCGTGCTGCGGAGCCGAACGAAGGAGCTCTGGAGCCCGCGCGCGCGAGCGAGGGGTGAGCAGGGCCGCCTTCGTCAGCGGACCTCGACCAGAGTCATCATCCCCGCCTCGGCGTGCTCGAGGACGTGGCAATGCGCCATCCACAGGCCCGGGTCGGCGGGGACGACGCCGACCTCGACCGTCTCCTTCGGATGCACGAGCACCGTGTCGCGCGAGAACGGCTCGTCGACCGCGACGCCGTTGCGCGACAGCACGCGAAAGAACATCCCGTGGAGGTGCATCGGATGCAGCCGGTACGAGTCGTTGACGAAGCGCAGGCGGCTCGCCTCGTTCCGGGGAAGCGCGTACCGACCCGTCTTCGCGTGGTCGTGCGCGTGGTCCATCACCTCGTCGTTGATCGTCCACTCGATGCCGAGCGGACCGCCGAGACGCGCGTTCAGGCGCAGCTCGGCGCGCGCGGGCGCGCTCTCGCCGAAGGCTCCCCAGGCCGGCTCCGCGGCGCGCGCGGGCGCCGGAAACGCTGGGGTCTCCACGCGGTCTCCCGACACCGCGATCTCGGCGATCGGGAACGGCCGGCGCGTGAACCGATCCTGCACGGCGAAGCGCCGCCCACCTGCGTCGGGAGGCACGACGAGATCCAGGTCGACGCGATTTCCCGGCGCGATCTCGAAGCCGCCCCACGCGACGGGCTCCTTGGCGTAGAGACCGTCGACCGCGATCACGCGCGGCTCGAGCTCGCCGAAGTCGGGCACGAAGACGCGGCCGTTCGCGACGTTCAGCAAGCGAAGCCGGATGCGTTCCCCCGGCTTCACCTCGAGCGTCGGAGCTCGTTCGCCGTTCACCATCACGACGTTGCCCCAACGACCGTCGTGAGCGAGGTCGTGGCGCGTATTGAACTCCGGTGCGATGCGGCCGTCCCGCGCGAGGAGGAGATCGTCGAGCACCCAGACCTCCTCGCGCGAGAACGGTGGCGGCTCGGGATCCTCGACGATCAAGACGCCGAAGAGCCCACGCTCGACCTGCTCGCTCGAGCGGACGTGCGGGTGGAACCAGAAGGTTCCGGCGTCTGGCGGCGCGAACTCGTACGTGAAGGACTCGCCCGGCTCGACCTGCGGCTGTGTCACTCCGGGCACGCCGTCCATCGCGTTCGGGACGCGCACGCCGTGCCAGTGCACCGTCGTCGGCTGCGGCAAGCGGTTCGTGAACCGCACGCGGAGCGTCTGGCCGCGCCGGACCCGGATCGTCGGACCGGGTACCTGTCCATCGTACGCCCAGACCTCCATCTGCCTTCCGTCGACGAGAGGAACGGTCGACGGCGCGGCGACGAGCTCGAACTCGACGACGTCGAACGGCGACTCGGCCGGCGGCGAGATGCACGCGACGCCGAAGAGAGCGAGCGCCGTCCCGACCACTCCGAAAGCAGCTCGCAGACGGTTCGAAGGGAGAGCGCCGAGGTGAACGCGCTTCAGCATCGTTCCTCCGCGTCGTACCGGAGCACACGGCGGGAGGCGAGAAACGAGCACCCCCTCCTCGACGGGTCGCGCATCGGATCACACGGCGGAACTCACGGCCGGCGCGCACGCGAACGATGCTGAGGGCCTACCCCTGGATTCAAGGTCCGGCTCTACCTTAGACTGAGCTCGGGCCAGCCCCGAGGGAGGGAGTTCGATGGGAGAGCGGAAGAGGCTACGACGCCGGTATCGCACGGGAAGAATCGCGACGTGGATCGCGCTGGCCGCCGGGACGTTCCCGGCCGTCGCCGCGGCGCAAGGCGTCACCTTCACTCCGTTCGCTTCGGGCTCGCCGCTGTCGTCGATCACGGACATCGCGCACGCCGGCGACTCGCGCCTCTTCGTGGCCCTGCAGCGCGGGCGGATCTTCATCGTCCAGAGCAACGGGACGATCGTGAGCACGCCCTTCCTCGACATCGCGGACCGCGTGCACCAGGGCGGCGGCGAGCGCGGCCTCCTCGGCCTCGCGTTCCACCCGGACTACGCGACGAACGGCTACTTCTACGTCAACTACAACAAGCTCGACGGGGACAAGCAGATCTCCCGCTTCTCGGTCAGCGACGAGGATCCGAACGTCGCTGACCCGGACAGCGAGCTGCCCATCCTCGACCACGACCAGCCGTTCTCGAACCACAACGGCGGCGACCTGAACTTCGGTCCCGACGACGGCTACCTCTACATCGCGACGGGTGACGGCGGCTCCGGCTGCGACCCGTCCGACGCCGGCCAGGATCCGCTCACGTTCCTCGGCAAGATCCTGCGGATCGACGTCGACGGCGGCACGCCGTACGCGATTCCGGCGAGCAACCCGTTCGTCGGCGACCCGGAGGTCCTCGACGAGATCTGGTCGCTCGGCCTCCGGAACCCGTGGAGATTCGCCTTCGACCGGCAGGCGCCGCACGACATCTGGATCGCCGACGTCGGCCAGGGGCAGCGGGAGGAAGTGAACCACCGGCCGGGCAACAGCCCGGGCGGCGAGAACTACGAGTGGGATTGCAAGGAGGGCACCGCCAACGCTTCGATCTCCGGCTGCTCGACCGAGGCAGTCTGCCCGGTCGAGAACGGGTTCGAGCCGGTCAACGAATACGATCACAACGGCGGGCGCTGCTCGATCACCGGCGGCTTCGTCTATCGCGGCTCCGCGCAGCCGGGGTTCGTCGGCGAGTACTTCTACGCCGACTTCTGCTCCCGGCAGATGTGGAGCCTTCGCAAGGAGGGGAACGCCTACGTCGAGACGCTGTACTCGACGCTCGTTCCGGGAGGCCCGCGCACCTTCGGCGAGGACGCGAACGGCGAGGTCTACGTCGCGACGGGAAGCGCGATCTACCGCATCGAGGATCCCACGCCGCCGGTCACCGGATGTCCGGACCAGCCGGCGGACGACTGCGACGAGCCGGACCAGGCTTCGCTGATCATCCGCGATCGCCTGTTCATGGGCCCGAGCATCAAGGATCGCCTCTCGTTCAACTTCGTGAAGGGACCGGCGACGACGCAGCAGGAGTTCGGCGCTCCGACGCAAGACACGGACTACCTCTTCTGCCTCTACGCCGGCGACAACCCCGAGCGGATCGCGGAAGCGGGCGTCTCCGCAGGCGGGACGTGCGGTGGGCAGCCTTGCTGGTCGCCGATCGCGAATCAGGGCTGGAAGTTCACCGACAGCAGCGCTTCGCAGGCGGGCACCCAGAAGATCCTCCTGAAGGGAGATCCGATCGCACCGAAGACGGTCGTGCAGTGGCGCGGGAAGGACGCGACGCTGCCGACGCCGATGCTGCCGGTGAGTGAAGGCGGATCCCTCTCCGTCCGCGTCCACAACTCCACGAATTCGAATTGCTGGGGCGCGGACTTCCAGCCGCCGTTCGATCGCAACGACGAGACGACGCTGAAGGCGAAGACGCAGTAGACGCGAGGCTTCAGCGCAGGAGCTCGCGGTGCCGCGCGAGGAACAGCGCCCTGCCGATCGAGCCGCCGAGCGCGATCACGAGATAGACGAGGATCCCGAAGACGGGCGGCCGCTCGATCTCCGGGTGGAGGAACCAGAACAGCACGAGGTTCGTCGGCACGTAGAACGCATACGCGG
>VGTG01000011.1 GCA_016874795.1 Deltaproteobacteria bacterium | reverse complement strand
AGGTGCGAACCTCGTCGGTCTTCCCATGACTCCATCCTTTCCAAGAAATGGAGCCTCCGGGAAACCCGGGGCGATTCAGATCGGCCAGGGCGACCAGTTCGAGCCGGAGTTCCTCCGGATCAGCCCGAACAACCGCATGCCGGCGATGGTCGACCACGACCCGCCGGGCGGAGGCGAGCCGATCGCGATCTTCGAGTCGGGCGCGATCATGCTCTACCTCGCCGAGAAGACCGGGAGGTTCATGCCGAAGGACCTGCGCGGACGCTCCGAGGTCGTGCAGTGGGTCATCTGGCAGATGGCGAACCAGGGACCGAAGACCGGCGAGTGCGGCCACTTCCGCCGGCTCGGCGACGGCCAGGGCGACCAGTCGTACGCGGTGCGGCGCTTCACGGACGAGGTGAACCGCCTCTACGGCGTCCTCAACAACCGCCTCTACGATCGGCGCTACGTCGCGGGCGACGAGTACACGATCGCGGACATGATCTGCTACCCGTGGACCGTCGGCTGGGAGAGCCAGGGGCAGGACGTCGCGGAGTTCCCGTACTTCAAGCGCTGGTTCGACGAGCTCGGCCGCCGGCCCGGCGTGCAGCGCGGCATGGCGGTGGGCTCGGATCTCTCCTCGGACTACTCGAAGCTCTCGAAGGAGCAGATCGAAGAGCTCGTGAAGATGCTCTACAACCAGCGCGCCCGGCCCGCGCCCGAGGGTGGCCTTCTGGATTGAGCGGCGGGCGAGCCTCGCGAGCGCTTACTTCCGTCCCTTGCCTGGCATCGCAGGAGCCGCCGGGGCCTGCTTGCTCTTTGCCTGCGCGGCGCTCGCAGCCTTCTGTGTGGCCTTCTGCTTCTGGTCCTTCTGCTTCGACTTGGGTGACTTGTCGCCCATGATGGCCTCCGTTGTGCGGAATGAGCCGCAACTCGACAATCGCAGGTTTGCACGCAAAGACGTCGTATCGCTGCTCTCGCTCCTGGGTCTCGCCCTCCGTTCACGAAGTCTGCACGGTAGCCTGACGCCGCCCCGTGAACCAGAAGGCAATTCCGAACGCAGCCATCAGCGCGATCCCGAGCGCCGCGCCGAACGGCCAGTTGCGCGCGTTCCCTTTGAACTGGTTCTCGATGATGTTGCCGATCATGTCGACCTTGCCACCACCGAGGATGTCGTTGACGGCATAGAGTCCGAGCGCGGGAACGAAGACGAGCAGGATCCCGGCCGTGATCCCCGGCGACGTCATCGGCACGATCACCTTCGAGAACGCGCGCATCGGCCCTGCGCCGAGATCGAACGCCGCCTCGACGAGCGCGTTGTCGAGCTTCTCGACCGACGTGTAGATCGGCAGGATCATGAACGGCAGGAACGTGTAGACGAGGCCGAGGACGACCGCGCCGGGCGTGTAGAGCATCTCGAAAGGCTGCGTGATCAACCCGTACTGCACGAGGAGGCTGTTCAAGAGCCCCTCACTCTTCAGGATCGTCATCCACGCGTAGGTGCGGATGAGGAAGCTCGTCCAGAACGGGATCATGACGAGCATGAGAAGGATGTTCCGCCACTTCTCGGAGCTCCGACCGATGTGGTAGGCGACCGGGTAGCCCATCACGAGGCAGACCGCGGTCGTCAGCCCCGCGAACAGGATCGAGCGGATGACGATCCGGAGATACGTCGCGTCGAAGACCGCTGCGTAGTTCGCGAGCGTGAACTTGAACACGACGCCGCCGAGCGTGCCGCGCTCGCAGAAGCTGTAGACGAGCATGATCAGCGTCGGCGCGACGACGAACAGGAGCACCCACAGGAAGAGCGGTGCCATCAGGAGCCACGCGGTGACGCCCGGCGTCCGCTGGCGCACCGACGCGGCGGCGGCGATCGTGGTCTGTCCGGTTCGCATGCTCCGATTCGCTCAGGTGTCCGATCGAAATGAAGCGAGAGAAGCTCAGCCCTCCGCCTTCATGTCGGTCACGATCTTGTCGATCTGCACGGCCTGCTCGCCGATGTCGCGGAACCCCTCGAGCTTCGGATCGCCCGGCGGATAGCTCGCGGGATTGTTCTTCTCCTCCGGCGAGAGCCGCTTCTGCGCCTCGACGTTCGGGTTCGTGTACGGGAAGTCCGCCGAGATCAGCTTGCTGACCTCCGGACGGAGGATGTAGTCCATGAACGCCATCGCGCCTTCGGGATTGGGCGCGTTCGCGGGAATCGCGAGGCTGTCGACGAACTGGTGCGCGCCTTCCTTCGGCAGCACGTACTTGAACTTCGGATTCTCGTTGTAGAGGATCGCCGCCTCTCCCGACCACACGATGCCGATGTCGACGTCTCCGTTCAGAAGCGCCGTCTTCGGGCTGTCCGAGTCGTAGACCTTCACGAGCGGCAGCCACTTCGCGAGGATCGGCTTCACCTGCTCGAGCGTCTCCGGCGTCACGTCGTTCGGGCCCTTGCCGATGCTGCCGAGCGCCCAGCTCACGATCTCGCGCGGGTCGTCGAGGACGACGATGCGGCCCGAGTACTTCTCCTGGAAGACGTCGTCGTACTCGTCGATCTCCTCCGTGACCTTCTCGCTGTTGACGACGATGCCGACCGATCCCGCCATCCACGGCACGCTGTACTTGTGCTCGGGATCGTGGGGCAGGTTCTTGAACTGCGAGCCGATGTTCTTGGAGTTCGGCACCTTCGACCAGTCGACGGGGAGGAGCTGGTTCTCCTTGATCAGGGCTTCGATCGTGTACTCCGAAGGCTGGATCAGGTCGTACTTCTGCGCGCCCGACACGAGCTTCGCGAGCATCTCCTCGTTCGAGGCGTACGCCTCGTAGTTCACCTTGATCCCGGTCTCCTTCGTGAAGCCGTCGATCACCCCCTGCGGCACGTACTCCGACCACGCGAAGAGGTTGATCTCCTTCGGAGGCTCCTGCGCCGACTGGCAGCCGGCCAGGACCGAGGCGGCGACGAGAAAGACGCCGGCGAGGCTCGCGATGCGCTTCATGGATCCTCCTTGCTTGCTTGCCTCAGCGGCTTCGCCGCTTGAGGAGCTCCGAGATCAAGACCACGGAGACGGTGGCGAGAATGAAGACGGTCGAGATCGCGTTCAACGTCGGATCGAGACCCTTCTTGACGCGACCGAAGATCTCGAGCGGGAGCGTCCGCGTACCGGCGCTCGCCGTGAAGTACGTGACGATCAGCTCGTCGAGCGAGAGCGTGAACGACATCAGGGCGCCCGAGACGATCGCCGGCATCAGGTACGGAACGAGCACCTTCCGGAAGGCGACGGCGGGCGTCGCTCCGAGGTCCATCGCCGCCTCCTCGAGCGAGGCGTCGAGGCCCGCGAGCCGCGCTTCGATCGCGACCATCACGAACGGGAAGCAGAACGTGATGTGCGAGATGATGATCGTCGCGAAGCCGAGCTCGAGCTGGATCACGACGAAGAGGATCAGGAGGCTCACCCCCATGATCACCTCGGGGATGATCATCGGGATGAAGACGAGCGTCTGCCAAAGACGCACCGCCGGGACGCGATAGCGGTAGAGCATCCAGGCGCCCGTCGTTCCGAGGACGACCGAGAGCAAGGTCGAGATCGCGGCGACGATCAAGCTGTTTTCCAGCGCGCGGACGAGCACCGCGTCGCGCCAGATCGACGCGTACCACTCGAGCGTGAACCCTTCCCACAGGATGTTCAGCCGCGACGTGTTGAACGAGAAGCCGACGAGGATGGCGATCGGCAGGTAGAAAAACACCATCACCACCGCCGTCCAGATCGCCAGCGACGTGTTGACCGCTTTCATGGCTTGGTCGCGTGTACCCCCGAAGCGCCCGGCTTTACAACCGTCCCGAGCGGAATCGCGCGGTCTTCTCGAAGCGGCCCGCCCCTGGCCTACGCAAATACCTCTCGCGCTGCCTCGAAAGTGCTCAGATGGACCCGGACGACCTGGCTCGTGTCCTTCGTGTATCCTCCGGCGAGCACCCAGGCGATCGGGATGCCTTCCTCCTTCGCCCAGGCGAGCGCTCGGCGGTCGCGCTCGCGCAGATCGTCGTGATCGAGCTCGAGCGGCGAGTACGGATCCTCGCGATACGGGTCGGCGCCCGCCTGATAGAGGATCAGATCCGGCCGGCCCCAGGCGAGGATCTGCGGCAGACCGCGCTCCATCGCTTCGAGCATCTCGGCGCGGCCCGAGCCGTTCGGAAGCGCGATCGAGCGGTGGTTCGAACCGTCGACGTGACGGACGGTCGAGACGTCCCGGAACGCCTGGTTCCGGTCGTAGTCGTTCCCGTAGATCGAAAGGTTGAAGAGGTACGGTCGCGCGGGCGCAAGCGAGGCCGTCCCGTTCCCGTAATGGAGGTCCATGTCGAGAACCGCGATGCGGCGGATCGCTCCGGCAGCGTGCAGCACGTCCGCGGTGACGACGAGCGAGTTGAACGTACAGAAGCCCTCGCCGTGATCCGCGTGCGCGTGGTGGAAGCCGCTCACGAGCGCCGCGGACACGCCGTCCTCAAGCGCGCGACGCGCCGCCGCGAGGCAGCCTCCTCCGGTCAGGCGCACCGAGGGAAAGAGCTCCGGCGACCACGACATCTTCTGAGACTCGGCGAGCGCGCGCGGCTCTCCCGTGCGGACGGCCTCGATGTACTCGGATGTGTGCACGCGGCGCAGGTCCGCTTCCGTCAGAGGCTCCGGCTCCGCGAGCCGCACGGCCGCATTCCCTGCGAGCCCGTCCGCGACCATGCCGAACTTCGTGATCGGCATCACGTGATCGCCGATCGGAGCGGCGTAGCCCGGATGGTAGTAGGTCGTGATCGTCATCCCCGGCCCTCCGTCGAAAGAGGCGGCTGGAGCGCTACCGGCTCCGTGTGCGGGAGTGCTTCCACGACGGCGCGGAGCGGCTGCATGTGCCGCTCCGCCGCGTGCACGCCGAACATCCCGTAGAGCGCTTCGACGATGGCCCGCACCTCGTCGCCCGGCAGGCTCTCCTCGGTCTCGCGCCCGACGCGCCGCACGACGAGCACGAGCGGGAGCGGCTGCACGGAGGTCGCATCGATCTCCTGCGGCGACCGGAAGTCCGGCTGCACGTACCGCACGACCGTCGGATCGATCTTCCGGAAGCCGGCGCGCTCGTACGATCGAAGGCGTGCCGTCACGCGTGGATTCCTTTCCTCCGGATGCTCCATCTCCGCGACGAGCGCGATCTGCTTCGCTCGCGGCGCACGCGACGCGACCGCCTCGAAGCATTCCCGTGCGGCCTGCACCGGAAGCGCGCGGAACCAACCCGCGAGCCCCCCGCCGCGAAACGGCGGCTCGACGATGACGTGCGAGAGGTGGACGACGACGCGCGCCGCCGCCGGCTCGGCGCGAGCGCGTGCGAGGTTCGGAACGATCGCCGTGTGGTCGCGGACGCCGACGATCTCGTCCCCATCGACCACGGCGAGCATCTCGTACAGGAGCGCATGATCGCCGACGGGACGCCGCGGGTCCCACGCGAGCCGGTCGACGATGACGTCGCGCGTCTCCATCTCGCCGAGATCGCCGAACTCCGCCCAGAGACGGTCGTAGACCCGCGCGAAGAGCGGATGCTCCGGCGAGCGGATCCGCTCGATGCGAAGGCGCGACCAGTCGACCCGAAGCGAGCCCGAGTCTCCGGGCGCCAGGTCCTCCGCGATGAGCTCGGGCGACGGCACGGAGGCCAGTGTAGCCCTTGGAGCCCTTCGTGCTCTATCCTCGGCCGCATGGAAACCGCACATCTCGCCGATCTCCGACGACGCGACGAGGCCCATCTCCTCCACCCCTTCACGGACCATCCCGACCTGCACCGTCAGGGAACGCACGTCATCCAGGAGGCTTCGGGCTGCCACGTGACCGACGAGACGGGCCAGCGCCTTCTCGACGGGCTCGCGGGGCTCTGGTGCGTCAACGTCGGCTACGGCCGACGCGAGATCGCGGAGGCGGTGCGA
Organism: Deltaproteobacteria bacterium; assembly: GCA_016874795.1. Lineage (GTDB taxonomy): Bacteria > Desulfobacterota > Binatia > UBA12015 > UBA12015 > VGTG01. Next base: position 67,597 of record VGTG01000011.1, on the reverse strand, counting down.
AAGCAGATCGAGACCGTCGCCTTCTATCCGTCGTTCTTCAACACGACGACCGAGCCGACGATCCTCCTCGCCGACAAGCTCGCTTCGCTCGCGCCGCGCGGGCTCGGAAAGGTCTTCTTCTCCAACTCCGGCTCGGAGGCGAACGAGACGGCGCTGAAGCTGATCCGTGCGTACCACAAGCTCCGCGGCGAGCCGCGTCGCACGAAAATCTTGACGCGCACGTTCAGCTACCACGGAGTCGGGCTCGCGACGACGAGCATGACGGGCCTTCCGAGCTGCACGGAGCCGTTCGATCTGCCGCTGCCGGGCTTCCTGCACGTCCCGGGCCCGCACCCGTACGGCGTCGCGAGCGAGAAGAGCCCCGCCGACTACGCGGCGTGGTGCCTCGAGGAGACCGAGCGCCTGATCGCGAAGGAGGGCGCCGACACCATCGCCGCGTTCTTCGCGGAGCCCGTGCAGGGCGCCGGCGGCGTGATCGTTCCTCCGCCCGGACACCTGAAGGCGCTGCGCGAGCTCTGCCGGAAGCACGGCATCCTCTTCGTCGCGGACGAGGTGATCACCGGCTTCGGACGGCTCGGTGCGTGGTTCGCTTCCTCGCTGTGGGACCTCGAGCCGGACTTCGTCAACACCGCGAAGGGCATCACGAGCGGCTACGTCCCGCTCGGCGCGACGCTCGTCTCGGATCCGATCGCGGACGTGCTGAAGCGCGGCGGGTACCTCGCGCACGGCTTCACGTACACGGGGCATCCGGTCGCGGCCGCGGCGGCGCTCGCCAACATCGCGATCCTCGAGCGCGAGAAGCTGATCGAGCGCGTACGCGACGACGTCGGCCCCTACTTCCAGAAGAAGCTCCACGCCTTCGCGGGCCATCCCGCGGTCGGCGAGGTGCGCGGCTTCGGGTTGATCGGAGCGCTCGACCTGCTGCCCCGCGGAGGGCGCCCGGCTCTCCAGACGCCCCCGATCCTCGGGGCGAAGGCGGTCGCGCTCCTCCGGAAGGAGGGCGTCATCGTGCGCGGCATTCGCGACCTGATCGCGATGTCGCCGCCCCTGATCGTCACCCACGAGGAGATCGATTTCCTCTTCGCGGGGGTCGAGCGGACCCTCGACCGTCTCTGGGACGGCTGATCGCGCGTCGTCGACGTCCGTTCGGCCGCATTCGCTGGCGGGCCGTCTTACCGTGCTGCCTTGCTCGGCGCGACGCGATTCCGAACGTTCATTACAAATGGGTAGCCTCTCGTTCGACGGCCTCGACGGCCTCGACGGCGAGGCGCGCGGGACGGAGGTTCGCGCTCCGTCCCGCGCCGCCTTGCGGGCTTCCACGCGGGGGTCCAACATGGCGCCCACGTCGAGCCCTCCGCCGCGTGCAGAGGCGCCGGTGCGGCACGGCGGAGGAGGAAGCATGCGTCCATCGTTCTCTCGGCGGCTTCGCGCGCGCGGCAACCGCGCAGACGCGGTCACGTTCGTCGCTCTCCTCACTCTCACCTTGCTCGGCGGATGCTCGAGCAGCGACGACGGCGAGGTCGTGCTCGTCGGCGCGGCACGGCGCGACATCACGCCGAACGCCGTCAACGCGCCGCCGGACGGAAGCGTCTACCTCGGCGGCTACGGGTTCGGGCCCGAGCGGCCCTCGACCGGCGTCCTCGCGCCGATCTACGTGCGCGCCTTCGTGGTGAGCGGCGCGAACGGAACCGTCGCCTTCGCCGAGAACGAGACGCAAGGCTCGTTTGCCGCGTACCAGAGCGGGCCGTACGGACACATCGACGTCGCCGCAGCGGTCGAGGCCGCGACGGACGGCGCGATCCCGCGCACGCACGTCATCGTCGGCTCCGACCACAGCCACGCGGGGCCGGACACGACCGGCGTGTGGGGAGGCGTTCCCGATTCGTATCTCGAGTACATCCGCGACCAGACGGTCGGCGCGATCCTCGACGCCTGGGCGAGCCGCGAGCCCGCCGTGCTCTGGAGCGGCACCGCCGAAGCGACCGATCTGATCACGAGCCAGTTCCACGAGCCTCCGAACGACCGCATCGACGGCGAGGTCCGCGTGCTCGCCGCGGTTCCGATCGGCGGCGATCCGGAGCGTCCCCGCTCCCTCCTCGTCAACTACGCCGCGCACGCGACGGTGATGGGCAGCGACAACACGCTCGTCTCGGCCGATTGGCCGGGAGTCGTCTCCGCCTCGCTCGAGGGCTCGCTCGGCCTGGACGCGGCCGTCGTGATGGTCGCGGACGTCGGCCGCACGCAGCCGCGAGACGGCGACGTGCCCGCGGACACGGACGTCGAGCGGCTCGAAGGCTACGCGGCGCGCGTCGAAGAGCGCGTCCTCGACGCGATCGCGGCGACGCGCCCGCATCGCGGGAACGAGGTCGCCGCGGCGCAGCTCTTCCTGCGCGAGGCGTACGCGAACCCGCTCCTCCCGATCGCCGTGATCGGCAGCGCGATCTCGCGCAGCAACCAACCTCCCTGGCTCGACGGCGAGACGATCGGCACGGTCGTCAGTGCGGCGCGAATCGGCGACCTCTTCTTCGCGGCGGTTCCGGGCGAGGGGTATCCGGCGATCCAGTTCGCGATGGAAAAGCTCGTCCCCGCCGACGAGCACTTCGTCTTCGGTCTCGGGAACGATCAGCTCGGCTATCTGATCGCGCCGGAGGAAGGCTACCCGCAGGTCGCCGCGGCGGCGCCGGGCAACGACAACGCGATCTTCAACGTGAGCCCGCGCATCGGCGACCACGTCGAGTGCTTGCTGTTGAAAGCGGCGCGCGAGATCGGCTTCGATCTGGCGGACGACCCGGCGCGCTGTGCGCCCTACGCGGCGGAGGACAACTCGCTGCCGTTCTGACCGCTCTTCGCAGCGCATGTCGGCATGCGGCGCGTGCGCGAGCGGAGGCGTCTCCATCTCCATCCGCGATCGCAGAGCGAGAAGCCTCCCGTGCGAGCCGGGCGGCCCTCGCAAATTGAAGTTCTGAACGGTCGTTCAGGGACCGCGCACGACGCGAACGTGGCCCGCCACGTTCTTGCGGTTGCTCGCCAGGACCGCGCCGCTCGACGGCAGCATGCCCCAGGCGAAGGTCGTCGGCGCGGCCGCGACGCTGGTGGAGGTCCAGTAGTGCAGGAGCGACCCCGTGCAGCTGCACGACGAAGCCGCACAGCCCGCCGTGCAGCTCGTGGAAAAGGCGGCGGGCAGCGCCGGATTGAAGGCGCTCGCATCGACGATCGACTCGAGCTCCTTCTTGTTCGGGATCCGCCAGTCGCTCTTGCCGGCGAAGCCAGCGCCGCCCTCGGCGTTCACCGACGCGAGCCACTCCCACATCGATCCCGCGCCGATATCCCAGGGGAATGCGCCGTCCTTGTCGTGCAGCCCGCCGTCGTCCGACTTCTTCTCCCAGACGAGGCTGGTCGTTTCGTCGGTGAGCGTGCCGTCGCCGTTGTCGCGGAAGCGGAGCGGCGCGCCGACGCGCAGCGCTCCGTCGTCGCCGGGCGCATGGGAGATCGTCTGTCCCGTCGCGGGGAGAATGGGCGGGGTGACGCTTCCGCTCGTCTCGATCTCCGCCACGAGCACGTCGAGCGCGGCGACGGCCTGCGAGGAGTCGCTTCGGCCGAGCATCGCCGGCCGAAGCCCGGAGAGCCATTCGAGAGCGCGCGGGAACTCCGTGACGATCGCCGTCGCCGACGTCGACCAATGCGCTTCGACCACGCAATCGAGCCACTCCTCGACCGAGTCGATCGAGCCATCACCGCCGAACGCGGCGCACCGCGAGCCCAGGGCCCGCGCTTCGATCGACTGTGCGAGGATGGCGTCCGGGCCGAGCACGTCCGCCGCGGTGTGCGTCACGTCGGGGCGACCCGGGACGCACCACCGCTCGATCCGCGACTCGAGACGCGCTTGCGCGCCGAGGCCGCCGCGATTCCCGAGGATCTCGTCGAGCGCGTTGACACACGCGCGCGCGGCGCCGTCGACGGCCGAGCGCTCCTTGCGAAGCGTCTCCTCCGACACCGCGTCGAGGCAGCGACCGACGACTTGCTGAACACGCGTGACGAACTGCGTGCCCTCCTCCGCGACCGTGCGCTGGCAGCGCGCGAGGCTCTGCGCCGGCGGCGCTCCGAGAGCCGAAGACGGAACCAGGAGTCCGAGGGCCAAGCCGAACCCGACCAGCCCGCCGACGTGCGCCACCCGCACCGCCCGCATCACCCGCGCCACCCGCGTCACCCGCGTCACCCGCACCACCCGCGTCACCCGCGTCACCCGCGCCATGAGCCGCTCCTCTTCCCGACCGCGACGTCGTTCCCCTGCCACCGGCCCGTCCGGCGCGCAAACGAATCCAGGCCGGATCGTGGTCCTTGACGGCCTTCCGCGCTACCGGCGCCGCGGCGACCGCCCCGTCAAGCGCGTGTACACCTGGTAGCCGAGCCAACGAAGTGGCTCCGGCGGGATCCGCGGAAGCCGGCGCTGAAGGAACGGCAGCCCCCGCCAGGGCTCGGGGTCGTCGCTGTAGAGGTCCCGGAGGACCCTCCCCGCGAGGGCCGCGAGAGCGAGACCGTGCCCGCTGTAGCCGAGCGCGTAGAAGACGTTTCGCGACGCACCGGTCACGCCCATCGCGCAGACGCGATCGAACGTGATCGCGAGCGTGCCGGTCCAGCGGTGCGCGATGCGAACGCCCTCGAGCCCGGGAAGGTACTCGCGCAAGCGGCGCTCGACCGCCGCAGAGCCGGCTTCGGACGATCCCGCGAACACGGGGACTCCGCCGAAGCGATACGCGTACGCCGCGTTGCTGCCGCCGCCGAACACGAGACGGCCCGCGGGCGTCCGGCAGCCGTACGCGAGCCGATCCAGGTCGTCGTGGAATCCGGACTCCGCACTCCAGCCGAGAGCGCTCCAGAGCGCGTCGGGCAGCGGCTCGGTCGCGACGACGTGGGAGTGGATTGGCAGGATGCCGCTCCGGAAGTAGCCGAGGAGCGGCGTGTACGCGTTCGTCGCGAGGACGACGGCACGAGCGCGCACGGTGCCGTGCGGCGTGGCGAGCGCGATCGTGGCGCCTTCCTCGATCCGGAGCACCGGCGTCTCCTCGTGGATCACGACCCCGCGCTCGCGGAGCACGGGTGCGAGCCCCCGGACGAGCGCCGCCGCGTTGACGCGCGCCGCGGTCGGGTCGACGACGGCGCCGCGCACGCCGCGCAAGCCGGAGACCGCGCCCGAGCGCCATTCGACGGGGATGCCCCAGGACGCCGAGCGCTCGGCGTGCGCTTGCGCCGCCTCGGCTCCGCGATCGGAGGTGTAGACCTCGAGGCAGCCGCTGCGCACGAAGCCGGTCGGGAGGCGCGAGCGCGCCGCGAGATCCTCGACGACGTCGATGCCCATGCGCGTGGCCGCGTGGACCCGCCGCGCGAGCTCCGGCTCGTCCGGCTCGATCCCCGCGATGCCGTTCAGCACCTGTCCGCCGTTCCGTCCGCTCGCGCCGTTCGCGAGAGAGCGCGCTTCGAGGACGACGATCCTCCGCTCCGGGAACCGCTCGCTCAGATGCCACGCCGTCGAGATCCCCGTCAGGCCTCCCCCGACGACGGCCACGTCCGCCGCGACGTCGCCGCGAAGCGCAGGCCCCGGCTCGTGCGGGGGAAGCTCCGCCAGCCAGGCCGAGGGATTGTCGTCAAGCAAATCCGGACGCATGGGTTTCGATCCCGAATGGCAATCTTTGCACTGGAGCCGCGGCATTGGCATCCTTCGGCACGGAGAGTCCATCATGAGCCTCGCAACGCGAGTCCGCCTATGCCTCAAGGACCTCTATCAGCAAGACATCGTCGAGATGATCGAGCGCGAGACGCGGCGCTACGAGCTGGACTCGATCGAGCACCCCGACCACCCGGACTTTCCCCGCGCCTACCAGATCCTCTGGGACGCCTTCGGCCCGCAGGGCGAGATGGAGCCGGAGCACGCGATCCGGCGCTTCCTCCTCGACGACGCGTTCGAGCCGCTGCCGTCGGGGACGTTCATCCGCTACTTCGTTCTCGTCGCGAAGGACCGCGAGGGCAATCTGCGCGGCGTCCGCGACGGGTCGGTCACCTACAATCCCGCCTGGGCGCCGGACCTCTGCACCGTCTACCTGTCGCACATCTTCATGCTGCCGGAGGCGCGCGGAACCGTGCTGACCTACTGGCTCCGCATCGCGCCGGTCGAGCTCGCGGTCGAGTACCTTTACCAGCTCCAGCAGCGCGAGCTCGTGAAGCTGCCGCTTCCGGACCAGCCTTCGAAGTACTTCGGCGTCCACCTGAACCTCGCCGCGGAGATGGAGTACTTCTCGCCGGACGACCGTCTCTCGCTGCAGCGCATCCTCTTCTACGGCCGCGGCGGCTTCGACGTCATCGACCCGCGGCACTTCCCGTACCGCCAGCCGGACTTCCGCGACCCCGCGGTGATCGAGAAGACCGGGAACCAGCCGGTCCCGTTCATGCTGCTCCTGCGACGCATGGGGCGGGAGCGCCAGGCGCGCCTCCCGATCGAAGAGGCGAGCACGACGATGCGGCTCCTGTACGACGAGTTCGCCTGCTTCTGCACCCCGGAGCTCCTACAGAACAGCCTCGACGTCGTGCAGCAGCGACTCGAGGAGCGACGCGTGAAGGGCAAGACCGACGTCGCGCTCCTGCCGCTCCCGACCATGCCCGCGAACCTGCATCGCCTGAAGCGGCTGTTCCGCTACGACATCTATCGGCGCTACTACCCGGACGCGCCGGGGACGGAGGCGTATCTCGAGCGGATCCGCGAGCGCATCGCCGCGACGCCGCGCTGGTTCGACGAGGAGGTGGCGTCGCTCGCGACGGAGCTCTCGAAGACATCCCGCTACGTGTACGGATCGCGCGACAAGCAGTACGAGGTCGAGGCGATCCCCGCGTTGCCGGCGCAGTCGGACGAGGCGACGACTGCGGAGGGCGATGCGGAGCACGACGACGCCTTGCAGCCCGCGGAGCCTTCTGCGAAAAGCGCCGGGAATCCGTCCGCTCGAGCACAACCGGCCGGCGCCGCAGAGGAGAAACGAGGCTGAGCACGTCTTCGAGCCCGACCACGGGCGACCCTTTGGTTCCCGTCATCTCGTTGCAGGAGGTCCACAAGCGCTACGGCAGCTTCGTCGCCGTGCAGCGCGGGCACTTCGACATCCCGCGCGGCGCTTTCTTCTCGATGCTCGGCCCGTCGGGTTGCGGCAAGACGACGATGCTCCGCATGATCGCCGGCTTCGAGGACGTGACCAGCGGGCGCATCTGCCTCGACGGCGTCGACGTCTCGAAGCTCCCGCCGTACCGGCGGAACGTCAACACGGTCTTCCAGCAGTACGCGCTCTTCCCGCACCTGAACGTGTTCGACAACGTCGCCTTCGGGCCGCGCATCAAGGGCGTCGCGGACGCGGAGGTCTCGAGCCGCGTCAAGCAGATGCTCGAGGTCGTGCGCCTCGCCGACTTCGCGCAGCGGCGTCCGGACCAGCTCTCCGGCGGCCAGCGGCAGCGCGTTGCGCTCGCCCGCGCGCTCGTGAACCTCCCGAGCGCGCTCCTCCTGGACGAGCCTTTGAGCGCCCTCGACGCGAAGCTCCGACAAGCGATGCAGATCGAGCTGAAGCGCATCCAGCGCGAGGTCGGCATCACGTTCGTCTTCGTCACGCACGACCAGGAAGAAGCGCTGACGATGTCCGACCAGATCGCCGTGATGAGCGAAGGGCACGTCGAGCAGGTCGGCACGCCCGAGGAGATCTATCACTCCCCGGCGAGCGTCTTCGTCGCAGGCTTCATCGGGACGGCGAACCTGCTGCCGACGATCGCCCTGCGCGTGGAAGGCGGCCGCGCGACCGTGCGTCTCGCCGGCGGCGTCCTGATCGATGCTCCCGTCGCGGACGGAAGCGTCGCTTCCGGCTCCGACGGGATCTTGATGCTCCGCCCGGAGCGGATCCGCCTCGGCCCGACCGCGCCGTCGCATGGACGCGGCATCCCGGTCACCGTGACCGGCATCGTCTTCCAGGGACCCGTCCTCCGCTGCGCTCTGCGCGACGGCGACGACAACGAGATCATCGCGCACGTCGACGACGACGAGCGGCCGGAGGGGCTCACGCTCGGCGCCTCGATGTGGGCGACGTGGGATCCGACGGCGGTCCGCCTCCTTCCGCCGCGGCCGATCCCGATCGAGTCGTAGAGCGTCAGCTCGACCCGCCCGGAGGTTCCGTCGGGCGCTGGATCAGATCTCCCTCGAGCGGTGTCGTGCGTATCCGGGTTCCCGGACGAATGTACTCGTAACGTGTCGTCGCGTAGCCCCAGTCGCCGCGCCACGTGAGGTGGCCGTGGGAGACGTAGATCGCGATCCGATTGACCCCGGGATTGTTCGCGAAGACGATCGCAGCGCCTCCGTCGGGAGGATAGAGCGGGCCGAGCCGGGCGCCGTTGTTGATGTACCAGTCGCCCCACTCGATCATCGGCTGGGACATTCGCTCGACGGGCCCCTCACCCTGCGGCGTGATCCGGGTGAGGTTCAGCTCGACGCGGATCGGCGTCGTCGCGTACATCGCCCAGCCCCCGAGCCGCCAAGGATCGATGTCCAGCGATCGCGTGATCGCGAAGTGGACGAACGGCCACGCGACGAGGGCCCACAGGAACCCCTTCACCCAGCGGGTCTTGGTCTCCGTGGTCATATGGCGGCGAAGTACGGAAAGAGGCCGAAGCCGGCGAGCACGAGGTAGGCGTCGACGAAGTAGACGACCGGAAGGGAGCGCACGGCTGCCGCCGGCGAGACCCACAGCAAGAGCAGCGGCACCATGAAGCCCGCGAAGAAGACCTCGCGCGCCGAGAGCTGAATCACGACGACGAAGAGGACGGCCGCGATCGCGGCGCCGACGCGGGTCGCCCGGATGAGGAGCCCGGCCGGCAGCAGGATCTCCAGGATCCAGCTGAGGTTCGCGGCGAAGATCCCGAGCCAGGACGAGAGGAAGAAGGGCCCCCGGCCCCGGGCCGCCTGCAGCCGCGCCATCTCGTCGGCCGGGAGCAGGTACTTCAACGTCTCCCGGAAGTTCGGTCCCTCCGCGACCATGAAGCCGAAGATCGCACCGTGGAAGTAGGTGCCGTGGAGGATCTTCTGGATGCCGGCGCCGAAGAAGATCAGGGCCGCCACGGATCGAAGCCCCAAGAGCAGGAGATCGGTCTCCCGCTCGGGATCGCAGAACGCGCAGAGCCCCAGACCCATCGTGAAGGCGATGAAGTGGTTGGGAACGTTCGGGAAGAAGTACACCGCGATCGCGCACATGAGGGCCGTCTGGAGCCCGGCCGCGATGCGCGCCCGCCCGGGGACGAAGGCCAGCGCCGCGACCGCCGACAAGGCGAGCGCCACGACGTACCCCGGTCGGGGATCGAGGGGCGGCCACAAGCCGAGGAGATCCGCCCAGATGCCGACCTGGGTCCCGAACTTGCCGTAGGCCGCCCAGACCCACATCTCGGAGGTGGCGTGCACGGCGAGAAGCTGGGTCAGCAAGACCCCGGGTCCGGTCGCGCGCCCCTTCGGCGTTGAACCCATGGGGCGGAGTACCTAACGAGCCGACCGCCAAGGGGCACGGTCATCGTTCCCGAGCGCGGGCTCGCCGCGCTCGGGTTGCGTCGCCGCGTCAGAACTCGAGCGTGATGCTCCCGGTCCCGACCGCGAACGGGCTGTCGCCGAGGTTCACTTCCTCGAGCGTGTCGCCCAGCACGTAGATCACGACGCCGGCTCCCGCGCTCCACGCTCCGAAGTCCTCGGGGATGAACGCGAGCGGGATGCTCAGGCCGAACCCGAAGCTGAAGAAGCCGAAGGTGTCGTCGCTCTCCTCCGTCTCGTAGTAGTCGTACAGCGAGAGCCCGACGGCGAGCGGAAAGCTCAGCGTGAGCGGGTAATTCTCCTCCTCGTCGCCGGGGAAGGTGACGTCGAATCCGGGCTCGAGTGCGAGCTCGAAGTAGCCGCCTTCCTTCTCGCCGAACGAGGTGCCGTCGACCTCGAAGGAGAAGAGCGCCGTCGGATAAAGCGCGAACGCTCCGAGCACCTCGCTGTCGTCCCAGCCGACGCTGAAGTCGAGCTGCTGGATCGTCGTGAACGCGCCATTCGGGCTCGTGTAGATCTGGTAGGTCAGCGCGGTCTCGATCCCGGGCGACCACGCGAGCGTCACGCTCGGGTAGTAGTCGGTCTCGTAGAGGTTCGCGGGACCGTTCTCCGCGAGCGTCTGCTCACTCTGGAAGCTGTTCCAGATGCCGAACCCGAGATCGACGCTGCTGAGCGCGCCTTCGCCCTCGTACAGATTCAGCCCGATGTCGATCGACGGCTGCCAGATGAAGCCGTTCCGCTCCTGCAGGATGCCGCGGAACACGTAGGCCGTCGTGAAATCCATGTTGACGACGACCGAGAAGCGGCTTCCGAGGCCGCTCTTCTCGCTTTCCTCCTCGGCCTCCTCGGCCTCCGCCTCCGGATTGGGTGTGCCGAGCATGTCGGCCTGGTTCAGGTCTTCGGGCGGCGCCTTTTCCTCCGCCGTCGCCTGGGTGCCCGACGCCAAGAGCAGCGCGATCGACAGCGACGCGTACGTGAATCCCGGACTCGAACCCCTCTGACGGCTCATCTCTGTCCTCCTCTCCCGGTTTAGATGTGGCCGCGGCGGTGCCGCCGTGTACACCTCTTGGTCCGCGCGAAGCAAACGACTCGTGCGGGCTTCCGCACGCGGGTGCAGGTCCCGCATCCGCACGCCCGGAGGCGTCGCCGAGGCGCCTCGCGCTTTTCGCCGTTTCCGCCGTTGTCGCGTGGCAGGACGATCGCAGTAACCTGCCCGCGGCCGGACGGCCGCTCGGCTGGCTCCTGGACTCGGGCCTCGGAGGTGAGGCAAGAATCGAGGGAAGAGCCGATGAAGCAGCGAGAGAAGAGGACACCGGCGGTCGAGACGATCAGCCGTCGCGAGGCCCTGGGCGTGCTCGGAGCGATCGGGCTTTCGACGTGGCTCGGCGTCGAAGGGTGCGGCGGCTCGGGCAGCTCGTCCGCCTCGGGCGGACCGACGCCGACGCCGACTCCGGGAGCGAATCCCACGCCGAGCCCGACGCCGGCGCAGCTCTCCTGCGTCGTCACGCCCGCGAAGACAGAAGGTCCGTTCTTCGTCGACGAAGGTCTCGAGCGCTCCGACCTCACGACCGGCACGACGCGCGCCGCCGTGCTCGACGGCCTTCCGCTCCGGCTCGAGATCGGCGTCTTCGAGGTCGCCGGCGAAGCGTGCTCGCCACTCGAAGGCGCGCAGGTCGACCTCTGGCACACCGACGCCGCGGGCGTGTACTCCGACGTCGAGAACGCCGTCGGCGAAACGTTCCTCCGCGGCTTCCAGGCGACCGCCGGCGACGGCACGGTCGTGTTCGATACGATCTAATCCCGGCTGGTACCCGGGACGCACGATCCACATCCACTTCAAGGTGCGGTTCTTCTCGGCTTCGGGCGACACGACGTACGACTTCACGTCGCAGTTCTTCTTCGACGAGACGGTGACCGAAGCGGTGCTCGCGGAGCCGCCCTACGCCGATCGCGGGACGCCCGACACGACGAACGAGACGGACGGGATCTTCGGGCAGAACGGCGACGAGCTGATGCTCGCCCTCGAGCGCGACGGGGGCGGCACCGGCTGGGTCGGCCGCTTCACGATCGGCCTCGACCTGAGCTGAGCTCGCACGGCCGCGGTCGGACCTCCGCACCGAGCGTGCACGTCTCACTCGTGGCGCAGAAGCGCCTCGATCTCCGCTTGCTGGTCCGGCGGAAGGAGTGCCAGCGCTTCGAGGACGACGCGCTCGATGCGGCCGCGGAACGTCGCGGGCGGACGGTAGTCTTCGCAGACGGGGAACCCGCGGTCCTCTCCGATCAGGAGTCCTGCGCCGCCGATCTGCCAGCGGAACGGAAGGTCCGAGGGCACGCGGCCGTGCGCGACCGGCGCGCCGCCGACGCACAGCGCGAGCGGTCCGCCGCCCGCTCGCGCGCGGCGATACAGGATCTCGATACGCTGCGGGCCGGGTGCGAGAGGCTCCGGCGCGACGACGCGTACGGGATCGCCGAAGAGGTTGAGGCAGACCGCGGCGGCGCCGTCCACGACGTAGCAGGCCCAGCCGTTGTGCCAGTCGCCGAGCGCCGCGACGACGCCGTCGGCGCCCTCCTCCGGCACCTCGATCTCCGCGACGAGACGAAAGCCTCCGCCCATCGGCGGCAGCAGCGTCTCGGAGACGGGACCGCCCCCCGCCGTCAAGTCGGCGCGGCCGCGAACGCCCCACGGCGACGGCTCCATCGCGACGGCGCGACCGAGGAATCCGTCCTCGAGCGGCAGCACGTGGTTGCGACCCGCCTCGGCCCACCAGAGATCGACGAGCCGCCGAAGCTGCACGGGCTGCTCCTCCGAGAGGTCGTTCGCTTCGGCGGGGTCGTCGTCGAGCTTGAACAGGGACCAGCGATCCGTCTCGAAGTCGTGACTTCCGCTGACGCGCTCACGCTCGACGGTGAGCTGGTTGCCAACGTGATCCGCCGTCGCCTTCCAGCCGTCGTGCCAGATCGAGCGGCTCCCGAGCATCTCGAAGTACTGCGTCTTGCGCGGATCGGGTGCGGCTTCGTCGTCGAACGTCGCGCGCAGCGAAGCGCCGTCGATCGGCTGCTGCACGATCCCATCGACGACGGCGGGCGCTTCGAGGCCGACCACGTCGAGCACCGTCGGCAGCACGTCGATCGCGTGGCAGAACTGTCCGCGGACCGCGCCGCGCGCCGCGATCCCGCGGGGCCAGTGCACCACGAGCGGCGTGCGCACGCCGCCGAGCCAGGCGAAGCGCTTCCACAGGCGGAACGGCGTGTTGCCCGCCCACGCCCAGCCCCACGCGTAGTGGCCGTAGGTCCGGTGTCCGCCGAGCTGATGCACGCGCGCGTGCAACCTCGAGGGGTCGTCGAGCATGTCGTGCGCGAAGCGGTGCTCGTTGTCCGATCCGAGAGGTCCGCCCTCGGCGCTGGCGCCGTTGTCCGAGATCAGGACGACCATCGTGTCGTCGAGAAGGCCGCGCTGCTCGAGGAAGTCGACGACACGCCCGATCTGCGCGTCCGTGTGGGCGAGGAAGCCCGCGTACACCTCCATCATCCGCGCGAAGAGCGTCTGCTCCTCCGCGGAGAGGTCCTTCCACGGCGCGATCCAGGGCGGACGCCCGGGAAGCGGTGCTCCCGCGCGCACGATGCCGAGCTCCTGCTGGCGCGCGAAAGCGCGATCGCGGAACGCCTCCCAGCCGCCGTCGTAGCGGCCGCGGTGGCGGTCGATCCATGCGAGCGGCGCCTGGTGCGGCGCGTGCATCGCACCGGTCGCGAAGTAGAGGAAGAACGGCTTGCCGGGCGTCGCCTGCTGCTGGTCGAGAACGAAGCGGATCGCGCGGTCGGCGAGGTCCTCGGTCAGGTGATAGCCCTCCTCGGGCGAAGCGGGCGGATCGACGAAGCCGTTGTCGCTGACGAGCTCCGGCGCCCACTGATTCGTGTCGCCCGCGAGGAAGCCGTAGTAGCGCTCGAAGCCGAGCCCGAGCGGCCAGCGATCGAACGGTCCCGCGGCGGACTGCTCCCAGCGCGGCAGGAGATGCCACTTCCCGACCGCGAAGGTCGAGTAGCCGGTGTCGCGCAGGAGGCGCGGCAGCGTCGCCGCGGACTTCGGGATGCGTCCGTTGTAGCCGGGGAAGCCCGTAGGGAGGTCGGTGAGGAAGCCCATGCCGACGGCGTGGTGGTTCCGGCCGGTGAGGAGGGCGGCGCGCGTCGGCGAGCAGAGAGCCGTCACGTGGAAGCTTCGGTAGCGCAGCCCTCCCGCGGCGAGGCGGTCGATCGCCGGCGTGTCGACGTCGCCGCCGAAGCAGCCGAGCTGCGCGAAGCCGAGGTCGTCGAGCACGATGACGACGACGTTCGGCGCGCCCTCGGGCGGACGCGGGAGCGGGTCGAACGCGGGCGTGGATTCGGCGATCGTACGGCCGATGCGGAGCGGCTTCTGCGACATGGAAGCGCGAGGTACGCCCGGACGCGCGAGCGGTCAAGGTCAAACGCGCGGGATCTGCGGCAGGTTGTCGAAGTGGCTGTCACGCGCGAACAGGTGGAGTCCGTGCTGCACGGCGAGTGCCCCGGTCCAGAGATCGTTCGTCGGGATCGGAGTGCCTCGCGCGCGTAGATCGCGGAACAGGCGGGCATGGTGGTGCGCCGTTTCCTCGTCGGGATAGAGCACTTCCACGCGGGAACCGTTCAAGAACCTGGTCAGGATCGCCTCGTTCCGGCTCGCCCTCGACCCGCAGAGGAAGCCCGCCCGGAGCTCCGCAAGCACGACGAACGGAACGTAGAGCCGACTCGCTCGGCGCACCTGCGCGACTGCCTCCTCCTCGCCTCGCGCGAAGTCGACGTAGCGATCGGTGTCGATCGCGATCCTCATCGCCACAGCGCTTCGTCGATGCGGTCCTGCTCCGCGATCGCTCGGTCGAACTCCGGATCGTCCTCCCAGGTACCGGCAAGCGCGTCGAGGTCGTGGTGCTCGACCGCCCCGCCCACACCGGCCTCCCTCGTCAGGGCCTCGCGCAGCACCTCGTTGAGGCTCTTCCCCTCCTCGCCCGCCTTGCGCCGCAGGGCTCGATCGACGTGGGCCGGAACGTCACGGACAGTGTACTGGACGGTCGTCCGGCGCACCGCTCGGCCGCGCCGATCCCGCGTGGATAGCTTTGCATGCTTTGCCATGCCTGCATTGTAGGCTCATCATGCCTACAGTGCAACGAAGGTCCTTCCGCGAGACGTAGCGAGCCACGCCGCTCTCAGCGCGTTTACCGTGTCGGTGTGGGTCCCAGCGCGCTGTCCGGGTTGGTATGGACACGAGGTGCGCTTCGTCGAGACCGAGCGGCTTCTGAGCTGCGTGCACTGCGGCCTCTGCCTCTCCTCGTGTCCGACGTACGTCGAGCTCGGGACCGAAGCCGATTCGCCGCGCGGGCGGATCCTGCTCATGCGCGCGCTCGAGGAGGGACGGCTCGAGCCGACGCCGGGCGTGACCGCCCACCTCGACGGCTGCCTCGGCTGCCGGGCCTGCGAGACCGCTTGCCCGTCGGGAGTGCCGTACGGCTCGTTGATCGAGGCGGCGCGGCCGTTTCTCGAAGAGCATCGGCCTCGCGCGCGACGGCTCGCGCGGCGCGCTCTCGGCACGATGCTGACGAACCCGCGCCTGCGCGCGCTCGCCGCGGTTCCGCTTCGCCTTCTTGCCGGCCGCTCGTGGACGCGCCGGCTCGCGCGCGCGACCGGCTCGCCGTGGCTCGCGTACGCGGCAGCTCTGCCGCGTACGTCTTCGAAGCGCGCCACGCTGCCGGCGGTTCTCGAGCCGGTGGGTGCGACGCGCGGCACCGCGGTGCTCCTCACGGGCTGCGTCGCCGAGACGTCGTTCCCGGAGACGGCGCACGCGATCGCACGGCTCCTCGTACACGCCGGAGTCCGCGTCCTCGTCCCGCCTGAGCAAGGATGCTGCGGAGCGCTCTCGCTCCACCTCGGCGACGACGAACGCGCACGCGCGCTCGCGGGTGCCCTTGCCGGCCTCGCCGCGCGGACCGGAGCGGACTGGTTCGTCTCGACGGCGGCGGGTTGCGGCGCGCTCTTGCGCGAGTACGACGAGCTTCTCGCCGGCAACGAGGACGCCGCTCGAGTCGCGCACGGCGCGCGCGATGCGCTGGCCCTCCTCGCGGAGCTCGGCTTGCCGCCGGCGAAGCGCGCGCTCCCGCGCCGCGTGGCGGTGCACGATCCGTGTCACCTCGTGCACGCGCAGGGCGTCGCGGGAGAGGTCCGCCGGCTGCTCGACAGGATCCCCGGCCTCGAGCTCGTCGATCTCGCCGAGTCCGATCTCTGCTGCGGCAGCGCCGGTACGTACAACTTGACGGAGCGGGCCCTCGCGCAGCGATTGGGTGCGCGCAAGCTCGCGAACGTCGAGCGCTCGGGCGCGGACGTCGTCGCGGCGGCGAATCCCGGCTGTCTGCTGCAGATCCGCGCCGGTGCGATTGCGCGCGGCCTATCGGTCGAGGTCGCCCATCCGATCGACCTCCTCGCGGCAGCGCACCTCGATTGAGCACAATTGCGAGCCCCGCGGACGAGGGCTAAATCGCGTGCATGACGCACGCACCTTCGCTGTTCGATTCGCTGCAAAGCTTCACGACGAAGGGAGGGCGGAGCGCACGCTACTACTCGCTGCCGCGTCTCGAGGCCGCGGGCGTCGCCAAGATCTCGCGCCTTCCGGTCTGCATCCGCATCGTGCTCGAGTCGGTGCTGCGCAACCACGACGGCGTGCGCATTTCGGAGGCAGACGTTCGCACGCTCGCGAGCTGGCAGCCGAACGCGCCGCGCACTGCCGAGATCCCGTTCGTCGTCGCCCGCGTGCTCCTGCAAGACCTGACTGGCGTCCCGCTGCTCGTGGATCTCGCGGCGATGCGCTCGAAGGTCGCCGCGCTCGGCAAGGACGCGACCGTCGTCGAGCCGCTCGTTCCCGTCGACCTCGTCGTCGACCACTCGATCCAGGTCGACGTCGCCGGCCTCCCCGGAGCGCTCCGCAAGAACATGGAGATCGAGTTCGAGCGCAATCGCGAGCGCTACCAGTTCCTCAAGTGGGGCATGCAGGCGTTCGACACCTTCAAGGTCGTGCCGCCCGGCATCGGCATCTGCCATCAGGTGAACCTCGAGTATCTGGCGCACGGCGTGATCACGCGGGACGACGTCTGCTACCCGGACACGCTCGTCGGCACCGACTCGCACACGACGATGATCAACGGGCTCGGCATCGTCGGCTGGGGCGTCGGCGGCATCGAGGCGGAGGCCGGCATGCTCGGCCAGCCGATCTATTTCTTGACGCCGGACGTCGTCGGCGTGCACCTCTGGGGCGAGCTTCCCCGCGGGACGACGGCGACGGACCTCGTCCTGCGCGTGACGGAGCTGCTGCGCGAGACGAAGGTCGTCGGCAAGTTCGTCGAGTACTTCGGCGAAGGAGCTTCGCGCTTGTCGGTGCAGGACCGCGCGACCATCGCGAACATGTCGCCGGAGTACGGCGCGACGATGGGCTTCTTCGGCGTCGACGAGCAGACGTGCACCTACCTCGCGGCGACGGGACGAACCGCGGAGCAGGTCGATCTCGTCCGCGCCTACTACCAGGCGCAGGGGATGTTCGGGATCCCGAAGCCGGGCGAGTGCGACTACAGCCAGGTCGTCGAGCTCGACCTCGGCTCGATCCGGCCGAGCGTCGCCGGACCACGCCGTCCGCAGGACCGCATCGAGATCGGCAACGTCAAGAAGCGCTTCGAGTCGCTCCTCGGCGCTCCTCTCAACGAAGGCGGCTGGAACAAGCCCGCGGAGACGCGCCAGAAGTCGGTCCCCCTGCAGATGAACGGCACGAAGGAGTCGCTACAGGACGGCGACGTCGTGATCGCGGCGATCACCTCGTGCACGAACACGTCGAACCCGAGCGTCATGCTCGCCGCGGGGCTCCTTGCGAAGAAGGCCGCCCTGCGCGGCCTGCGCGTGCGGAAGACCGTCAAGGCATCGCTCGCGCCGGGCTCGCGCGTCGTCTCGGACTACCTCGAGAAGACCGGGTTGCAGCCGCACCTCGACGCGCTCGGGTTCGAGCTCGTCGGCTACGGCTGCACGACGTGCATCGGCAACTCCGGCCCGCTCGATCCGAAGATCGACGAGGCGATCAACGGGAACGACATCGTCGCGGCGAGCGTCCTCTCGGGCAATCGCAACTTCGAGGCGCGCGTGCACCAGAGCGTGCGCGCGAACTTCCTCGCGAGCCCTCCGCTCGTCGTTGCGTACGCGCTCGCCGGCACCGTCGAGATCGACCTCGCGAAGGAGCCGCTCGGGAAGGACGCGCAAGGGCGCGACGTCATGCTCGCAGACGTGTGGCCGTCGCAGGACGAGATCCGCGACTGCCTGAACTCGGCGACGGATCCCGCGACGTACCGCCGTCTCTACTCCGACTTCACGAGCGAGAACCCGCTCTGGAACGAGATCCCCGCGAGCACCGGCGAGGTCTACACGTGGGACGCGGACTCGACGTACATCCAGAACCCGCCGTTCTTCGAGTCGTTCGGCCCCGAGCCCGGGACGCCGAAGGACGTCCACGGCGCCCGCCCGCTCGCGATCTTCGGCGACTCGGTGACGACGGACCACATCAGCCCGGCGGGTTCGATCAAGCCGGACTCGCCGGCGGGCCGCTACCTGCAGGAGCACGGTGTCGGCGTGCGCGACTTCAACAGCTACGGCTCGCGCCGCGGCAACGACCGCGTGATGACGCGCGGCACGTTCGCCAACGTCCGCATCAAGAACCGCATGGTCCCGGGCGTCGAGGGAGGCGTGACGCGCCATCAGCCGGACGGCACGCAGATGGCGATCTACGACGCGGCGATGCGCTACCGCACGGAGGGAACGCCCCTCGTCATCTTCGCCGGACACGAGTACGGCACCGGTAGCTCGCGCGACTGGGCCGCGAAGGGAACGCAGCTTCTCGGCGTGCGCGCCGTGATCGCGAGCAGCTTCGAGCGGATCCATCGGAGCAACCTCGTCTTCATGGGCGTGCTGCCGTGCGAGTTCAAGGACGGCACGAGCGCCGAGTCGCTCGGTCTCGACGGCACGGAGACGTACGACTTGACCGGCGTCGAGGGCGTCGCGTTGAAGCCGATGCAGGACCTGACGCTCGCGATCCACCGCGCGAACGGGCAGTCCGAGAAGCTCCCGGTCACGCTCCGGATCGATACGCCGATCGAGGTCGACTACTACCGCCACGGGGGGATCCTCCCGTACGTGCTGCGACAGCTCCTCGCGCGCTGAGTCCGGTGGAGATCCGGCTCGACGATCTTTCCGGCCCGGAAATTCGCGCGCTCCTCGAGGAGCATCTCCGCAGCATGCACAGCCTCTCTCCGCCCGAGAGCGTCCATGCGCTCGACCTCGAAGCCCTGCGCGGTCCGGACGTCACGTTCTGGACGGTCTGGTCGGACGGCGAGCTGCTCGGATGCGGCGCACTGAAGGAGCTGTCCGCCACGCACGGCGAGATCAAGTCGATGCGGACGGCTCCGGCGCACCTCCGGCGTGGCGTCGCGCGCGCGATGCTGCGTCACATCCTCCGCGAGGCGACGGAGCGCGGCTATGGGAGGTTGAGCCTGGAGACCGGCTCGATGAGGGCCTTCTCGCCGGCTCGGAAGCTGTACGAGAGCTTCGGGTTCGCGTACGGCGCGCCCTTCGCCGACTACCGGGAAGACCCGAACAGCGTCTTCATGACGAAGGAGCTCTGAGGAAGCGGATTGCCGGAGAGAACCGGCTCTCGTACTCCGCTTCACGCGGAGCTGCCTCGTCGAAATCGCCCAGATCGACGCCGGATGCTGGACCCCTTCGTCGTCCACTATCGCCAGGCTGACGACGGCGTCGTCGAGTCCCTGAACGTGTTCTGGCAGCGGCCCTGAAGCGCGGTTACTCCTGCACGAAGTAGCTGATCGACGGGCCGAACATCTCGTTCTCCGTGGTGACGCCGCCCATGATCGCGCAGGCGTCGCAGAACCCGTCTCCCGCGCCCGGCGAGCTGTCGCAGGCGGTGTCGTCGCCGGCCTGGTTCCTCTGGCCGTCGTCGCAGTCGACGTCGTACCTGCCGGGGTTCACGCAGCGCGTCGGCTCGCAGAGACCGAGCAAGCCGCCGAATCCTTCGAAGCGGATGCCGTACGGGATGCGCGACGCGCGCGTCACCGCCTCGGGATCGGGCTCGCCGTTCTCGCCGACGCCGTTGTTGTACAACGAGCAGAACTTGACGGTGCGCTCCGCCGCCGAGTCGGAGTCGAACGCGAGCGGCGGCTCGAAGTACTTCTGCAGCGGGTCGTTGTAGACGTACGAATCGTAGATGACCTCGCCGTCGTGCAGCTCGTACCAGAAGTGCTTGCCGTGCTTGTGAGTGTGTGAGTTGAGCCCGGTGAGCCGCGCGCCCTTGGGCAAGACGGCCTGGCCGCACATCACCTTCTCGGTGTAGGGCGCCGCGCCCTCGACGATCAGCCGGGGGATGCCGAACTGGTTGTTGCCGCCGCCGAAGTTCTGCGCCGGGTAAAGCCGCTCGCGGGCGAAGCGGAAGTTCACACGCGCGTGCATCTGGGTTCCGGTCGTCGTCAGGTTGAAGGCGTGCGAGTTCCAGAAGACGAGCCCCCGGATCGGCACCGGGACGTACACTCCGGGGTAGTTGCTTTGCAGGAACTGCGCCTGCTGCGTGCCGCTGAACGTGACGGGCGTGATCTCCGGCGCGGCCCGGTAGCCCGTGCAGCCGGACGTCTCCTCGATCGGGCTCGCACAGAAGCCGCCCTCGCCGCAGGCGTCACGGTCGAGCGGATCGCACGGCTGCCCGGCGCTCGGGCCTCTGGTGCAGGCCCAGCCCGACACGTTCGAGGGATCGACGTACTCGCCGCCGAAGGCGGTGACCGGGGCCTGGATGAGCAGGTGGTGGCTGCTCGGGTCCTGCCGGATCTCGAAGGATTCGTAGAAGAAGAACTTGCCGTCCTCCGACTTGAACTCCTCGGGCACCTGATCGGAGACGTCGTAATACGTCGCGAAGCAGATCTCGTTTTCCGAGCCGGGCGGCAGGTCCCAATCCGGCATCACGAGCTGCACGCCCTCGCCGGCGGGCGGCGGGTCGAGCGGCTCGATGAGGATCGGCTCGGGGTCGGGTAGGCAAGCGTCGAGCAGGCTCTCCGTTCCCTGCACCGTGCCGTGCTGCGGAGCGCCGCCTTGGATCCAGAGACGCAACAGCTCCATCTCGGTCTCGCCGAGGGGCGTGCTGCCGAGCGGCATCGGCGAGCCGGTGATCTCGACGGTGTCGTCGCTCGCGGCGAGAAGCTTCAGCCAGAGAAAGCTCCGCTCCTTCGTGCCCGGATGGACGCGGGCGAGCGACGATGCGGTGGACGGCGCCTCGAACAGGTTCGCGTAGGACACGTCGGCCCGGAGATCGAGACGGCCCGAGGCGGCGCTTCCGTGGCAGGCCTCGGCCGTGCAGCCGTGACGCTCGAAGACGACCGATTGAATCGCGTCGAACGTGGAGTCGTACGACTCCTCACAGGTGGGATCGGTCGGGGGCGGATCGGTCGGCGGCGGCGTGTTGGGAACATCCTGGGAGCCCGAGCCACCCCCGGAGCTGCCGCAGCCGCAGGCGAGCACGAGACCAGCCACGAAGAGGCTGCCGGCAAGGGCCCGAAGGCCGTTTCGGTTCCGCATGGCCGGCAGTTTCCGTTTGTCGCCTCCGCGAGAGAAGGGGGCCCGCAGGCGAATCGGGCGTCTGGCCCGCCGCGGCGCGCGAAAGGTCGTTCGACGCCGCTTACAGGACCCCGGGAGCGAAGCGCGAACCTCGTTCATCGCAATCGAACGCCTGATCTCCGAAACCGAGAGCTTCGCTCGGCCGGGAGCCCCGCCCGGGCGCCGCGGGATACCGCGGGATACCTCGGCACGTCCACGCACGTTGCCGTCGCGCACGACCTCAGCGAGACTCCCCGGATGCCGACGCGCTCCCCGTCCCGCCGCTTCCTCGCCCAGGGCTGGCTCGTCGTCCGGGTCTACGCCGGGTACAAGTGGCTGCAGGTCCGCAGTCGCCTCGGCCGCGACACGACGGCCGCCTTCGAGCGGCAGCATCGTCGCAGCGCCGACGCCATCTATCGGCTCGCCGTCCGGCTCGAAGGCCTGCCGATCAAGGTGTGCCAGTTCATCGGCTCGCGCGCCGACGTGCTGCCGGACGCGTACGTCGAGGTCCTCTCGAAGCTCCAGGACCGCGTGCCGCCGCGCCCGATCGAGGACCTCGAGCCGATGGTGCGCGGAGAGCTCGGCCGCCCGATCGAGGAGATCTTCGCCGAGTTCGACCGGAAGCCGATCGCCTCCGCCTCGCTCGCGCAGGTGCACCGCGCGCGCCTCCACGACGGCCGCGAGGTCGCCGTCAAGATCCAGTATCCCGAGATCGCCGAGGTCGTGCGCACGGACCTGGCGAATTTCCGCTTCTTCGTCCGCGCACTGGCGCTTCTCGAGCGGAACTTCGACTTCTCCGTCTTCATCCGCGAGGTCGAGAAGTACGTCCCGCTCGAGCTCGACTTCCTGCACGAGGCGAAGAACTCCGAGCGCATGCGCGCGTGCCTGGCTGCACGTACGGACGTGATGGTGCCCGCCGTCGTCCCCGAGATCGGCGCGCGCCGCGTCCTCGTGACGGAGTTCGCTCCCGGAGTCCGCGTGACGGACATCGAGGGCCTCCGCGCCGCGGGCGCCGACCCGGAGGAGATCGCGCGCCTCCTGATCGATCTCTTCAGCGAGATGATCCTCGTACACGGCTTCTTCCACGCCGACCCGCATCCCGGGAACATCCTCGTGCAGCCCGGCGGCCGGCTCGTCCTGCTCGACTTCGGCCTCGCGAAGGACTTCGACTCGAGCTTCCGCACGGGGATCGCGAACCTCGTCGTCGCGATCATGAGCAACGACAAGACGGCCATCGGGAAGGCGTTCCGCGATCTCGGCTTCCGCACGCGCAAGGAAGGCGACGAGAGCCTCGCTCTTCTCGGAGAGGCGTTCCTCGGCTGGGCGCTCCGCAACCAGCGCTCCTACGCCGACGCGGAGATGCTCGAGCACTTCAACGCGGCGCTCCCGGACGTGATGAAGAAGAACCCGCTCGTCGAGATCCCGAGCGACATCCTCGCCGTCGGACGCGTCTCCGGGATTCTCTCCGGAATCGGGAAGCAGCTCGGCACGCACGTCGACATCGGAGCGGCGTTGCTGCCGTACCTCGCCGCTCCGCCGACGAAGCCGACACCGCCTCCAGCCGCGTCGGCGTCCGAAGCCTGACCGGGCTCAGCTCGGCGGGCCGCTGCTCTCCGTCTCGGCCTCCGCGAGCTGCTTCGAACGCGAGCCGGTCGGAGGAACGAGCGTCGGCGGCTCCTCGACGGGCGCTCGACAGCCACCCGCGCGTCGCGACCCCCCTTCCACGATCACGAGATCCGAAGGAGGACCGCTGGTCCGGATCAGCTCCTCCGTGAGCTGTCTCCCCGTCCGCGCGTCGAACACGTGAACGCCCTCGGCTCCAAAGCCCGCTTCCGGCACGAAGAGATTCTGCGACGGCGGGTCGTGGGCGAGCGCCGGCGCGAAGTAGTCGACCGACACGTGGAGCTGCTCGGGGACGACCGTCCCGTCCACCGCGAACTGGTGCAGGTGCGACGAGAGCAGGAGGTCGGTCGAATACGTCAAGTATCCGCGGTCGCGCTTCGTCATCACGAACGAGCCGAGATCCGCTCCGACCTGAGCGTCGGCTTCACGCACGACGAGACCGAGCGAGTCGAGGGTCGCGAGGTCGATCAGCTCGATGCCGCCCTCGTCGAAGAAGCCGCCGCTGGCGCCGACCACGAGACGGCGCGGAGAGCGCACGACCTGCATCCGCGTCTTCGGCAGCGTTCCTTCGAGAGCGATGCCCTGCACGCCCGCCGTCTGCGCGTCGACGTCGACGAGCTCCTCCGTCGCGAGATCGATCACGCCGATCTGCGCCGGATGCTCGAAACCTCCCGGTGCGTCGCCGTTCAGACGGCGCACCTGGACGAAGAGCCTCCGGCCGTCGCGCACCGTCGAGCCGAGATCGGGAATGCCGTCGGCGTCGGCGAGCGGCCGGAGATCGATCCCCTCCGCCGTCTCGCCGGTGCAGGGATCGAGACGCAGGAGATGCGTCGCACCGCGACGCGAAACGTACGCGCGACGCCGGCTCACCGCCGAAACGTCGTCCGGCTCGCTTCCCTCGCCGAGCGAGACGACGCGCAGCACCTCCCACGCGTGCGGATCGATGATCGTGACCGTCCCGGCCTGCGCGCTCGTGGCGAAGAGGAGGCCGCCGCCGAAGTGCAGCGTCGGCGCGCTGCCGGTTTCGATCGCGGCCGTCTCGAACGCC
Organism: Deltaproteobacteria bacterium; assembly: GCA_016874795.1. Taxonomy (GTDB): domain Bacteria; phylum Desulfobacterota; class Binatia; order UBA12015; family UBA12015; genus VGTG01. The sequence continues at coordinate 43,658 of VGTG01000011.1, read as the reverse complement.
CACGGAGCACGCACGTCGATTGCCTGCACCCGACCGCGTCCGGACTCGGAATCGGTCCAGGCGATCGCGAGACGGCGGCCCGTCTACGCGGCGAGCGCGTCGGCGCCCAGCGTCGCGCTCATCGCCGCACATGCCCAAGAAGACAGCACGACGACGATCCGTGCCTTCGTGGCTCGCTTCGAGGCTCGATTCGCGGCTTCTCGCATGCCTTCGAAAATTCTACACGGCCGCGCCGAAGGCAACCCGCGATCGTGCGACGGAGGCTCGTAGCAATTCGGTCGCGCTGGCGCGAATGCAAGACCAGGTGCCCTGCGCTTCGACCGGGATGCACGCCCGCGCTGGTATGGGCCTTGCTGCCCACCGCAAACGAATGTTCGCGACGACATCACCCGATGTCGAGGTCGCGCCGCTTCGCACTCCGCCCCATCTTCGCTTCGCGTATCGCTCCGAGAGCCTCGAGCATTGCCGGCGTGCGGCCCGCACAGCGTGTCTCCTCTGGATCACGGTGACGCCGGCGTTCGTCCTCATCGACTACGCCCGCTTCCCCGACGTGGCCTCGAGCTTTCTGCCGATTCGCGGCATCTACGTCGCGATCAACGTGCTTCTGCTCCTGCTGCTGGGCAGCCGGCTCGGCTCGACGCGCCCGCGCGAGCTCGCCCTCGCGACCACGCTCGTCGGCGGCCTCCTGATCTTCGCCTTGATGCGGCACACGGGCGGACACGCGAGCCCGTACGCGAACGGCGTCGGCTTGCTGATCCTCGGAACCGCGCTGCTCATGCCGTGGTCGCCGACATGGTCGATGCTCGCGACCGGCGTGATCGTCTCGAGCTACGTCGGCTACGCGTGGTGGATGGGTCCGATCGACGACGTCCGGATGGTCGTCAACAACACCGTCGGATTCGCCGCCGCGGGCCTGATCGGTGCGGTCAGCGCCGTCGCGCGCGAGCGCTTGCGCTGGCGAGAGTTCAAGAACCGGTTCGCGTTCAAGCAGACCTATCTCGAGAAGTGCACCAACGAGGAGAAGCTGAAGAGAGAAGTCGAGGCGAATCGCCGACTCATCGCCGCGCTCGAGCAAGCGAACCAGGTGCGGACGGAGTTCGTCTCGACGATGTCGCACGAGCTCCGCACGCCGCTGAACGTGATCATCGGGCTCGCAGAGATGGCGCGTGATCCCTCCTTCGACGCGAGCGAGCGCGGCGAGCTGCTCGGCGGGGTGCGCCACGCCGGAGCGCGGATGCTCGAGCTCGTCGAAGGGACGCTCGAGGTCGGCAAGCTCGAGGCCGGACGCACCGCGCTCGAGGCGCGGTCCTCGACGGTCGCGGCGCTCTGGTCGGAGCTCCGGCTCGGCTGTGCGGACCTGATTCCGCGACCGCACGTCGCGCTGCACTGGGACACCGACTTGCCGATGGGCGAGATCCGGACGGACCCGCGAAAGCTCCTCGTCATCCTGCGGAACCTCCTCGCCAACGCCCTCAAGTTCACCGACGCCGGCTACGTGCGCGTGCGCTTCACGGGCAGCCCCGACGAGATCACCGTCATCGTCGACGACACCGGCGTCGGCATCCGCCCCGAAGACCAGGAGATCGTCTTCGAGATGTTCCGCCAGGCCGACGGATCCGACACGCGGCGCTTCGAGGGCTGCGGTCTCGGGCTCTACATCGTGCGTCAGCTGACGCAGAGGCTCGGCGGCTCCGTGCACCTCCGGAGCGAGCCCGAGCGCGGCTCGACCTTCTCGATCACGCTTCCGCGGCTGCCGGAGTGGTCGAGCGGGGGCGAGCTGAAGGCGATCGAGACGCGGCTCCAGGCGGCTTCGTAGAGCGTCACCTTCACTCGCGGAGCTTCTGCCGGTCGCGCAGCCACTGGTGGAGCAGGAACACCGCGACGACGGCCGGTACGATCGCGAGCCAGGGCCAGTAGCGCGTGACCGGCGCCGCCGGCGGCGCGACGTCGAACGTCGTCTCGACCGAGCCCGATTCGTCGCCGCGCGCGACGTCGGCGCGGAGGCGCCACGCGCCCGGCCGGAAGAGATCGACCTGCGCGCCATAGAGAAGCTGATTCGTCGCGGCGCCGCGCAGCGCGGGAAGGCGCGTCGGCGGAGGAGAGCCGTCGAGGACCGGTACCATCTCGAGCTCGACGCGCGCGTCGAGGACCGCGGCTCCGCCCTCGCCCGCCTGGATCAGGACGGTCACGTCGGCCGGCCCGACACGGACGGGGCTCGGCGCGAGGAACACCGTCACCTGGCTCGCGCCGAGGGGCTCGCTCAGGAGCACGCGCCCGCCGTCCGCGTGCGACGGAGCCGCGACCGCCGCGCCGAGGGCCGCGACGACGGCGATCGAGCAGAGCCTCATCCGGGAAGGAGCATGCCGCGCATCTCCATCGGCTGAAAGAGCACCCAAACGCCGACGACGAAGAGCGCGCTCGCGACCACGCTCCACGGCGCGAGAGCACGCGCGGCGATCGCGGCACGCGAAGCGTGCTGCCGCGCGACCCTCCATCCGAGGTAGAGGCTCACGAGGAGGCCGAGATCGAGAAGGACGATCTGCACGGTCGTCAGCGTCTCGGTGGATCCCGGCATGACGTGCGCGAGCGACCAATCTGGTGCGCCGACGCCCGCGAAGCCGAGGTCCGCGAGCCCGCGCATCCCGACGGGAAGCACGCTCGCGAGCCCCATCACGAGATGTCCGAGGAGGTGCGCGGCCCACATCGCGACGCCGAGCGGAACCAGCGCGAGCGCCAGACGGCAGAAGAACGTCCGCCCGTCGATCCCGATCCCCGCGAAGCGCGTCCCGAGCCATGCGGAGCCCGCGGCGACCACCACGGGGCCGGCCACGAGCCCGAGCACGAGGAGCACCGTCGTCGGCACGAGCGTCGAGCCGAGACCGAGGTCCGCAGCGATCGCGCGCTCCGCGGCGAGGACCGGCTGCACCATCCCCGCCGCGTTCGCGAACGCGCCGAAGACCAGAATCGAAGCGAACGCGGCGACGTCGAGCCGCGTCCCGAGTCGTCCCACCGAAGCGCGCGGCGGGTCGGCGACGAGCTCCGCCGCGGGCATCCGCGCGAAGATGCCGACGTTATCGTGCGGACAGGCGCGGACGCAGTCGAGGCACGCCGTGCAGTCGAGGTTTCCCACCTTCGCCGGCAGGAAGAGGTCGAGCTCGCAGCCGCGGGAGCGCTCGTTGCCGCGGATGCAGTCGCTCGTCGTGCACGAGCCGCAGACGTCGGTCCGGCGTGCACGTACTTCGAGCGGCGAGACGAGCGAGGCGACGAAGTCGAACTGCCCGATCGGACACACGAACTTGCAGAAGCTCGCGCCGCGGAAGAAGCCGTCGACGACGAGCGCCGCCGCGAAGTACCCGACGACGATCCACGCGGTCCACCACGGGCTGTCCCAGACCGCGAACACCTCGTACGCCCAGAGGAAGAGCGCGAAGAGCACGACCGCCGTCCACTTCGTGCGCAGCGCGCGCGGCCACGCTCGTCCGGCCGGCAAGAAGCGGCGAGCGAGCGAGCGCGGCAGCATGAAGGGACACGCGAAGCAGAAGACGTTTCCGGCGACGAGAAGCCCGATCACCGCGAAGGCGCGGCCGTAGGTCCACGGCAGGACGCCGGCGACGTTCATCGCGCCGGCTTCGGGTCCGAGGAAGCCGTCGAGCACGACGAGTACCGCGAGCGCGAGCAGAACGGACTGCATCGCGAAGCGAAAGCCGCGCCGCGGGAGCAGCGCGCCGACGACCGGCCAGCGCAGGAGATCGATCGGACGTCGCTCTCGACGGACGCGCGAGGCGGCAACGTGCACGGGCGCCTCGCCCGGCCGCACGAGTTCCGCCGCGAGCAGGCGACGCACGATCAACACCACTGGGACGAGGAGCGCGATCGACCCCGGCACCCACATGATCGCCGCGGCCGTCGCCTGGTCCTCGAGCGCGCCGATCCCGCCGAGACGCGGCGCGCGCTCGTAGAGCGGGTAGAGCACGCGATCCGAGAACGCGAGCAACGCCGCGAAGAGCGTGCTCTGCAGGTCCGCGAGGACGAGGTACGGCACCATCGCCCAGCGCGACCAGCGCGGCCGGCTCGGGTACGGCTGCACGACGGGGAACCAGAAGAGGAGCGCTGCGAAGAAGAAGGAGAAGTGCTCGATCTCGTGCAGGAACGGATCGGCGATCGCCGCCTCGTAGAGCCACGGCACGTGCCACGCCCACATCGTCGTGACGAACGCGATCCATCCGACGAGCGGATGCGTCAGGACGTCGACGACCCGATGCAGGCCGTGCCATGCGAGGAACGGAGAGAGTCCATCCCGGCGCACGACGTCCGGAAGGCCCCGCAGGAGCGGAAGCTGCGGCGCTCCGAGCCAGAGGAGCGGCGGTGCGACCAGCATGAGGAGGAGGTGCTGCGTCATGTGGACCTGCAGCAGGAGACCCGCGAACGCGTCGAGCGGTGAAGCGAGCGCGACGTAGAGCGTCACCGCACCAGCGACGAAGGCGACGGCACGCCACGTCGGGTATCGCTCGGGCAGATCGATCGCGAGGTCGCGCCGGCCGCGCAGATAGACCCAGACGAGAGCGGCGAGCGAGACGATCAGCCCCGGCTCGAAGCTCCACGACAGCAGCGCCGGTGAAATCACATCGAACCCTCCGCGCGCGAAGCGCGCGGCCGAGCGACAGCGAGCGGGGTGTGGAGGCTCCGCGCGGCTTTGCCGCGTGGAGGAGAGGGGCAGCGCCCCTCTCTTGCGATAAACGCCAACACCGGTGACATGCGAAGAAGCGCCGCAGCGCTCGGACGCTGCCGTCAACCTCCGGGACGAGCCGGGATCGTCGCGCTTCGCTGCGCGGGCTCTCCGGCCGGGTGCATCGCCGTGAGGAACGCGACGAGCGCCGTCACCTCCTGCGGCTTCAGGTTCTTGCCGTACGCCGGCATGTTGCCGTCGCCCTGCAGGACCTGGCGCACGATCTCGTCGCGCGTCTGCACCGTCGCGACGTCGTCGAGCGCCGGACCGCGCATGCCGCCTTCGCCGCCGAGGCTGTGGCAGTTCCGGCACTGCTTCGCCTGGAACACGAGCGCACCCTGCAGCTCGAGCGGCGTCCGCCCCTTCACGTACTCGACGGGCGTCGGCGTGCCGCTCCAGGCGCTCATGTCCGGCGACCACGGCGAGGAGAGGCCGAGCCACGTCAGCGTACCCAGGCAGAGGAACACGACGATCACCAGGATCCACGCACCCGGGCGACGCTTCCAGCTCTTCTCGCCGGTGTTCGAGTAGAACGGCAGCAGGAACGCGAGAGCGACGAGGACGACGGGCGCCGTCAGGATCAGCGGCGTCTCGAGGTAGGGCGGCAGCAGCGCGAACACGGCGAAGAGCGAGAGGAAGAAGAAGTCCGGCCGCGGCACCGTCTCGATCAGCGTCGGATCGGGCTGCCCGTTCGGTCCCGCGGGCCCGAAGACCGCCGCGCACGCGAACAGGGCGACGAGCACGATGCCCGCGAACACGATGTCCTTCTGCACGCCCTGCGGGACGAAGGGCTCGCCCTCCTTCGCGACGAGCTCGTGGTACTCGTCGGAGTAGCGCTCGCGCGTCACGAGCCGGCCCGGCATCGGCCATTCGTTGATGCCGACCTTGATCACGAGCCAGAGGTGGACGCCGATGAGCATCAGCAAGAGCCCGGGGACGGCAAACACGTGCAGCGTGAAGAAGCGCGAGAGAGTCTCCGCGCCGATGATCGGCCCGCCGAGGACGAGGTGCACGAGCGACTCGCCGATCACGGGGAAGCGCCCCATCATCGCGACGCCGATGCCGAGGCCCCAGTACGCGTCCTGATCGAAGCGCATCACCTGCCCGGTGAACGCCATGCCGAGCGTGCAGAGGAAAAGGACGCAGCCGACGACCCACGTCAGCTCGCGCGGATACTTGTAGGCGCCGAAGAGATAGACCTGCACGAGGTGGATGGTCATCAGCGTGACCATGAAGTTCGAGCCCCACGAGTGCAGCGAGCGGAGGAACCAGCCGAACGGCTGGACGTAGTTCAGGTACTCGAGGCTCGTCCACGCCTCGGACGCGGAAGGGACGTAGACGAGCGCCAGGCACATGCCCGTCACGATCTGGACGACGAAGCAGAGGAGCGTCGCGCTGCCGAAGACGTACCACCAGCTCGCCGAGCTCTTCGGCACCGGGTGCGCGATCGGCGGCAGGATCGACTCGCGGAACTTCAACCGGAAGTCGAGCCACTCGCCGACGCGCGCGAGGCGGCCCTTCGGCTGCGCCGGAGCGCTCATCGCCTGCACCCGCCCGTCACACCGGCCCCGCGAGCGTCGGAAGCTGACCGCCGCGGACCCAGAGCTCGTCGCCGCGGATCTCGTACTCGTACTCGAAGAGGCCGCGCGGCGGCGGACCGGAAGCGCGCGAGCCGTCCTCGTAGTAGACGCCGCCGTGGCACGGGCACATGAAGAGGCCCGACTCGGGGAACCAGCGCACCGGGCAGCCGAGGTGCGCGCAGTTGATCGCGAACACCTGGAATTTCTCTGCGCCGATACGGCGGACCCAGCACGGCACGTTCGCCGTCACGCCGTCCCACGGCACGGTGAACGGATTCGTATACGTGGCGAGGCGCGTCTGGCCTTCGGGGAACACGGCGAGCTTCCCGAGCGGGATCCACGCCTGGTACGAGCGGGTGCGCAGCGCGCTCGCGATGTAGCCGATCACGGGGACCCCGATCAGCGCGGCACCGACCACGTTGAGCGCGACCCCGAGCCCGATCAGGACGCCGCGCCGCGTGACCGGCGGTGCCGGCGCCGGCGCGCCCGGTTGCGGTCCGCCCTCAGCCATCCGTCTTCCCCTCCTGCGAATTCTGGCCCAGGCCGCCCATCTGGCCCGGGAATGGAACGCGCTTCGAAGCGAGCCACGCGACGACGTCGGCGATCTGCGCGTCCGACATCGGCCGGCCAGGGATCAAGTGACGCCAGTCCGGCATGCCGAGATCCTTCCGGCCGACGACGACGATCGAGCGGAGCGCCTGATCGCTCACGAGAGCGAGATAGCTTCCGTCGACGATCGATCCGGGAGCGGTCCCGCCCGTGCCGTCCGCACCGTGACAAGCGGCGCAGAAGGTCGCGTACGTCTGCGCCCCGCTCTCGGGATCACCGAGCGACGCCTCGTGCGGCGGCAGGTTCAAGCCGTCGACGTCGGACGCCTTCCCGCCCCAGCGCGTGACCATCTCGTCGATCAGTGCCGTGATCTGCTCGTCCGTGAGACCGCCGCCCTGGCTCACCGCGAACGCGGGCATCGCCGTGCCCGGAACACCGTTCGCGGTGACGCGGACGAGCTCGTCGTCGCCGGCCCAAGCAAGGTACAGCGCGTCGTTCAGCGCGCGCGCCGCTCCGAGCTGTCCGTTCGCACCGTGGCAGCCCGCGCAGTTCGCGTCGTACAGCTTCGCGAAGTCCATCACCTTCGACGGCAGGACGGGACGCTCCGCCTCGGTGGGCTTGCCGGGAAGCGAGTCGCAGCCGGAGAGACCTCCGGCGAGCACGAGGAGGGAGAGCAGCGCGAAGCGGCTCACTCCTTCCCCTCCTCGTCGTACTGCAGCTCGAGGCCGGCGCGGATCGCGAACGCCGCGGATTGCAGCGTCGCGATGCGCTCCATCTTCGAGACGACGAACCCCGCGGCGAGACCGAAGGCGAGCTGCGAAGCCGCGAACCAGCCCCACGCGATGCGCTCGTTCAGAGCGGGGTTGATCACGCCGAGGCTCGTCCAGAGAAGGCCGGTCCAGAGGAGTGGTGCCACGATCCCGCCGAGGATCGCCGGATGCCGCGGGAACATCGGCAGCATCACCGCGTAGAGCAGCCCGACGAGCAGCGAGAAGAGCACGTGCACGATCACGCCGACGAGGAGCCCTTCCGTGCTGAACTGCGCGAGCTGCTCCGTCGAAGCATTCGCGAGCGACGGGATCGCCGCCGCGGAGAGCAGGTTCACCGGATACCAGAGGCTCTGGTGCACGAGGAGCCCGTAGAGCTCCGCGAGCGCCGCCATCGCGATTCCGCCCGCGATCCCGCCGCGGATGCCCGCGGAGAGCGGGAACACGTGCGTCGGGAGGCGCATCCGGTGTCCGCCTTCGCCGAGCTCGAGATGATCGACGGTCTCCGGAACGGGCTCGACCAGCCGCGCGCGCCGCGCCGGTGCGGCGAGCGGGACCTCGATTTCGTGTGCGACGGGCAGCACCTCGCGCCACCAGCCGACGCCGCCGAAGAGAAAGCACACGCCGCCGACCATCGAGACGATCGGATGCGTCACGAGCCCCGCGAACCCGAGCGTCATGCCGAACGCGGCGAGGAGCGGCCACGGCGTCGGCGACGGGAGCTCGATCCCTCCCTCGCCCGCGTGCTTCGCCTCTCGCTCTGCTGCCACGCCCCTCCTCCGCTCCCTCAGACGATCACGTACACGACCGTCAGCACGACGACCCAGATCGCATCGACGAAGTGCCAATACCACGACAGGACGTCGATCCGCTCGACGTCGCGCTCTCCCGCCCAGCCGAGGACGACGAAGAGCAGCGTCCCGGAAAGCATCAGTAATCCGAGCGTGACGTGCGCCGCATGGAAGCCGACGAGCGAGTAGAAGGTCGTTCCGAGGAGGTTCGTGTCGATCGTGAGCCCGTCGCGATAGATCAGCCCGTACCACTCGAGGCCCGTGCCGATCAGGAACTCGAGCCCGAGGAGGATCGTCGCGAGCCAGAGCCACGAGAACGTGCCCACGGCGCCGCGGCGAAGGGCACGCAGAGCGAGCGTGATCGTGATGCTGCTCGAGAGGAGGCAGATCGTGTTCAGGACGGGCAGCTCGAGCACGTCGCGCGCGTACGGCGGATTCAGGCTCTTCCCGATGTAGAAGAGGTGCGCCGCGATGAAGATCGCGAAGAAGGCGGACTCGGTCAGGATGAGACACGCCATCCCGACGCGGCCGCGCGAGGGCAACGTCCATTCGGCCGGAGCGGGGGGAGTCGCGGAAGCCGTCGTCATCGTGCGCGTCCCTGCGGCTTCATTCGTACCGCCAGTCGGGGTCGTTCGGGTGCTTCAGATCCCAGAGCGGCCTGCGGCTCTGCACGACGGGGATCTTCTCGAAGTTGTAGGCGGGCGGCGGCGACGTGGTCGACCACTCGAGCGTCCAGGCGTCCCACGGATCCTGCCCGGCGTCCTCGCCGCGGCGCAGCGACCAGAGGACGTTCACGAGGAAGAACAGGATGCCGATCGCCTGCAGGATGACGCCGAGCGACGTGATCAGGTTCAGCAAGTCCCAGCCGCGTCCGGGATCGTACGTGTAGATCCGCCGCGGCATCCCGAGCAGCCCCTGGAAGTGCATCGTTCCGAACGTCACGTTGAAGCCCGCGACGAAGACCCAGAAGTGCCAGCGGCCGAGGCGCTCGCTCAGCATCTTCCCCGTCGCCTTCGGGAACCAGTAGTAGATGCCCGCGAAGATGTTGTAGAGGAGCCCGCCGATCAGGACGAAGTGGAAGTGGGCGACGACGAAATAGGAGTCGCTCAGCTGCCAGTCGAACGGCACGACCGCGAGCATCACGCCCGTCAAGCCCGCGATCACGAACTCGAAGAGGAACGCGCAGACCCAGAGCATCGGCATGCGCAGGCGGATCCGTCCGCCCCACATCGTGCCGAGCCAGTTGAAGATCTTGATCCCCGTCGGCACCGCGATCGCCATCGTCGAAGCGGTGAAGAAAGTGTTCACCGGTCCGGAGAGCCCGACCGTGAACATGTGGTGCGCCCAGACGCCGAGGCTGATGAAGCCGATCCCGGTCGTCGCGGCGACCATGATCTCGTAGCCGAAGATCGGCTTCCGCGAGAACACGGGCGTCACCTCCGAAGCGACCGCGAACGCGGGAAGGATCAGGATGTAGACCTCGGGATGCCCGAAGACCCAGAAGAAGTGCTGCCAGAGGACCGCCGAGCCGCCCGCCTGGGTATCGAAGAAGTGCGAGTCCAGGAAGCGGTCGAAGAGGAGCATCACCTGTGCGGCGGTCAGAGGCGTCAACGCCACGAGGACGAGGAAGCCGTTGACGAGCATCATCCACACGAAGAGCGGCATCTTGCCGAGCGTCATGCCCGGACAGCGCATGCAGAGGATCGTCGCGACGAAGTTCAGCGCCGTCGCCGTGCTGCCGAACCCCGCCACCATGATCCCGAGGATCCAGTAGTCGGTCGAGTTTCCCGGCGAGAACGCAGGTGAGGTCAGCGGCGAATACGCGAACCATCCGACGTCGGGCGCCGTGCCGGTCCCGTAGAGCCCGTCGCCGCCGATCCAGCTGAAGTAGAAGAGCAGCCCGCCGAACAGGAAGAGCCAGTAGCCGAACGCGTTCAGCCGCGGGAAGGCGAGATCGCGCGCCCCGATCATCAGCGGGATCAGGTAGTTCCCGAAGCCGAAGAAGATCGGCATGCCGACGAAGAACACCATCGTCGTGCCGTGCACCGTCATCAGACGGTTGAAGGTGTTCGGTCCGATGAGGTCGTTGTTCGCGAAGGCGAGCTGCGCGCGGATGGCCGAAGCCTCGAGGCCGGCGATCAGGAAGAACACGAGGCCGGAGGAGATGTAGAGAAGCCCGAGCCTCTTGTGATCGACGGTGGTTGCCCACTCGTGCGCGCGGATCCAGAACGAGGTCCGCGCCGCGGCTTCGGCCGGGAGAACGCTTCCGTCGATCGCCGTCATGCTCCCCCTCGTCCCCTCCCCGTCGCGCCTAGCGCAGCGTCACGAGATAGTCGACGATCGCGTCGACCTCGTGGTCGGCGAGCTTCATGTCCGGCATGCGCACGCCGGGCTTCATCGTCTGCGGATCGCGGATCCAGGCGCGCAGGTTGTCGGGCGTGTTCATCGCGACGCCGGCTCCGATCGTCTCGCGGCTCATCAGGTGCGAGAGGCTCGGTCCGAAGGTTCCGTCCGCGACCGTGCCAGAGGCGGCATGGCAGTTGATGCACGCGGTCCGCTGGAAGAGGTCACGACCGGCCGCGACGCTCGCGACCTCGGCTTCGGGCGCCTTCTGCTCCTCGACCCAGCGCGCGAAGTCCTCCGGCGTGTGCACGTAGACGCGCAGCAGCATGTGCGCGTGCTGCGTGCCGCAGTACTCGGCGCACTGGCCGAGATAGAGCCCGGGCTGCGCCGTCTCGAGCCAGAGCGTGTTGCGGCGATTCGGGATGACGTCCGTCTTGCCGGCGAGCCGCGGCACCCAGAAGCTGTGCGCGACGTCGACGGACTCGAGCCAGAGGAACGTCGGCCGCGGCGCGTCCGGCGTGCTCGCCGGCACGTGCAGCTCGTTCGCGGTGACGATTCCGTACTCGGGATACTGGAACTCCCACCACCAGCGGTGGCCGACGACGGTGACCTGGAGCGCGCTCTCGGGCGGCTCCTTCAGCTCGAGCTCGTTGATCGTCCGCGCGGTCGCGAGGAAAAGGACGACGACGATGATCACCGGGACGATCGTCCAGGCCGCCTCGATGTTGCTGCTGCCGTACACCTGCGGCGGCTCGCGGTGCTCGTCGCCGGGACGCGCACGGAAGCGGATCAGCGTGTAGGCGATCAGGCCACCGACGACGACGAAGATCCCGCCGCAGATCGCGAGAACGAGTAACGCAAGATCGCGGATCTTCGCAGCCGGCACGGAGACCGGCTGGAACATGTTCGAAACCTGATCGAACACGGGCCGGCCCGTCGTCGGCTCGGCCATCGCCACGCCGGTGGCGCAGAGGACCGCCGCTCCGGCGAGGAGCCCCATCGCTTTGGCGAGCCCCCGGCGCCGCGAGGCCGCCGAACGGAACCCCGCTGCTGAAGCGATTCGATCCATACTGCCCTCTACGCCCGACCCACATCCGTGGTCCGAACCGCGGGGCGCGATTATGCACACCGTCCCCAGGTGGGTCAAAAGCAGAAAGGGGCAGAGGTGCACAAACGAAAAGACCCGGGTCCCTCACGGGGACCCGGGTCTCGACGCAGCTACCGCCGGAGCGCCCGGCATCCGGGTTCTCCGACTCGTTCGATTCGGACGACGCTCTACCTCAAGCCGCGACCATCCCGACCAGGAAGGCCATCCCCAGAAGCGCAGCCCGCGCCACCACCGCCGGATTCCTCGCCAGACGCCGAATATGCCGTCGCTGCACTCTGCGGAACCGCTTCATCGTGTCGCCTCCGATTCGCCAGTACGTGGACGCCTGCGTTGCCGCCGGGCGACCTGGCGAGGAGCCGATCCAGCAAACGTGGCGCCAACCTTCCCGAGCCGAAAATGCCAACGATTCCGGAAGTTTTCGAGGTCCGCCGAAGCGGACGCGCTGTCAGCGGGCTGACATCGCGTTACAGGCTCGACGCCCCCCTCTTCATTCCACGCGGGCGCCCGACACGGCGCTCGTCACCCAGAGGTCGGGAGCCTGCCCGGTCGCGGCCGCTTGGCGCTCGCACACCGCTTCGCAGAAGGACCGCGTCGAGGCGGAGCGAACGAGGTTCACCGTGCAGCCGCCGAACCCGCCGCCGGTCATGCGGGCACCGACGACGCCGGGCTCGCTCGACGCGATCTCGACGAGCGAGTCGAGCTCCCGGCAGCTCACCTCGAAGTCGTCCCGGAGGCTCGCGTGCGAGCGCGCCATCGCACCGCCGACGCGCTCGAGGTCGCCCACCGCGAGCGCCTCGACCGTCTCGAGGACGCGCTCGTTCTCCGTCACGACGTGACGCGCGCGGCGAAACACGCGATCGGTCATGCGGGAGCGCGAGTGCTCGACGTCGGCGAGAGTCGCGTCCCGGAGCGAGGGAGGGCGGGAAGCGTCTCGGCCCGCTTCCTCCGCGAGGATCCGGGCGGCCTCCTCGCACTCGCTCCGCCTTGCGTTGTACTCGCCCGCCGCGAGCGCATGGCGCACCATGCTGCTGACGATCACGAGGTCGACCCCCGTCGGAAGCGGGACGAAGCGCACCGCGCGCGTCCGACAGTCGAGCAGCATCGCCTCGCCGGCGCGGCCGAGGCACGAGACGAGCTGGTCCATGATCCCGCAGCGCATGCCGACGAACTCGTTCTCCGCACGCTGGCAGAGAAGCGCGATCTCGGCTCCGTCCCGCTCCTCGCCCGCGAGGGCGAGGAGCGCGTTCGCCGTCGCAACCTCGAGAGCCGCCGAAGAGCTGAGGCCCGCTCCCGCCGGGACGTCGCTCGCGAACTCCAGCGTCGCTCCGGGCACGCGCACGCCCGTCTCGAGAAGCATCCGGAGGACGCCCGTCGGGTAGTCGCTCCAGTGCACTCGCGGGCCCTCGTCCGGCCGGAGCTCGACCTGATCGCCCGGCGCGCCTTCGACCCCGATCGCGAACGACTCCGACCGCACGAGCCAACGCGCTTCCTCGCGCGGCGCGAACGCGACGCTCGTCCAGAGATCGATCGCGACCGGAAGAGCGAAGCCGTCGTTGTAGTCCGTGTGCTCTCCGATGAGATTGACGCGGCCGGGAGCATGCGCGAAGCGCGGCTCTCGCCCGTGACGGCGCCGGAAGTGCTCCCGCAGAGCACGCGCGCCGCTCGCCTCGTTCACGGGACGACCGAGCGGCACGCGTGCCGCTCCGCTGGTACGAGAGGAGCGAGATGTCGAGCGTGCAGCGCGATGCCTCGGACTCGCTCGTCACGGTCCCGAGCGCGCCGTCGCGCATCGTCTCGCTCGTCCCGAGCGTGACCGAGACGCTGTTCGCGCTCGGACTCGGGGACCGCGTGGTCGGCGTCACGGAGTGGTGCATCCACCCGGCCCGCGAGCTCGCGTCCGTGCCACGCGTTCGCGGCACGAAGAACCCCGACGTCGCGGCGATCGAGAGCCTCCGTCCCGACCTCGTGCTCGCGAACCTCGAGGAGAACCGCGAGATCGACGTGCGGCGCCTGCGCGAGCGCGGCTTTGCGGTCTGGGTCGATTTCCCGTGCACCGTGGCCGACGTCGTCGCGCACGTCGAATGGCTCGCAGACCTCGGTGCGCCCGAAGGCCGCCGTTCGTCGTTGCTCGGCAATCTCGAGCAGGGCCTCGCCACGGCGCGGGCTCGGCTTCGCGAGCCGAGGCGCTGCTTCGTCGCCGTCTGGAAGGATCCCTGGATGACCCTCTCGAGGGCCACCTACGCGCACGATCTTCTCGCCCATCTCGGTCTCGCGAACGTCTTCGCGGACGCCGCGGAGCGCTACCCGCGCGTCACGCTCGACCGGGTCGCCTCGCTCTCGCCCGAAGTCGTCCTCCTTCCCGACGAGCCCTATCGGTTCGGACCGGACGATGCTCGCGCGCTCGCGGAAGGACCGCTCGCCGGGACGCCGGCTGCGCGGAACGGCGCGATCCGCGTCGTCGACGGGACGCTCGCGTTCTGGCCCGGTCCGCGCACCGCGCGCGCTCTCGCGGAAGGCCTCTGATCGCCGTCAGAGCGGCTCCATCCAGACCGTCTCGACGCTCCGCGGATAGCGAAGCTCGGGCAGCACTCGGCCGTCCGGGCTCGAGACCTCGACGAAGTACTCGACGACGTCTCCCTGCAGCGCGGACTCGGGCAGCATGCCGCGGAACGACGTCTCCCAGCCCTGCTCCATCGGAACGGAGGCGAACTCCTTCTCGCCGATCTTCCGGTAGCGCAGCACGGCCTGCACCGGCTCCGCCGTCGCGACGATCGCCTCGACGACCGCCGGCTTCCCCTTCTCGTACACCGGCGAGCGCGCCCAGAGGAACGTGTGCGGTACGATCCGCACGTCGCGCGGCTTTGCGTCCTCGGGTCGCGCGGGTGAGCCCGTCTCCTTCTCGATCTACGCCGTGACTTCACGGAGACGCGCGTGTCCGCCGGAGAGGCCGATCAGGAGCCCGAGGTGCTCCTTCACGAACGTCCGGTTCGCGGATTGCTCGAGCGCCTCGCGCATCCGCTCGCGGCGAAGCTCGGGCAGAGCGGCGCGCCTCGCCTGCTCGAGCTCCTGCGGCTCGATCTTCTGCTTCTTGCTCGGGTACACGCGACGCATCGTCTGCCCGATCTCGTCGAGCGTCTTCGTCGCGCGCATCTCGTTGCGCAGGAGCTCGAGGCGCTCCTGCTCGAGCGCTCCGGGCACCGTTCGCCCCTCGAGGAACGCGAGCGTCTCGTTCAGGGCTTCGCGGTGTCGATCGGAAACGGCGCCCATCGGCTGGCCCTCCTTGTAGCCGGACCATTCCGGGCTGCCGACGAAGCGCGTCTCCTTGTCGAGGCGCGTGAGCGCTTCCGCGAGGGCTTCGTCGCCGAGCTCCGTACGCGCGTAGTCGCGGTAGAAGGTCTCCGGCGTCCAGCCGTCGCTCCAGAGCTTTCGCGCCACGTACGAGGCCGACCGCTCGATGTTCTGCGTCCGCCAGTGGATCCCGATGAATCCGGTGACGCCACGGCGCGCACCGCTCTCGAGCTGCCGATCCATCAGGTGGACGTTGTACGACGGGTACCAGAGCGCGTAGTCGCCCTCGAACCACGAGATCGGCCACTTCGGACGTCCCTGGATCTCGCCGAGCACCGGCGCCACGTTCATCAGTCCGTAGAGCCCGGTGAGGTACGAGAGGACGACGTTCTTCGGGAGGATCGCGTCGAGCCCCTCGAGCGCACCGACGAGCTGACCCGAATATCCCATGCTGCCGCCCCAGCCGGCGATCACGGGCACCTTCTCCGGCGCGACCTTCTTCAGGATCGAGATCGCGCGGAGAAAGTACGCAGCGGTCCAGAGGTTCATCCGGATGCGCTGCTCCGCGCGCTTCCTCTCGTGCGGCTTCTTCGCGCGCTCCAGCTCGTACGAGAACTTCGCCTCGTGCGTACGGACGAACCGATCGAAGCCTTCGCTCTTCCCCTCGGGAAGCTGGAAGCGGAAGACCGACTCGGGCTGCCAGAACGCGACGTAGTCGACGTCCGGATAGGTCTCGACGAGGTTCCGGATCTGGATCTCGAGGATCTCGCGCGCCGGAGCACCCGTCGGATCGAGGAGGTGCTGCTCGTCCAGCCAGGCTTCCTTCGGAACGACCGCCCGGATCTCCGGCGGATGAAGGCCGACCTCGAAGCCCATGCAGACCTGGATGCCGCGGCGGTGCGCGTACGCCATCATGCGCCGGAGCATCGCGGAGGCGCGCTCGAACGCCTCCGAGTCGGTCTTCGCGTCGACGAGAGCCTCGGACCCGAAGACCGGCGCGCGGTAGAAGCGCTGCAGGCCGAGCGGCATCTGCTCGATCCCGGTCTTCTCGTGCCAGCGCCCGGCCGAGGCGTTTCCGCGCCGCACCGGGTGCGACGTCTCGCGGTGCGTGAAACGGAGGTACGGCTCCTCCTTGTAGACGTGGAACATGAGAAGATTGAATTTTTGCTTGGCCATCTGGTCGATGTAGCGGTAGTAGTCCGCCAGATCCCAGACGTACGGGCTCGCGATGAAGTTCGACCACGGCAGCGAGCCGCGCACCGCGAGACGGGGCTCCTCGATCTCGTCGAGCTCGAGCCGCGGCACCTTGCCGCGCAGGTCCGGCACCGTGTCGTGCTCCGTGAAGAAGCGGACGCCGTAGCGCTCGAGCAGCTCGTAGCCGCCGTACATCACGCCTCGGCCCGTGCTCGCCGCGACGACCGTCACCGTTCCGGACGCCGACGGAATCGTCTCGAGCTTGAATCCTTCCGGTCCGAGCGTCGCGCCGCCGAGACCGAGCTTGCCCTGCTCCTGCAGCGCTTCGACGACGGGATTCACGTCGAGACGGCCGAGGACGAAGGATCCGCCCGGAACGCCCGCGCTCGCGAGGTCCTTCGTCGCGGGAACGATCGGAAGGAGCGCCCCCGTCATGCGATACCAGTAGACGCGGAAGTCGCGCGCGCCGTCCTGCGCCATGCCATCCGCGTTCGCGTCGACGACGATCGCCGGACCTTCGAGCGTGGGCTTCGCTTCGGGCGTCGCCGCAGCCGCTCTCGCGGCGAAGGGCCCACCGAGCACGAACGCGAGCAAGACCAGGAGGAGACGCAGGAGGAAGGCGCGCGCCGCTTCGTAGATCCCCGGTGCGGTGCTCTCGCGCGGTCCGGCGACGTTCAGGGTACGGACGGCGTTCTTCGCGAGCCACGCGCGCGTCTCTTCCCCGCTCGCGTCCTCTCCCGCGGCGAGATCGACGACGAGGAAGGGCCGAGCGAGCTCGCTCGCGAAGCGTACCGTCAGAGCCGTCCCGCCCGTGAGCGAGCCGTGCGCGAGGATCAGCGTCGCGTCGGAGTCTCGGACGTTCCACTCCGTGCGCTGCGCATAGCGGCGCGCCGGCGTCTCCTGGAGCGGATACCGCGCGGGAAGCGCGCCGTCCTCGGCGATCCGGCCCTTCGGACACCAGCCGCCCGACTCGAAGCCGATCTCGGCGGCGACGTCGAGCGCGGCGCGATCCACGCCCGTCTGACCGCCCGAGACGATACGTAGCGACGGCATCTTTTCCGTGCGCCGGACGAGCTTCGCGCCGGCTCGCGCTCAGCGCTCGGTCGAGAGGATCGCGGTGGCGGCGGCGGAGAGGATGCCGCCCGTGCCGTGGCAGATCGCCGTCTTCGCGCCCTCGACCTGTCGCTCGCCGCAACCGCCGCGAAGCTGACGTACCGCTTCGATCAGGAGGAACATCCCGTACATCCCCGTGTGCGTGTACGAGAGACCGCCGCCGTTCGTGTTCATCGGGAAGTCGCCGCCCGGCGCCGTCCGCTGGTTCTCGACGAACGCGCCGCTCTCGCCGAGCCCGCAGAAGCCGAGCGCCTCGAGCGAGAGCAGCGGCACGATCGTGAACGCGTCGTAGAACATCGCGAGGTCGATCTCGTCGTGCTCGACGCCGGACATCGCCCACGCCCGCTCTCCGGAGAGGATCGCCGCGTCCCACACGTGGAAGCGCGGCATCTGGCTGATGATCGAGTGCGTCGTCGCCTCGCCGGTGCCGAGCACGTAGACGGGCTTCTGCTTCGCGTCGCGCGCGCGCTCGGCCGACGTCACCACGAGCGCACCGCCGCCGTCCGCGACGAGGCAGCAGTCGAGGAGCCCGAATGGCCACGAGATCATGCGCGCGTTCAGCACGTCCTCGATCGTCAGGGGATCGCGCATCGCCGCACGCGGGTTCAGGCTCGCCCACTTCCGCGTCGCGACCGCCACCTCGGCGAGCTGCTCGCGCGTCGTGCCGTACTCGTGCATGTGGCGAACCGCGGCGAGCGCATAGCGCGTCGCCGGTCCACCGATCCCGAACGGCATCTCGAACTGGCCCGGAGGCGAGTCCGGCGTGAAGCTCGTGCTCGCCATCCCGACGCGCGAGCGTCCGCTCTCACCGTGCGTGATCAGCACGACCTCGGCGATGCCGGCGTTGATCAGCCCCATCGCGTGCTGCAGGTGCGCGATGAACGAGCAGCCACCCATCTGCGTGTTGTCCATGTACCGCGGGCGCATGCCGAGATACTCCGGGATGTCGTTCGCGGTCTGTCGTCCCGTCGAGAGGACCGCGTCGACCTCGCTCGCCGCGATGCCAGCGTCCGCGAGCGCGTTTCGCGCGCCCTCGGCGTGGAGCATCAGCGCGGACATCTCCGGCTGCTTGCCGATTCGATCGGTCTCGGCGGCGCCGACGATCGCGATCGTGCCGCGCTGCGCGTGGAGCTTCTCGAGAGCCATGGCGTGATCCTCCCGATTCCTTCAGGAAGCCGGGCGAAAGCGCGGCAGCGTGAGCTCGGCGGTCACGTCCGCATACTCGACGACGACGGCCATGTCGCAACGGATCTTCGCCGGATCCGGCTCGACGCCGACGAGGTTGGTCAAGAGCTTCGGTCCCTCCTCGAGCTCCACCATCGCGAGAACGTAGGGAGGCTCGAGCGGAGGATTGCGGCCGGTGACGTGCACGACGGAGAAGGTGTGCAGCCGTCCGCGTCCGCTCGTCTTGATCCACTCGACGTTCCCGGACAGGCAGCCGGGGCACGCGTTGCGCGGATAGAAGTACGCCTGTCCACAATCGCGACAGCGCTGGACGTGCAGCTCGTGCTTGCGGAGCGCTTCCCAGAACGGAGCGTTGTCCGGCGTCGGCGTCGGTCTCGGGGCCTTGTAGTCGTCTGCCATGTCTCCCTCGGCGCGCTGGCGATTTCGTTAACGAGCGGGCTGCGACGCTTGCAACCAGTGCGATTGGCCTCGGTCCCGAGCGATGCTACGAACCGTCCGATGCCGACCGCGCTCACGGAGGGAGTTCGAGTCACCGTCGAGTCGAAGTACCTCGAAGAGCACTCCCAGCCGGACGAGAACCGTTACGCGTTCGCATATTTCGTCACGATCGCGAACGAAGGCGCGACGCGCGTACAGCTTCGGCGTCGACACTGGATCATCACCGACGGAAACGCGCACGTGCAGGAAGTCGAGGGCCCTGGCGTCGTCGGCGAGCAGCCGACGCTCGAGCCCGGCGACGAGCACAACTACACGAGCGGCGCAGTGATCACGACGCCCGTCGGGACGATGGAAGGCACGTACGAGATGCACGAGGCGAGCGGCCGCGTCTTCCAGGCGGAGATCCCTCGTTTCCCGCTGCAGATGCCCGGCATCCTGCAGTAGCCGCGACGCGCATCCCGCTCGCACGCGGCCGCTCGAAGGCGCTTCGGCAGAGCGCGATCACCTCGAGAGCCGCCTCCGCGTGGCGGATCTCCGCTTCGATCCGGAGTCGCCTGACGAGATCCGCTTGCTCCGCGCGCGTGCTTCGCGCGGCGCGAAGACGCGCGAGCGCCGTCGTCTCGTGGCGCGCGTGTGCCCTCAGGATCTCGCCGACGAGACGGTGATCCGCGCCCGCGACGAGGAGACGCAAGAAGAGATCGCGGCGGCGATCGCCCTCACGCGGCGCCGCGAGGATCCATTCGCGCAGCGCTCGCGTACCCGTCTCCGTCAAGGCGTAGACGCGCCGGCGCCGCTTGCCCACGTGGTCGATCGTCGCGGCGGCGAGACCCTCCTCCTCGAGCGCGGCGAGGATCGCGTAGATCTGCGCGCAGCCGAGCTCGACGAAGTCGCCGATGCGCTGCTCGAGCGCGGCGCGGACCGCGTACCCGTGCAGCGGGCTCGACGCGAGGAGACCGAGGACCACGTACTTGAGCGACATCGCGACCGTTCTCTCCGGAGCGGCGTCCTACGCGAAGAGAGAGCCGGAATCGTGTGAACGAGATCGAAGTTTGTCCCACCGCGCAAATCTTCGTCCCCTGGACCGGATCGCGCCGATCGCCTAAACGCGTGCTCGACCATGTGGCGGACGGCGCTCCTTGCCACGGCCTTCGTATCGGTGCTCCTCACGGTGTGGGTGGCCGGCCACACGTACCTCGCCGATCGTCTGATCTGGGATCTCGATCTCGGCGAAGACTGGACGCGCCGTCTCACGCTGGTGATGATCGCCTGCGCGGCCCTGCCTCTTCTCGCGCCCGTCTTCGAGCGCCTCTCGCGACCGCACGTCGCGCGCTGGGTCGCCTGGCCCGCGAACCTCTGGATGGGGCTCGCGTTCCTGCTGCTGGTCGGGTTCGCGGCGACCGATCTGCTGCTCTTCGTCCTCGACGTGACCGGCGTCTCGCCCGCGGGGCCGGCAACCGCGCGGCTTCGCTCGGTCGCAGTGCTCTCGGTCGCCCTCGCCGGGATCGCGATCGGCATGCGGTCGGCACTGTCGCCGCCGCAGGTCACGCGCTGCGAGATCGAGATCGCGCGCTGGCCGGCTCCGCTCGACGGCCTTCGCATCGTCCAGATCAGCGACATCCACATCGGCGCGATGCAGGGCCGCCGCTTCGCGCGCGCCGTCGTCGAGCGCGTCAACGGGCTTCGGCCGGACGTCGTCGCGGTGACGGGCGACCTGGTCGATGGGACGGTGCCGCACCTCGCGGAGGAGGTCGAGCCGTTCGCGGAGCTGCGCGCGCGGCACGGCGTCTTCTTCGTCACCGGGAATCACGACTACTACTCGGGCGCGGATCCGTGGCTCGCGTACGTCTCCGACCTCGGGATGCGGCCGCTCCGCAACGAGCGGATCGCGATCGAGGCGGACGGCGGCGTCTTCGATCTCGCCGGCGTCGACGACCATCGCGGTCGCATGTTCGGGCCCGGACACGGCGAGGACGTTCCGCGCGCGCTCGCGGGACGCGACGTGTCGCGGCCGGTGATCCTTCTCGCGCACGATCCCGCGACGTTCCCGGCGGCTGCCCGACACGACGTCGATCTGCAGCTCTCCGGCCACACGCACGGCGGCCAGATCTGGCCGTTCGGCTGGCTCGTTCGTGCCGCCGTCGGCTTCGTCGCCGGGCACTATCGACGCGGTCGATCGCAGCTCCTCGTGAGCTGCGGAACGGGCTACTGGGGACCGCCGATCCGCTTGCGAGCGCCGGCGGAGATCCTCGAGGTGATCCTGCGGGGCGAAGGCCGCGAAGCCGCGCTCGGCTGAAGCGACGCGCTCAGCCCCATTCGGCGACCGGCAAGAGCGGATTTCCCGCGGCGTCGAGACGATGCACGTACTCCGCGATGCCGACGCCCTCGCGTCCGCTCCACGAGAAGCGTGCGACGCTCGTGCACACGACCGCGCGCACGGTGCCACGCACCGTCGGCAGCGGCGCGAGATGTACGACCTCGCCCGTGAGAGCATGCTCGACGCCCGCGTCGTCGCGAGCCGTCAGGGAGAACGACTTCTGGAAGAACGAGTCGGGCTCCGTCTCCGTGCGGAGCGCGACGCTCTCGAGCGCGCGCACGCGGCCGCCGTCGAGCATCCAGCCCGTCAGCTCGTCCGTGGTCTCGGTGACGCGCCGGTCGACGACGAGCGCCGCTTCGTCGCCGAAGCGGATCCAGAAGCGTCTCCGGAGGCGAGGGATCTCGGTGCCGGCGGCGCCCCAGGACTTCTCGCGCAGCCCGGGCACGTCGAGCCGATACGAGTCGCCCGAGACCCAGACCTCGCCGGTGAAGCGCCCGGCCTGCCCGAAGCGCGCCGTCGCCGGCTCGACCGCGGCGGCCGCCGCCTCCGCGACGAAGCGCAGATCGAGGGAGAGCCGCTCGAGCCGCGAGCCGTGCCACGCCTCGTGCCGGCCCGCATCGCGCGACGAAGCGAGCGAGTGTGCGGGACCGTCGTAGGTGACCCGCCACTCCTCGAGCGGGCGCACGAGCTCGTAGCGCACGCCTTCGATCGCGAGGTCGGCGGTGTTCCCGCTCGCCGCCGCGACGTGGCGCGCGGCGAGCATGCCGCCGTCGGGGAGGTAGACGTCGAGGCCGACGTCCATGATCCCTTCGTTCGGCCGCACGCCGATGCGCGTGAGGAGGGCGATCCCCTCGCGCGGATCGACGAGCTGGAACGAGTACGACTCGCTCCAGCCGCTCTCGCTGCCGACGGCGTGCGGCAGCTCGTCCGAAGCGGGGACGTTGACGAGCGGCATCGCTCAGCCGGGGAGCTCGGGAAGCTCGGGGAAGACGATCTTGAAGGGGTGGATCTCCCAGGTCGCGAACACCCCCTCGAGCACGTAGGGGTCGCGCGCGGCGATCTCGCGTGCGGCCGCGAGGTTCTCCGCCTCGAAGATCACGACGCTCCCGCGCGGCGTGCTGCCGTCCGCGTCGAACATCGGACCGGCGATCTCGATGCGGCCCGCGCGGTCGAGCGGCTCGAGGTGCGCGAGATGGCGCGGACGGGTCGCGGGCCGCTTGGCGAGGCCGTCCTCGCCGTCCCTTCCGATCATCACGAACAGAGGCATCGCTCGCTCCCGCTACTGGGCGGGTACCCGAACGCGGGTCCCGGTCTCGGCGGAGCGATAGCATGCGTCCGCGATCGCCACCGCCGCGGCGCCGTCGCGCGCCGTGATCGGGGACGGGGCGCCACGCGCGACCGCGGCGAACGTCTGCAGCACCTCGCGCACGGTCGGCACGTCCGCGACCTCGACGGACCGTACGACGCGCCGGTCCGCGAGAAGCGAGGCGGTCCGGTGCACGTGGTCGGCGACGACCTGGCCGCGCTCGGCGACGATCCGGATCTCGCCCGCGCGGCTCTCGGTCGCGCGCGACCCCGCCGCCGAGCCGAGGACGCGACCGTGCGGCGCCTCGATCGCGAAGCTCGCGACGAAGCTGTCCTCGGTCCGCTTCGTCGTCACGCGGTCGAGCGCGCAGTACGCCTCGCGCACCTCGCCGCCCGTCAGGTGGCGCAGAAGATCGAACATGTGCACGCCCGTGTGGAGAACGTTGCCGCCGCCCGACACCGCGGGATCGTCGAGCCAGCCGAGGCGCGTCGGCTCGAAGCTCTGGCCGAGGAGAACCTGGCTCGGCAGGCCGATCTCGGGCAGCCACTCGCGAACGGTTCGGACGACGCTCGAGAAGCGAAGCGTCTGCGCCACGAGGCACGGAAGACCGGAATCCTCGACGCGGTCCCGCAGGCGAAACGCCTCCGCCGCGTCGACGGCGAACGGCTTCTCGATGAGGAGCGGACGGCGCGCGGCGACGCACGCCTCGACGATCGACGCATGCAGGCGCGGGGGAACGACCGCGATCACCGCCTCGACGCCGGGATCGTTCACCAGGTCGCGCGGATCCGCGTGGAATCGGACGCCGAGCTCGCCCGCGAGCGCTCGCCCCGCGTCCGCGTTCTGCCGCGAGAGAGCGGCGATCCGCAGCTCCGGCAGGTCGCGCTGGACGTGTCCGAGGTAGCGCTCGCCGTGCTTTCCGAGGCCGATCAGCCCGATCGAGAGAGGTGCCGCACGGCTCATCGCCGCGAAGGGTAGACGAAAGAGCGCCTCGCTGCCCGGGCTCTCTCCGGGAGCCCGGGTCGAAGCAGGACCTCGTGCGCTACGTGAGACCCGCCGCTCTCACTGGCAGTCGGGCAGGCCGTGCGTGCACTTGTTCTTGTCGACGAGCCAGATCTCATGGTTGCCGACGTTCTTCGAGCTCTCGAAGGCGACGAAACGCCCGTTGCCGCTGACCGCGATGCGCTCCTGCGCCGGGAAGCCGCCGTTGAACTGGATCGTCGTGAGCTGCGTCTTCGGGTTCTGCGTGGTGCCGGCGAGCTCCAGATCGTCGTCTTCTTCGACCTGGGAGCGGTTCGTCAGGCCGGCGACCGCCTTGGTGCTGCTCCGCTTCAGGATGAAGAGCGTCTCGTTGTGCGAGTTGTTGAGGTTCATGTAGTCGCGGTTCGACTCGAAGGCGATCGTGGAGCCCGTCGCCGAGAGTCGCGGGACCCGGTTCCAGCCCGCATCGGAGATGGTGAGCTGTGCGATCTCCGCCTTCTTGAGATCGACGAGAAAGATCTCGTCGTTGTTGTCGCAGGCGCCGCAGCCCGTCGGGTTGAGCTGGTCTTCGCACGTCGACTCGAAGACGAGGTACTTGGCCTTCTTGCTTGCCTCCGCCCACTCGCTCGAGCCCGCGCCGTTGCAACCCGACTGGGCGATCGTGTCGGTGATCTGCGTCAGCGTGCGCAGCTCGAGGTCGTAGAGCAGGATCTCGGAGTTCCCGTCGTTCGCGCAGGCGCCGCCGCCCATCTTGCTGCAGGTGACGCCGCCGGTCAGGGCTCCGCCGAAGCTCGCGACCGACTGGAACGCGACGAAGGCGCCGTCCGAGCTCACGTGCGCGAGGGTGTTCGCGCTCGCGCCGTCGCCGGTCGTGCTCGTGACCTGCGTCAGAGTGCCGGCGGCACGGTCGTAGAGCATCACCTCGCTGTTGTTGTCGCCGTTGCCGCACGCCGTGGTGCCGTCCGGGCGCTTGCAGGTCGCGACCGCGGCGAAGTCACGCGTCGACGTGAACGCGACGACGCTCCCGCGGTCGCTGATGCTGGCGCGCTGATTTGCCGAGCCGCCGCCGCCCGTCGTGCTCGTCACCTGCGTGATCGTGCCCGAGTCGATCTCCATCAGGAAGATCTCGCGGTTCTCGTCGGCGTTGCCGCCCGTCTGATCCCGGTCGGAGTCCCACGCGAGCCACTGCCCCTTCGAGTCGACGTCGGGGAAGCGATTCGCGTCGAAGCCGCCCGTGGAGGAGAAGGTGAGCTGGCGCATCGAGTTCGCGGGATCGGATTGCTTCTTCTTCGCGCGCCAGATGTAGAGATTGCCGCTCGAGTCGTCGACCGACGTACAGTTCGTGCAGACCGGATCGGGATGCGTCGCTCCGGCGGACGTGAACGCGTTGCCGCTGCCGTCGTGGTCGAACGCTCCGCCGGGTGCGTTCAGCACTCCGGCGACGTGATCGGAGTTCGAGACGAAGACGACGACCCTGCCCGCGGTGTCGACGGCGGGGCTCTCGTTCCGCCCGTTCTTGGTGTTCGTCACCTGGTTCGCGGTGGCGATCGGAACGAACGCCTCGGCGGGTTGGGCGACCGCGAGGCAGAGGAGCCCCGCTCCCGAGAGAAGGAATGCGCGCGCCGGCCGGAACATGACGACCTCCTGAGAGGACGGAGCGAGGATGGCTCCATCGGAACTAGATTCGAGATGTGAAACGAGATCCCTCGCCCCGACGCATCGCGGCGGGACCGTGGGCTTGCCTGGACGCTACGTTCTCGGCCTGGACGCAGTCAATTCCTTTTTCATTTGACGCATCCCCTATAGGGAACCCGCTGGCACGCTCCCGGAGGTCCGTGTCGCGCGCGCACCCCTTGACCCGTCCCGGACCGACCCCTAAAAACGGAACTGACCGGTCAGTTCCGTTCTGTAGAGAGCGAACCGGTACCCGCACTGCATGGCCGGCAGACAGAAGAGCGACGCGAAGCGCGAGGCCATCCTCGCGGCCGCCTCCGACGAGTTCGCGGAGCGGGATTTCCATGCCGTCCTCATGGAGGACGTCGCGGCCCGCGCCGGTGTCGGGAAGGGCACGTTGTACCGATACTTCCCGACCAAGGAGGAGCTCTTCGTCTCGAGCGTGGCCCGCCGCCTCGACGAGTCCCACCAGGAGTTCATCCGGATGCTCGGGGGGGACGCGTCCCTCGAGAACCTGCTCCGCGCGGCGATGTCGAAGATGCTCGAGTATTTCGCCGGCAAGCCCCAGCTCCTGACCCTCCTGCAGCGCTACGAGGACCGACTTCCCGAGGGTGAGGCGCGCGCCTGGCAGGAGCGCCGGACCTCGGTCACGGACGCGGTCGCCCGCGCGATCGACCGGGAAAGGCGGGCCGTCCGGGGCGCGGACGTCGACTCGACGCTCGCGGCGCACGTCTTCCTCGGCATGGCCCGCACGGCGATCCAGGTGCTCGGCGGCGACGCCAGCCAGAAACGCCGCGACGCCGTCGCGAAGGAGCTCGTCACCCTCTTCCTCTCCGGATGCGGGGTCCGTCCCGCGGAGCCGGTTCGACGCCGAACCGCCGGCACGCGAGCGGGGCTCGCGGCGGTCGGCGTGGCGCTCGCGGCGAGCCTCTCCCTCCTCGCGTGCTCCGGTTCCGGCGACGTCGACGCCCGCGCCGAGCAGAAGGAGGAAACGCCGGCGATCGCGGTCACGACGGAGCTCGCCGCGGTCCAGAGCCTCGAGCGCACGGTCGACTTCGTCGGGACGCTGCACGCCGACGCGCGCGCAGAGGTCGCGGCCGAGGTCGAGGGGCGACTTCTCGAGGTAAAGGTCGACCTCGGCGACCAGGTCGAAGCCGATCAGGTTCTCGCGACGCTCGCGGGAGCCGAGCTCGAGGCGAAGCTCGCCGAGGCCGAGGCCGTCTTCGAGCGCTCGAAGCGCGACGAGGAGCGCGCCCGGCGTCTCCGCGACCAGGGCGTCATCTCGCCGCAGGAGTTCGACGAGCTGACGAGCGCTCTCGACGTTGCGCAGGCCCGCCGCGAGGTGCTCGCGATCCAGGTCGAGAAGACGAAGGTCCGCGCGCCGTTCCGCGGCCGGATCGCGCAGCGGCTCGTCGACGTCGGGAACTACGTCCGCACCGGGACGACTCTCTACGTCCTCGTCGCGGACGATCCTCTCCGGCTGCGCGGCGAGATCCCCGAGCGCTACTCCGCGGAGCTCGAGCCGGGCGATCCCGTCCGCGCACGCGCCGCCGCGTATCCCGATCTCGTCATCCACGGCCGCGTCACGCGCATCAGCCCCGCGGCCGATCCGGAGCACCGCGCGCTCACGATCGAAGCGCTCGTCCCGAACGCCGAGGGACGTCTCAAGCCCGGCTTCTTCGCGAAGGCCGAGGTGATCACCGGTGTCGACGACCAGGTCGTGGTCATCCCCGCGGAGGGGCTGATCGAGTACGCCGGCGTCGAGCGCGTCTTCGTGATCGACGAGGAAGGAACGGCGCGCAGCCGCACCGTGCACGCCGGCACGCGCCTCGGCACCCGCGTCGAGATCCTGGAAGGCCTCTCGGCCGGAGACCGCATCGCGACGAGCGGGCTCACCCATCTGGTCGACGGCGCCCGCGTGACCGAGCGCGAGGCCCGCCTCGACGACGAGACCAACTCGTGAGCCGCATCGCCGAGATCTGCGTTCGTCGTCCCGTCTTCGCGACGATGCTCGTGATGCTGCTCGTCGTGCTGGGCGCGCTCTCCTACACGCGCCTCGGCGTGGACCTCTATCCGAGCCTCGACTTCCCGTTCACGAGCGTCGTCACGACGCTGAAGGGCGCCTCCGTCGAGGAGGTCGAGACGCAGGTCACGAAGCCGCTCGAGGAGTCGGTCAATCAGATCGAAGGGATCGACCGCCTGAGCTCGCGGAGCATGGAAGGCGTCTCCTACATCATGGTCGGGTTCGAGCTCGAGCGCGACGCGGCCCAAGCGGCGCAGGACGTACGCGACAAGGTCGCCGCCGCGCAGGGCAAGCTCCCCGACGACGTCGAGCCGCCCGTCGTGATCCGCTTCGATCTCGACGACGTCCCCGTGCTCCGCGTCGCCGTGTCCGGGAACCGCGACCTTCGCGAGATCACCGAGATCGCGACCCGCACGCTCAAGCAGAACCTCGAGACCGTCTCCGGCGTCGGCGGCGTCGACCTGACCGGCGGGCGCAAGCGCGCGATCCAGATCTACGTCGACACGGACCTGCTCGACGCGTTCGGGCTCTCCATCGCGCAAGTGCGGCGCGCGCTCCAGTCGCAGAACGTCGAGCTGCCCGGAGGCCGCATCGATCAGGGCTCGCGCGAGCTCGTCCTCCGCACGATGGGTCGCATGAAACGGGTCGAGGACTTCGAGAGCCTCGTCATCGGCTCGCTCGGCGAGCGGCCCGTCACGCTCCGCGACATCGCGACCGTCGTCGACGGTTGGGTCGATCCGCGCTCCTACGCGAGCCTCGACGGCCAGCGTGCTCTCACGCTCGAGATCCGGAAGCAGTCCGGTGCGAACACGGCGGAGGTCGCACGCGACGTCAAGAAGAAGCTCGCCGAGCTGCAAGCCGCGATGCCCTCGGACATCAAGATCGAGATCGTCAAGGACCAGAGCCGCTTCATCCGCCGCTCGATCGACGAGGCGCAGTTCCATCTCCTCCTCGGAGGGATCCTCGTCGCTCTCTCGACGATCCTCTTCATGGGCGACATGCGGTCGACCCTGATCGCCGCGGTCGCGATCCCGACGTCGATCATCGCGACCTTCACCGCGATGTGGGCGCTCGGCTTCACGCTGAACAACGTGACGCTCCTCGCGCTGATCCTCTCCGTCGGCATCGTCATCGACGACGCCGTGGTCGTGCTCGAGAACGTCTACCGGCACATCGAGGAGCTGGGAAAGACGCCGTACCAGGCGGCGATCGACGGCACGCGCGAGATCGGTCTCGCGGTCATGGCGACGACCTTCTCGCTCGTCGTCATCTTCGTGCCGCTCGCCTTCATGTCCGGCATGACCGGGCGCTTCCTGCACGAGTTCGGCCTGACGACGGCGATCGCGATCCTGGTCTCGATGCTGATCTCGTTCACGCTGACGCCGATGCTCTGCTCGCGGTTCCTGCGCCCCCGGGCGGAGAGCAAGGACTCCGTGAAGGAGCACCGCATCTACCGCGCGATCGACCGCGCGTACGGCTCCCTCCTCACGTTCTCTCTCCGCCACCGCTGGGTGATCGTTCTCGCGAGCGTGATCTCGATCGCGAGCACGGTCCCGATCTTCAAGGCGGTCGGCAAGGACTTCATCCCGCAGGACGACCAGAGCGAGTTCGAGGTCGTGCTGCAGGCGCCGGAGGGCTACACGCTCGACCGCGCGACCGGCCTCTTCGAGGAAGTCGCACGACGGCTCACCGAGCTTCGCGGCGTCGAGCACACCCTCGTCGCGATCGGCGAGCGGGCTTCCAACAGCGGCGAAGGCGACGTCACCCGCGGAAGCGTGTACGTCAAGTTGAGCGACCTCGAAGAACGCGATTTCTCGCAGAAGGACGTCATGGCCGAGGCCCGCGACCTCCTCGTGGAGTACCCCGAGCTCCGGCCGAGCGTGCAGGTAGCGAACGCCTTCGTCAGCGGCCGCCGCAGCACCGACTTCAGCTTCGACATCATGGGCCCCGACCTCGGCCAGCTCGACCGGATCAGCCAGAAGCTCCTCGAGCGCATGCGGGCGATCCCCGGATTCGTCGACGTCGACTCGAGCCTGGCCCTGCGAAAGCCGGAGATCCGCGTCCAGATCGATCGACAGAAGGCAGCGGACCTCGGCATTCCGGTCGAGGAGGTCGCGGCGACGCTTCGCACCCTCGTCGGCGGGGAGCCGGTGACGAACTTCCAGGTCGACGACGAGCAGTACGACGTGTGGCTGCGCGCCTCGCTCTCGAACCGGCAGGATCCGCGCTCCGTCTACAACATGACGGTGGCGCGCCCGAACGGCGAGCTCGTCCGTCTCTCGAGCCTCGTCTCGCTCGAGGAGGAGCGCGGACCCGCGGAGATCGAGCGCCTCGACCGCCAGCGGCAGATGACGATCGTCGCGAACCTCGAAGGCATCGCGCTCGGCGACGCGGTCACGAAGGTGCAGAAGATCATCGCCGAGATCGGTCTCCCGCGCCTCTACTCGGTGCGCATGTCGCACGACGCCGAGAACATGGCGGAGACGGGCCAGAGCTTCGCCCTCGCGTTCACGCTGAGCGCAGTCTTCATGTACATGGTGCTCGCCGCGCAGTTCGAGAGCTTCATCTATCCGATCTCGATCCTGCTCTCGCTGCCGCTCTCGCTGCCGTTCGCGCTGCTCTCGCTCCTGATCCTCGGACAGAGCCTGAACCTCTACTCGGTGCTCGGGCTCTTCATGCTCTTCGGGATCGTCAAGAAGAACGGCATCCTGCAGGTCGACTACACGAACCAGCTCCGCGCGGGCGGCATGCCGCGCGACGAGGCGATCCTGCAAGCGAACCACGTCCGCTTGCGTCCGATCCTGATGACGACGGTGATGCTCGTGATGGGCATGGTCCCGATCGCGCTCGGGACGGGACCCGGAGCGGCTTCGCGCGCTTCGATGGCGAACGTGATCATCGGCGGGCAGACGCTCTGCCTGCTGCTCACGCTGCTCGTGACGCCGGTCGCGTACTCGCTGCTCGACGACTTCGGGGGTGCGGTGCGAGGACGCGCGCTGTTCTCGTGGCTGCGCTGGCCCTGGCGGCGACCGCTGGTCTCGCCCCCGGCAGACGCGCACACCGACGCGCGCTAGACTAGGGCGAGCGGAGAAGAGCTCGCGCCTTGCGCGCGAGGCGCAATAGGCTCTCCTCGTCGGAGAGCTCCTCGACGCGGTCGGCGGGGACCCAGCGGAGATCGTTCGACTCGTCCGAACGTACGATGCGCTGACCGGGCGCCGCGATCAGCAGGTACCGGACATCGAAGTGGAAGTGCTCCGGCTCCGCGCCGCGCGCCGGGATCGGGTGCACGTCGACGTCGAGCGGCACGGGCGGCACGTCTCCGGAGACCTCGCGGAAGTCCTCCATGCCCGACTCCTCGCGCGCCTCGCGCAGCGCCGCCTCGAACGGATCCGTCTCGCCGTCGGCGTGACCGCCGAGCTGGAGCCAGCGGCCAAGGCGTGCGTGATGCGTCAGGAGGACGCTCCGGTGGTCCGCGGAAACGACCCACGCGGAGCCGGTGACGTGGCCCGCGAGGCACGTCCGCGCGAAGCAATCGGCGTGCGCACGGATGAAGGCCTGCATGCGCTGGACCGTTTCGTCCTCGCCCGGATGAAGCGACGCGTAGCGATCGAGCAGATCGAGCAGAGGACGGCGGTGCACGACCGACCTTCGCACGCGGAATCCACCGTCTCCAGTGCTAGTGCACCGCCGTCGAGATAGCGTCAACATCTTACCGCCCCTCGACGCCGATGAACGGCAATCTGCTTGACGCTATCTCGACGGCGGTGCACTAGGGACTGCGAGCATGAGCACGACGCGAGAGCCCGAGCGCACGGACGCCGCAAGGCGCGCCGTCATCTTCGACATTGGCGGAGTCGTCGTCGGCTCTCCGCTGCACGCGATCGCGGCGTACGAGACCGAGATCGGCATCCCCGCGGGCTTCGTGAACCGCGTCGTGGTCGACACCGGCTCGTCCGGCGCGTGGTCGAGGCTCGAGCGCGGCGAGCTCGAGCTCGACGAGTTCTTCCTCGCCTTCGACGAGGACTGCGCGGCCGTCTGTCCGCCCTTCTCGGCGCGGGACATGATGCTGCGCATCGCCACGATCGCCGGACCTCGGCCGGAGATGCTCGAGGCGATCCGCCGCATCCGCGCGCGCGGCCTGCGGACCGCCGCTCTCACGAACAACTGGCGGAGCGGCGAGCCGCAGATGAACCTCCTCGGCCCGCACTTCGACGCCGTCGTCGAGTCCGCCGTCGAGGGCATGCGGAAGCCCGACCCGCGCATCTACGAGATCGCTTGCGACCGCCTCGGCGTGAAGCCCGTCGAGGCGATCTTCCTCGACGACATCGGGCGGAACCTGAAGACCGCGCGCCAGCTCGGCATGGCGACGATCAAGGTCGACGATCCGGCTCAGGCGCTCGGCGAGCTCGAAACGCTGCTCGGCTTCGCGCTTCGGTAGCCGGCGCTCCGGCTACTTCTGCGGAAACTCGGCGACGCGCCAGGCCTCGACCGCGCCGACGAGGCGCGCGGAGTCGCTCTCGATCGAAAGTCGTCCTCCGGACTTCGGCGACGCGAAAGCGCCGCGGAGCTGCTGCTCCCCGGCAAAGCCGATCTCGAAGAAGAGATCGAAATCCTCGCCCGCCGGCGAGACCCGCTGGTCGACGACGTTCGTCACGCAGTGCGTGACGCCCGGCAGGTGCTCGAGGACGAGCGGCACGTGTCGCTCGAGCCACTGCGCTACGAATTCGTCGTGCGCGAGCTCGGGCTTCCGCTTCAGACCTTCGACGAGCTTGACGCCCGGCGTCCGCTCGCCGAAGCGGCGTTCCGGGCGGCGATGCACGTGCTCCGTACAATCGTAGGAGTGCGCTCCGCCCATGAAGCCCACGACGTCGCGACCGATGATCTTCTCGCCCTCGGGTGAGTCGTAGAGGCGCTCGCGATAGTCCTCGAGCGTCTCGAACGAGAGCTCGGCGACCGAGTCGAGATCCGCCGAGCCCGGCACCGCGACGCGCTCGACGATGTTGACGACGTAGTGGCGCATCGTCGGATGGTGCCGGATTGCGAGCGGCACGTGCCCCTCGAGGACGCGTCGCGCGTACTCGTCGTGCGTGATGTCGGGCCGACGCCGGCAGAGGAAAACCATCTTTCGCATCTTCGACTGGTGCGACGAACCGCGCCGTACGTCAAGCAATACGGGTCGATCGAAGCTTCGCGCGAAGGGCGACGGTAGCAGGCTGGTCGATCACGAGCGTCAGGTCCTCGAGCGAGCCCGTCAGGACCACTCCGTAGTCGCGCCGGGCGCTCTCCACGGACACGTACTCGTCGAGCACGTCGTCGAGTACCCGGGCGGGTTCGCGCTGGAGAGGATCTCCCCACCCGCCGCCTCCGCCGTACGCGTAGGCGATCGCTTCGCCGGCGGCGTGCGCGACGAGCCGGCTCGTATCGTCCGCCTCCTCGGCAGCGCCGCCGACCTTCAGCGTGAGCCGATTCGGAGCGCCCGGCTTCCCACCTGCGATGCCGGGCATCGGATACTTCCGCCCGACGACGTAGGTGTAGACGTTGGCGGGTGCGAGAAGCTGCTTCCGATAGAGCGTCCCGGGCGCGCCGCGGAACTGGCCCGGGCCGCCGCTGTCCGTGATGTAGTCGCGGGCGAGCTGGCGTTGCGGAAAGATGGACTCGTTGATCTCGGCCGTCGCACGGATGAGGTTGCCGAAGCTCGCGTTCATCGAGCCCCAGCCGTCCCGGCCGTGCACCGCGCTGCAGTGCGCCGCGATCGTGTCCGCCGAGTTGTCGATGAAGAGCCGCGCCGTCTTCGGATCCTTTCCGAAGATCACCGTCGGCATTCCGATCTTGTACACCTGTGGGCACGACCGCTCGGGAATCACCTGGGCGAGCGCCAGCGCGATCGCTTCGCCGACCTCCGTACCGGGATGATGCGTTCCAGCGGCGACCGATCGCCCGGGCGGAGGATTCAGGCACGATCCCTCGGGCACGATCAGCTCGATCGCACGGAAGAATCCTTCGTTCTTCGGGATCGTCGGATCCATCATCGAGGCAAGCTGCGCCACGACGTAGCCGCGGGTGTTGCCGTACGACGAGTAGGCCTGGATCTCCGGACGGCTGTCGGAGCCCGTGAAGTCGATCGTCAGCCGGTCGCCGCGCACCGTGACCGCGCAGTGGAGATGGATGTCCGGATTCCCTTTGGGATCGTGGTCGACCCAGACGTCCGAGGTGTACACGCCGTCGGGCCAGCTCGAGACCGCCTTCCGGAAGCGGCGCGCCGCGAGCTCGATCATCTCGTCCACCGCGCTGCGTACCGCCGCCGTTCCGTGCCGCGCGAGCATCGCCTTCAGGCGCCGGACGCCGAGCTGGGCGGCGCCGACCTGCGCGCGAAGGTCGCCGACGAAGGTCGGCGTGCGGTTGTTCACCTGCATGAAGTACGTGATGTCGCGCCGCTCGACGCCGCGCTCCCAGAGCTTGATCACCGGGAAGCGCACACCTTCGGCCCAGATGTCGGGCGCGTCCGCGTTGTAGCCGCCCGGCATGCCGCCGCCGGTGTCGGCGTGATGGCATTGGATCGAAGCGATCAAGACCATCTCGCCCTCGTGGAAGACGGGCGCGAAGACGTTGTAGTCGGGGAGATGTCCGCCGCCGTGATACGGGTCGTTCGCGACCAGGACGTCGCCTTCGAACAGCCCGTCCGGGCCGAAGAAGTCGAGGGCGAAGCGGATCGGCAATGTCGACGACAGCATGAACTGTGGGATGCCGACCGAGAGAGCGGCGAGCGCGCCGCTCGCGTCGAGAATGGTCGCGTTGCGCTCGTTCGACTGGTTCAGGATCGGCGTCGTCGCGGTGAGGCTCACGTGCGTCGCCATCTCGAAGGCGACCGTCTCCATCGCGCCGCGGATGATCTCCGCCGTGACGGGGTCGCGCTTCGCCCGCCGGGGACGCGCCCGTTTCGCTTTCACCCGCTGCTGTCGCATGTCTCCGAATAGCCCGGCTTCGTCCTCGCGTTCAACGGGGTCCCTCCGAGGACCCACCGCGAGCCTTCCCCGCGATGGACTCCCGCAACATGTCCTTGCGGATCTTTCCGCTCGCGGTCGTCGGGAGGTCCTCGGCGATCTCGAGCCGCTCCGGCAGCTTGCGCCGCGACAGCTCTCGCTCGGTGAGAAAGCCGACGAGCTCCTCGAGCGCCGGCGGTGAAGCGGGGTCGGCCGGGACGACGAATGCGCAGACGCGCTCGCCGAGCTTCGGGTCGGGCATCGGGACGACGGCGACGTGGCGCACCTTCGGGTGCTCGAAGAGGAGATCCTCGATCTCCTTCGCGGAAATCTTCTCGCCGCCGCGCACGATGATGTCCTTCACGCGCCCGGTGATGGTGAGGTAGCCGTCACCGTCGACGAACCCGAGATCGCCGGTGCGAAAGAACCCCGCCGCGTCGAAGGCCTCGGCGTCGAGTGACGGGTCGCGATAGCCGAGGAAGAGCTCCGGCCCACGCGCCCAGACCTCTCCGGTGCCGCCCACCGGCACGCGGTTTCCCGCGTCGTCGCGCAGCTCGATCTCGTTCGGACCGATCGGCGCACCGTCGGTCTCGGCGCGCTTCGCGAGCGGCACGCCTCGGCCCGACGAGCTGGTGATGCTCGGGAACTCCGTCGAGCCGTAGCCGCGGCCGCTGCGGATGCCGAGGCGGTCGATCGCACGTCGGATCAGCTCGGGCGGCACGTCCGCGCCCCCGCACGGAAAGATGCGAAGCGAGCGAAGATCCCGCCGCGCGAGGGTCGGCGAGTCGACGACGCCTTGCAAGAACGGAGTCGCGCCCGCGGAGTAGGTGCCTCGCTCCTGCTCGACGAGGTCGAGAAATCGTTCCGGGTCCCACGTTTCCATGAGCACGCTCGTCGCACCGAGAGTGATCGGCAGCAGCATCCCGTAGAGAAGCCCCGAGATGTGGCTCACAGGCGAGGGCATCACGAACACCTCGTCGTCGCCGAGACGATGCAGTTGCTCCGTGGCGCTCGCTTCCGTGAGGAGCGTGCGGTGGCTGTGCAGCGCGCCCTTCGGATCGGCCGTCGTTCCCGACGTGTAGAGGATGGTCGCGATCGCGCCCGGCTCGGCCGGTCCGTCGCCGGCGCGAGCGCGAGGCGAGCCGAGGAAGCCGGAGGGAAACGCTTCGTCGATCGCCACGAGAGAGCGGAGCGAGGGCACGTCGGGCCGCACTCGCTCGATCAACGCCGGATAGTCCACGCCGCGAAAGTGCGACGGCACCACGGCGAGGACGCTCCCGGTCTGGCGCAGGATGAAGCGCACCTCGCGCGCGCCGTAGATCGGCACGATCGGCGAGTAGACCGCGCCGAGCCGCGCCGTCGCGTAGAAGAGCACGACGGCCTCGGCACGATTCGGGAGAAGGCACGAGACCGTCTCGCCGGGTCGCACACCGTGTGCGCGGAGACCCGCGACGCCGCGATCGACGAGCTCGTCGAGCGCGGCGTAGGTGAGGCGGGTCCGCGCGTCGACTACGGCCGTCTTTCCGGGCCGCGCGCGCGCCTCGCGCCGCAGCACTTCGCCAAGCGTCATCCGAGCCCCATCGCGCGAGCGACGCACTCGTGGTACAGCGCCGCCGGACCCCAGCCGAGCTCGGCGGCCTTCATCCTGCGCGTGAAGAGCTGGAGGTCGTACTCCATCGAGAACCCGATCGCGCCGTGCACCTGGTGCGCGTGGCGAAGGATTCGCCGCACCGCCTCGAGCCCGTAGGCGAGCGCGCTCGCCACCGCGACGTCAGCGGCCTCGCCAGCCGCGAGGCACCACGCCGCCTGATGAACGAGAACCCGGAGTGCATCGACGTCGCTGCGCATGTCGACGCAGCGATGCGCGATCGCCTGGAAGGAGCCGATCGGGCGGCCGAACTGCTCTCGCATCCTGGCGTGCGCGACGCTCATCTCGAGGACGCGCTCGCACGCGCCCGCGAGGTAGGCGAGAGTCGCGACGGCGCCGCGGTCGAGCGCACGAGGGAGCGCCGTCGGGTGTGCTGCGACTGGCTCGCACGACACGCTCTCGAAGGCGAGAGCGTAGAGCGGCTCGCCGCCGAGCGCGTCGTGGCGCGTGCAAACGAGTCCGCTCGCCTCCCGCTCGACCGCGACGACGGCCGGACCGGCGACGGCGACGAGCACCAGATCCGCCTCCGCAGCGAACGGGACGAAGAGCTTCCGTCCGCTCAGACGACCGCCGGCGATCGCGAGCCCCGGCGGATCCCAGAGACTTCGCGCGCCCGGCTCCGCGAGCGCGACCGTCACGGCGAGCTCTCCCGTCGCGAGGCGGGGAAGCCATCGCCGGCGCTGCTCCTCGTCGCCGAAGGCGTCGATGAGCCACGCCCCCATGGCGACGGTCGGTACGAACGGCGACGGGAAGAGAGCGCGTCCCATCTCGTCGGCGAGGAGCGCGACATCGAGCAGATCGAAGTGACCGCCCTCGCTCGGAAGAGTGAGCCCGACCCAGCCGAGCCGGGCGACTTCACGCCAGAGCTCGCGATCGAATCCACGACCCGCCGCTTCGAGCGCCCGGACCGCGGCGAGCGGCGAGCGTCTGCCGAGAAGCTCCCGCGCGGATTCGACGAGGATCGTCTGCTCCGCCGAAAGGTTCAAGTCCACGGCTGCTCCAAAGCTCGCTTCAGCGCGCACGCGGCAGGCCGAGCCCGCGCTCGGCGATGATGTTCTTCTGCACCTCGAGCGTTCCCGCCGTGATCGTGGTCGGGATGGTCCGCACCCACTGCCGGTGCAGCAGGCCCGTGAGCGGCGCCGCCGGATCGTCGGCGGTGAGTTGTCCGGCGAGACCGAGGATCTCGAGACCGACGTCGCTCACCTGCTGCTCGAGCTGCGTGTTGTGGAGCCGCGCGATCGACGCCTCCACGGCGGGGACCCGGCCGGCCGCCTGTAGGGAGATCGCGCGATAGTTGAGGAGACGCGCCGCCTCGTACTGCACGCGAAGCCTCGCGAGCTTCGACCGCACCTCGGAATCGCCTGCGAGCCCCGTCGCCCCGGCGTGCTCGACGAGGAGCTCGATCACACGTCCGGCGCGGGCGTAGCGGGCGATCCCGACTCGCTCGAAGGTGAGGCCGGCGGTGACGATCTCCCAGCCCTGCCCGGCCTCGCCGAGCAAGCAGTCGCGCGGCACGGCGACGTCCTCGAAGAATATCTCGTTCAGCTCGTGCGGCCCCGCCATGCTGTCGATCGGCCGCACGTCGACTCCGGCGGTGCGCATGTCGACCAGCAGCACCGAGAGGCCGTGATGGCGCTTCGCCGCAACGCTCGTGCGCGCGAGCAGGAAGCACCATTCGGCGGGAGCATCGGCGTAGCTGTTCCAGATCTTCTGCCCGTTCACGACGAAGCCGTCGGTGCTCGGCTCGGCGCGCGTCGCGACGGCGGCCAGATCCGAGCCCGCGCCGGGCTCCGAGAAACCCTGCGTCCAGAGGACGTCGCCGGCCGCCATCGGCGGAAGGAAGCGCCTCTTCTGCGCTTCGCTGCCGAACCGCAGGATGCACGGGCCGATGTAGTTCAGGTTCATGTACTGCGGCCCGCGCGGCTCGTCGTGCGCCCACATCTCCTCGCGGAGGATCGCCTGCTTCCACGGGCTCGCTTCCGCGCCGCCCCACTCCTTCGGCCAGGCCATGGTGAGCCACCCGCGCTCGGCGAGCTTCCGGGAGAACGCTCGCGTGAACGGCATCGCGCGCGGGTCGTCGACGAACATTCCGCGCCACCACGACGGCAGCTCGGAGGCGAGGAACGCGCGCAGCTCGGTACGAAATTTCTGCTCGTCCTCGCTGAACGCGAAGTTCATCTCAAGGAGCCGTCGGCACGATCCCGCCGTCGACGGTGAACGTGCTGCCGGTGATCCATCCGGCGCGATCGGAAGCGAGAAAGACTACGAGTCCGGCGATGTCCGCCGGCTCTCCCAGCCGACCGACCGGGATGGGTCGCTTCTTCAGAGTCGCGGCGAACACTTCCTCGACCGACTTCCCGGTCGCCTGCGCGCTCCGCTGCGCCGCCTCCTCGACGGCTTCGGTGCGGATCAGCCCCGGAACGATGCAGTTCGAGAGGACGCCGTCCTTCGAGAAGGCGTTGGCGAGGGTCTTCGTGAAGTTGATCAGCGCCGCCTTCGCCGCCGCGTAGGGAGCGAAGAACGCGTCGGGCTGGCGACCGACCCGCGAGGAGATGTTGATGATGCGGCCGCCCCCCTGGGCCTGCATGATCGGGACGCATGCCGTCGACAAGCGTACCGCGCTCATCAAGTTCAGCTCGAAGCTCGCGTGCCAGTCGTCTTCGGTGAGGTCGAGGAGGCGCTTGGGCGAGCCCTTGCCGGCGTTGTTGACGAGGACGTCGACGCGGCCGAAGCGCTCGCGCGTACGCGAGACGACCTCCGCGGCTCCCTGCGGCGTCGCCACGTCGGCGGCGACGACTTCGATCGCGCGCCCCGACGTCCGGAGCTCCGCGGCAACCTCTTCGAGCGCTTTGCGGCCGCGCGCGTTCACGACCAGATCCGCGCCCGCTCCTGCGAGCTCGCGTGCGATCTCCCGGCCGATGCCCTTGCTCGCGCCGGTGACGATGGCGACCTTGCCCGGCAGCGCGAGATCCACGCTACCGTCCCGCCTTGTGCTCGGGTGCGTGCACGTCGAACACGCGGTCGTTTATGCTGCACCGCCGGGGAAGGCAAGATCCCCGTTTCGCCATGATCACGCTCGAGAACGTCGGGAAGAGCTTCGGCGCGCGCGTGCTCCTGCGCGACGTCACCGTGACGCTTGGGCCAGGCGACCGGTTCGGCATCGTCGGGCCGAACGGAGCAGGGAAGTCGACTCTGCTCTCCCTTCTTCTCGGCCACGATCACCCGGACGCCGGCTCGATCCGCAAGACACGCGGTCTGACGATCGGCCACCTGCCGCAGGAGGTGATGACCGAGCCTCGCCAGACCGCGCTCGCCGCGGCGCTGCGGCCGAGCGGCCGGCTCGCCGAGGTCCAGGAAGAGCTGGACACGCTGCCGGACGCGCTCGCGACGGCCGCGACCTCGGGGGAGAGGGAGCGCCTCGCCGCGCGCCTCGCCGACGCGCACACCGCGTACGCGGAGATCGGCGGACACGACCGCGAGGCGCGCGCGCGTCGCGTCCTCGCCGGGCTCGGCTTCCGGCCGGGAGAGGAGGAGCGACCGCTCGCGACGTTCTCCGGCGGCTATGCGATGCGCGCGGAGCTCGCGCGCCTTCTCGTCGACGTTCCGGACGTGCTCCTCCTCGACGAGCCGACGAACCACCTCGACCTCGAATCGGTGCTCTGGCTGCAGGGGATCCTCGCGAGCACGCCCGCGACCCTCGTCGTCATCTCCCACGATCGCGCGTTCCTGAACGCGACGGTGCGGTCGATCCTCGAGATCGATCGCACGACGCTCACGCGATACGCGGGCAACTACGACGACTACGTCCGCGAGCGTGAGGAGCGCCGCGCGACACGCGAGGCCGCGGCACGCGCGCAGGAGCGGCGCATCCGCCAGACGGAGCGCTTCATCGAGCGCTTTCGCGCGAAGAACACGAAAGCGACGCAGGTCCAGAGCCGCATCAAGGCGCTCGCGAAGGAGGAGCGGATCGTCCTCGAGCGCGAAGGCCCGCGCGTGCGCATCCGTTTCCCGCAGCCGGAGCGCACTTCCGAGATCGCCCTCGCGCTCGAAGGCGTTCGCTACGCCTACGGAAAGAAGGTCGTCTACGACGGATTCGATTTCTTCCTCCGCCGCGGCGAGCGGACCGTTCTCGTCGGCCCGAACGGAGCGGGCAAGTCGACGCTGCTGAAGCTCCTCGGCGGCGTGCTCGAGCCCGCGAGCGGGACGCGGCGTCCGGGGCTTCGCGCGACGATCGGCTACTACGGACAGCACCGCCACGAGCTCCTCGATCTCGGCAAGACGGTGCTCGAGAACGCATGGTCCGCGGCGCCGGACGAGAGCGAGACGTTCGTGCGCACGCTCCTCGGCTCGTTCCTCTTCGTCGGCGACGACGTGCAGAAGAGCGCTTCGGTCCTGAGCGGAGGCGAGAAGAGCCGGCTCGCGCTCGCGAAGATCCTCCTCGACCCGCCGAGCGTCCTTC
Source organism: Deltaproteobacteria bacterium (assembly GCA_016874795.1). Taxonomy (GTDB): domain Bacteria; phylum Desulfobacterota; class Binatia; order UBA12015; family UBA12015; genus VGTG01. The sequence goes on along the minus strand of VGTG01000011.1, from coordinate 3,191 downwards.
TTCTCGACGAGCCGACGACGCACCTCGACATCCCGTCCCTCGACGCGCTCATCCAGGCACTGCGCGAGTACGAGGGAGCGCTCTGCTTCGTCAGCCACGACGCGCACTTCATCCGCGAGGTCGCGCAGCGGGTCGTGCGCATCGAGAGCGGCGCCGTCACGGAGTATCCCGGCGACTGGAGCTACTACCTCTGGAAGCGGGGGCGCGAGACGGCCGCCGCGGTAGATGCTTCCGAGCTCGAAGCCGCGACGGACGAGATGTCGCGCTCCGGACGCGGCCGCCGCGAGGAACGTCGTCGCGCCGCGGAAGCGCGCCAGGATCTCGCCGCGCGCACGCGTCCGCTCCGCCAGGAGCTCGCCGTCGTCGAGCGCGAGGTCGCGGACCTCGAGCGCGAGAAGGCCGAGCTCGAGTCTCGTCTCGCGAGCCCCGACTCCTACGCCGACCCGGCCTTCGATGCGGGCGCCGAGCAGCAGCGCCACGTCGCCCTGTCACGGCGGCTGTCCGAGCGCATGGATCGCTGGATCGAGCTCCAGACCCTTCTCGAAGGAGCCGAGGGATCGGGCGCCTCCGAATGAGCGCGTTCCACGGCCGTGGAGACACTTGACTTGCAATCGCGCGATGCGCATGGAAAACCGTTACCCACGGCCAATCAGCGCCGTCTTTGGGAGAAGAGCGAAGAGATGAATTCGATGACCGCAAATCACGCCTGGCGAGCCCACGGCGAGATCGACGCAGCGGTCGTCGTTCGCTTCGCCTCCCCGTGGGCCGTCTCGACCTCGTGCGCTCAGACCAAGCGCCTCGCGGTCGCGACGATTCGCGACGACGGCCCGCCCAGCGGCCTGAAACGAGGAGATCCGTAGGAAATTCGGATCCTCGAGGAAGGAAAGGCCGCTGGGCGAAACCCAGCGGCCTTTTTTTTCGTCTTCGAGGAAAACGCGGTGAACGAGACCCCCGGCCGCCGAGCCGGGGGGAAGAAAGGAGAAAGGAACCATGGTCACAGCAACCCCGATCGATCCCAGAGTCCTGTCGGAGCGCATCCGGTTCGTGGTGCGAGACGAGCCGAAGGCGTTCGCGTACGACCTCGGGCTGAGCCTTTCGGCCGTGTACAACTACATGAACGGCCGGATCCCGACGACGGACGTGCTCTTCCGCATCGCGAAGTACACGGGATACCCCATGGAATGGTTCCTGGGGGCCGAGCTTCCGGAGCTGGAACGGACCGCCGAAGCCGCTTGAGGCCGTCCAGGACGTAGGGGGAACGGCAGGCCGGTGCTGCCTGCCGTTCCCCCCAAACGCGGACGGGGGGAGCGAAACCCGCTTCCCCGCAGGGGTCGCCAGACGCTAACCTGCTCGGTGCCAGCCGAGTCCGGTCCGCGCGACCCCCTTCCCCGATCCTTCGCCCACCCTTCTCTCGGAACCCGGCGGCATCCCCACGTCGGAGGTTCCCCTTGCTGCGCAATCATTCGCGTCTTCGTTCCACGACCGCACTCCTCGCCCTGGTCGCACTCGGCTGCGGCGGCGGAGGGGGGGGCGGCGACGGAGGCGGCGGTCCAGCTCCCACGCCTCGTCCGACGCCGACCGTACCGGCCGGCCCCACGCCGACGCCCCAGCCGCCGGCGGGCTCCGCGCGCATCATCCTGCAGAACGGCGACGTCAGCTCCGACGGGGTCGTGGTCGGAAACATCGAAGACGCGGCCCTCGCGCGAAACGGCAACCTCTCCGTGATCGTCGCGCGCGACTCCGGGAGCGGCGACCACATCGTGCTGGAGGCGGGTCCCGACCGCCAGTTCGAGGTCCTGTTCGACGAGACCAACGCGCCGGCCGACGTCGACCTGGGCACGCTCACCCGACTGCGCATGGCGCCGACCGGCGAGATCGCCTTCCTCAGTGGGACGGGTCTCGACACCGACAAGCTGCACTACGCCGCCGACGGCGAGGTCCGCACGATCGCCGGCGGCCCGCCGGGCGTCGTCAAGCCGGACTTCCGGGTGCTCGGGAACTTCCGCATCGTCTCCGGCGGGATCGTCGCCTTCACGGGCGGCGCCGAGGACTGCGTGCAGGAGACCACGGGTGACACCGTCCGGAACCGCTGCACGCTGGCGCTCTACCTCGCCGATCGCACGCAAGTCGTGCGGATCGAGCACGAGGGCTTCCTGCTCGAGGAGCGACTCGCGAACGACGCCCAGATCGCGATCAACGAGAGCGGCGACGCCTACTTCTCGCTCCCCGGTCGCCGCGAGTCGCCGATGCTGATCCGCTATGCGGACGGGGAGGTCGAAGCGCTTCTGCAGCGCGAGAGCGAGCTTCCCGGTCTCGGCCTCCTGAGCCGGATCGACGTCGTCGACCTCGACGAGCAGGGTCGCCTCCTCGTCGAGCTCGGCCTCGTCCCCGAGAACGAGGACGATCCGATCCTCGACCACGTCGGCCTGCTCGACGGTGATCGACTCGAGACCTTCGCGCGCGAGGGAACGATCGAGAACGGACTCGTCCTCGAACGCGTCCGCGGCATCGGCCTGGGCGGTGGCGCGGCGCTGTTCGAGGTCACGCTGCGCGATCCCGCGACCGACGAAGCGAAGCTCTGCCTCCGTCTCGGCAACGCGGAGGAGGTCGTCGACGTCGTGTGCGAGGGCGATCCCTTCGCCGGCGGCACGAACGTCGTCTTCACGATCGAGGGCGCGCGGATCAACGCCGTGGGCGACGTCCTCTTCGTCTCGCAGCTCGGGCGGCGGAACGACGACACGACCTTCCTCGAGGAGACGCGCGCGACGGTCCGTCGGATCGACGGTGAGTACGTGACGATCGCCTCGAGCAAGGACTCGGGCATCCTCGGCGCGGTGACGGCGCTGAACAGCGTCGGCTTCGACGACAGCGGCAACGTCCTCCTGATCGCCGAGCGCGACGCGACGAACGACCGCGTCCTCTTGATCGGCGGGTCGAGGTAGAGGAAGGGCGGCCGCGCCCGGCGGGCGCGGCCGCTTTCCGTTCGATCGCCGCGGTCTCAGGGCACGACGCTCCGCGAAAGCGTGCACGGGGGCGCGAACTGGACTCCCGGAAGCTCGACCGGGAAGTCGCTCCCCGTGTGATGGCTCTAGCCTGCATTTCTCACCAGATCCCTACTGCGGCGGCCGATAGCACCGAATCTTCGCGAGCTTCTCCCTCCGGGCTCCTCGACGTACTGTTCAAGTACGCCT